>JAHEZZ010000049.1 GCA_023250815.1 Bdellovibrionales bacterium
AACAATTGGAAAGTGATCTGAAAATCCGGCAAGTTCAGGGTGATCGGCATTGTGGTTATAGGCCCATGGAATACCCAGTAGCTCACCACCGTTATGATCACTTGGGCCGCCAATTATTTTTGTAGCAAAGAATGGTGCCAATATTTTTTGCGAACCCACTTTTATTTTTAGTCCCAAGCTATCTGTCTTTTGAACAACAAAAAATCGATCTAAAAAATTCCATTCTTTATTTTTGCGATAATAAAATGTCCCCTTAGGTGCAGGAATATTTTGGTAATCGGGATTGATATCTTCTTTATCGCTATTCATAAAAATATCTTTTATATCTCCCCTAGAGAGAAGTTCATCTGAAAAAGGATGTGGTTTATCGCTGTCTATAGTATTAAAATCTCCACTGGCAACAACTAGAGCATGCTTAAATTCTTCTTTTCTTTTTTCCATTAATTCTCTCAGCTTCTCTGCAGCTTTTATTCGGTGTTCGACCGGATTATTTTGCGAAGGCCAATGATTTACAAAAAGAATCAAATCACCTTTGGGAGTTGCAAAATGGGCCTCTAAAATATTTCTTGTGGGGTTTTCTTCAAAAATAGGGCCCATCAATTGATGTTCTTCAAAATGTTTAAGAACAATCCCTTGTTTGCTATCGTACATAACAGCAACATCTATACCTCTTTCATCTGGGCCATTGGTGGCCTTGTAACCATCAAAACCTAATTTTTGGGCGAGCTTGGCGACAACTGCTTCATTTTCAACTTCCGCCAAAGTCATAATGCCCGGAAGATGACCTAGCCCCTCATGCACTATACGGTTGATCTGATTCAACTTTAATTCAAGGCGAGAAGGAGTCCAATCGGTAGTTAAACAGCCCCTTAAACGGCCAGGGGCAGAAGTTTCTTTGCACCCTTTCTCTTTCAGGGGATTTCCAATGGCGAGATATTCATAGTCGATTTTTCCAGCATCGTGTTCAGTATCAAAAAGATTTTCAACGTTGTAGGACATGAGTTCAAATGCCGGGGCGCTAACAGAAGCACTAAGTGTAAAAAAAAGCATTAAACGAGTAGAAAAAGCAGTTCGTGTCATAATCTTCTCCTTATAATCCCGATTAGTTTAAGCTTTTATAAATCTCTTTTTATCTCTTTGGCCCATTTTTTTTTGTTATTTTTATATCTGCCAAGGGAATGCAAGCTTTTTAAAGATTCTGACTTTCAAATCAATCTTTTTGGCACTGCGAATATCTGCCGCTTTTCATTTTTCCGGGTCACGGCGTCATTAAAATAAAAAAACTTAACCACATAATTTTATTTGATTACAATATAATGAAGATAGCTGAGTTTTGACCTCCCCCTACTTTTCCTTAAAAGGAGCATTGTAATATGGGCAAAGATTGTAAAAAAAGATGTGTAGCGCCCACCTCTATTTGTAAAAAACAATTCATGGCGATGACAGGGCTTCTTTTGTGCGGCTTTTTACTTGCCCACTTAAGTGGCAACTGTCTTATTTATGTGAGTGCCGACGCCTTTAACCGCTATGGGCATATGCTGGTCACTAACCCACTTATATTGCCAGCAGAAATGGGACTGGTTGCTCTTTTTTTAGCACACATTTGCATGGCCATTAAACTGACAGTGGAAAATAAAAATGCACGCCCGCAAAATTATTATTTGAAAAGTAAAACGGGAAGAGGAGCGACCTTTGCCTCCTCTACTATGCCCTACACTGGAATGATAATTTTAATTTTTTTGGTTTTGTATTTAATTACCGTAAAATATGGCCCTTATTATGTCACTCAAGTAGATGGTAAAGAAATGCGCGACCTCTACCGTTTACTGGCAGAAAATTTTTCTAATCCCCTTCATGTTGCCGGGTATATTTTTTGTGTCTCTGCACTGGGAATCCATGTCTCTCATGGATTTTGGTCGGCCTTCCAATCTTTTGGGATTAACCACCCAAGATGCAATTGCCTCTTAAAATGTCTTTCTAAAATCTTTGGGTTACTAATGGCCCTGGGGTATTCCGCCTTACCCCTATTTCTGTATCTTAAAGGAGGTAAGTTGTGAGCTTAAAATTAGATTCAAAAATTCCCGATGGCCCGATTCAAGATAAATGGAACGAACATAAATTCCATCTTAAGATTGTTAACCCGGCAAATAAAAGAAAATATAAAATCCTCATTGTAGGCACAGGTCTTGCGGGCTCTTCAGCTGCTGCATCTCTCTCCGAGATGGGTTATCAAGTAGAAGTTTTTTGTATTCAAGATTCTCCTAGGCGGGCCCATTCCATAGCCGCTCAGGGAGGGATTAACGCCGCTAAAAATTATACTAATGAAGGCGACTCCGTTTGGCGTTTGTTTTACGATACCATTAAAGGTGGGGACTATAGAGCAAGAGAAGCAAACGTTTATCGTCTAGCATCAGTAGCTAATAATATTATCGATCAATGTACTGCTCAAGGTGTGCCCTTCGCCAGAGAATATGGTGGGCAACTGGCCAACCGCTCTTTCGGTGGATCACAAGTACAAAGAACTTTCTATGCCCGAGGACAAACCGGGCAACAACTTTTACTTGGTGCCTACTCTGCTCTAATGAAACAATATGGTGCTCATAAAGTAAAAATCCACGCTCGCAGTGAAATGGTGGATCTCATCGTCGTCGATGGAAAAGCAAGAGGAATTATCGTCAGAGATGTGGTCACAGGAGAAATGAGCAGTCATTATGGCGATGCTGTTGTGTTGGGAACTGGGGGCTATGGAAATGTTTTTTATCTCTCCACCAATGCCAAAGGATCAAATACTTCGGCCATTTGGCGTGCTTATAAAAAAGGTGCCGCCTTTGGAAATCCTTGTTACACCCAAATTCACCCCACTTGCATTCCCGTTTCCAGCGGCCACCAATCAAAATTAACTTTAATGTCAGAGTCCCTGCGAAATGACGGAAGAGTTTGGGTTCCCAAAAAAGAACATGACAATCGTTCACCAGAAAAAATATCCGATGAGGAAAGAGATTACTACTTAGAAAGAATTTACCCCAGTTTTGGAAATTTAGTTCCCAGAGATGTCGCTAGTCGAAATGCCAAAAACCAGTGCGACCAAAAAAAAGGGGTTGGCACCACTGGGCTTTCAGTTTACCTCGATTTTAGAGATGCCATAAAAAGAGATGGAGAGAGTGCGGTAAGGGCACGCTACGGAAATCTTTTTGATATGTATGAAAGAATCACTGATGAAAATCCTTATAAAGTTCCCATGAGAATTTACCCAGCGGTCCACTATACGATGGGTGGGCTTTGGGTCGATTACAATTTAATGAGTTCCATCCCCGGACTTTACGTTATTGGCGAGGCCAATTTTTCAGATCACGGAGCTAACCGCTTGGGGGCCTCAGCCCTAATGCAAGGTTTGGCCGACGGCTACTTTGTTCTTCCTAATACGATTGGCGATTATCTTGCCAGTAACAAATTTGAAAAAATAGATGATAAGCATCCGGAGTTTCAAAAAGGGCTAAAAGATTCGCAAGGCCGCTATAAAAACTTTATGGAAATAAATGGCAAGCACACTGTAGATGATTTCCATCGGGCCCTGGGAAAAGTGATGTGGGATAAAGTGGGCATGGCGAGAAATAAAGAAGGACTAGAAACGGCAATCAAAGAAATCCAAAAAATCAAGCAAGATTTCTGGAAAGATGTAAAAGTCACTGGATCTGCTGACGGAATTAATAGCGAGCTAGAGAAGGCCGGCCGAGTTGCTGACTTTATTGAACTAGGTGAGCTCATGGCTAAAGATGCGCTCCTTAGAGAAGAATCTTGTGGCGGGCACTTCAGAGAAGAGCACCAAACGCCAGAAGGAGAGGCCAAAAGAGATGACCAAAAATTCAGTCATGTTGCCGCCTACGAGTATCAAGGCGACGGACAAGATCCTATTCGTCACACAGAACAACTTAAATTTGAAAATGTTAAAATAGCTCAAAGAAGCTATAAGTAAGGAGTCTCTATGACAGCACATAATATGAAACTCAAGCTAAAAATTTGGCGACAAAAAAATAAAAATGCTCAAGGAAACATGACAGACTATCACTTAGAAGGAGTATCGCCAGATATGTCCTTTCTAGAAATGATCGATCTGCTCAATGAAAATTTAGTTAAATCCGGTGAAGATGTCGTTTCTTTTGATCATGATTGCCGCGAAGGAATTTGCGGGATGTGCTCAATGATGATTAACGGCGAGGCCCATGGCCCTGAAAAATCCACCACCACTTGCCAACTACACATGAGAAAATTTAAAGACGGCGATACCATCGTCATTGAACCCTGGAGAGCAAAGGCCTTTCCTGTTCTTAAAGATTTGACAGTAGACCGCTCTGCCTTTGATCAAATTATGTCTGCCGGTGGTTATGTAACAGTAAATACCGGTGCTGCCTGTGATGCTAATTCTATTTTGGTTTCCAAAGTCGACGCTGATCTAGCAATGGATGCCGCTCAATGTATTGGTTGTGGCGCTTGCGTTGCCTCCTGCAAAAATGCTTCGGCAATGCTATTTGTTTCTGCCAAAGTTTCCCAATACTCATTACTCCCTCAAGGGAAAGTAGAGGCCCCTAAACGTGTTCAAAATATGGTGGCAAAAATGGATCAATTAGGTTTTGGAAACTGCACTAATGAAGCAGAATGTGAGGCCAGTTGCCCAAAAGATATTACAATTGAAAATATCGCAAGGATGAATAGAGATCACTTAAAAGCAAAACTATTTTCAAGGCCAGAGATAGAATAGCATTAGGGTATACTGATCCCAGTTGCCCTAATTAATTAAATTTCTTTTCCTACATTCAGCGAAAAGTGGCCCCCGTTGCAAATATAGTTTCTCCTCCATTCTTTTGCAGAGAGGTGCTAAATCACTCTTTAAAATATTGGGGATGACGTTTAATCTAAATTTCTCACAATCTGGCCAAAAGGGAAATCGATTACATTTTGTATTTTGATCTTCAAGTGAAAGTTCCTCAAATGGGGCATTTCGACAAGACCATTTTTGCCCGTTATCACTCATGTCTGAAAAAAGATTTTTCAAAACTTTAGCATGACAATGCCCATATAAATTACCAAATGATAAATCAATTATTGCTTTAGAATTAAAAAAAGTGGTGCGAGAAATGAGAATATCAGGATCAATCAAAAGATCCAAAAGACACAAGCGCATTTCTTTTATTGGGACTTCACACAACATAACCCCAATCTCTTTGCTAGCAAAAGTAATCAAATAATCTTTTTTAAAATATTTTATATAATCTTCATAACATTTCTCAAAATCAGGATGTTCCTTTCTGCAAGAGCTAGCAATTTTTCGAAACTCTTCATCCTTATTACTGCCCTCTTTTTCAATTTTTTTCAAAAAACATTCCTGACCAGAGGAATCTTCAAGAGAACAATACCAAAAGGCCCCAGAAGAAGTATCACCTCGAATTGTAGAATAAGGAGGAATTTTGATATGGGTAAAATAATCCATTAAACATTCTTGAATTTGAGGAGAGTTCACCACACATATTTTTTCCTTGGCATAATCAATAGAAATGCCTTTCTTTATTGCCAATGCCAGACAATCTTTTGTCGCCTTTGAAGAAGATTCACAAAAAAGAGCTAAATCTGAAGTATCAAGTTGATATTTTTGTTGTGACTGATAATAACATAAAGCATCTTTAAAGCTTTTCTTTTTTTCTAAACTTAAACTACACATTTGAGATATTTTTCGGTGCTCATCAAAAGTTAATTTTATGGTATTAGAATTTTTAACAACATAATCTATACATTCTCTAGACTCATCTGCACAAAACTTGCCAACCTCATCGGCATTTGACAAATAACTATCGCCATTTTTTATCATATCAATGATGCAATTAAATGATTTTTCCGACTGATTATAATTTGAAAAACAATATTTATAATAATAATCACTTATTTTACTATCAAATTGGGCCGTGCCTTTTCCGTTCAGTCTATCGATACAAGATTTGATTTTTGGAGCACACATATTATAAGTAATTATGTAATCCCGTCGCACTAATTTATTTTTTTTAAAACATTCTTTCCATTGTCGATTTACCATAAACGACTCAACACACATTTGGTGAATTTCAACATCGTAAGTAAACTGTTCTTCTGAAGTCTTGCGATGATCAGATAAATCAGCAATACAATCAGAGGTTGCTTTGTCTGGATTTATTTTGGCGTAAAGATCACAATTTTTTTCTTTTTGTCCCCACCATTCCCTAACCCAATCCTTTTTGCACTTTGCCAACCGCTCGTTGTATCTTGCATCTTGTTCACTTTGCAGGGGAACAATAATTTTTTGCCCCTGTACGGGGACAATCTGAGGCAAATGAGGAATTTGGGTCGGGATTGGTGCAGTATGCTCTTTTTTCATTTCATTTAATTTTAAAGCGACATAATCAAAACATTTAGATTTCAAAAGATTGGATCTTCTCTTTAGGCAAAAAATAATATCATTCACTGAATTTTGGAATGAGCAAAATTCCGCTATATCTTCTTTGCAATCATTAAAAATTTGAGCGGACAGATTCTCCGTCTGAATAAACACCAGTATTAATAAAAATAATCTCACTATCATTCTAAACTCGTAACTACTCAAGTGGCCTAGCTCTCTTCAACTGCTCACCCGGCCCGGTGAGTAGTTACCTAAACTCTCAAAAACATATCGGTGTAATTAGGTCTTTTATAAAGAGTAACCCTTGTCACTAAAGTCTTTTTTTTGCTAGGCTAAGGCCATGCAAGAATTTACAATTTTCTCCAATTTACACCAACCACTACTTAAAAAAATAAGAGAGATCGCCCATCAAATTCTCTCTTTAGAATTAAAAGCTGAAGTTAAGAGAGAGCGTTTTTATTGGGGTAACTACTGGATACCTCTTTCATTCTCCATTTTTGAAGGCAAAAATGCTGGAAGATGTATCCCATGGCTATTTCAAATTGGGATCAATATCAGAGTTTTGAACTCGGGGAACTGGCCAGTCATCACCGATATTTTACGCCATGAAATTGCTCATCTCATTACTTTTTTAGAATACCCCGATTGCCCCCGGCCTCACGGAGTGGAATTTAATCAAATATGTTTAAAATATTTTTCTAAAGAAGTTGCTAAAGCAAGTATTAACTTAGAAGAAATCTTTAATCAAAAAGATCAAGAACAAATTGAAAAAACAATTTCTAAAGTTCAAAAACTCTTTTCCTTAGCACAAAGTTCAAATAATCACGAGGCCCTTCTGGCGATACAAAAAGCAAATCAAATTCTGCTCCAATTTAATATTAACTTAGATATCATGAGCGAAGATCAAACCTATATGTTATCCGTTATAAGCGGCAAACGCTGCCAAGAAAAACATCAGGCCATTGCTAAAATTATTCAAGAGTTTTATGTGGCCCCTATTTTTTCCCATGCAAAAAATAAATTTTTTTTGCATGTTGTAGGCAGCAAGGCAAATGTTCAATTTGCCGATTATTTGGCGGTCTATTTAGATCGTGAACTAGAAAGATTATGGGAGATAACTAAAGGATCTAAAAAAACAACGATAAGAGCAAAAAATTCATTTTTCAGAGGTATCGCTGTGGGATTCCTCAAAAAAATGTCTGATGACAAAGCAAATTTGGCAGGAGTTTTTATTAAAGAAGAGAAAATGCAATTGGCCACTGTTCTTAAAAATCAAGAAAAAGAATTGCTAAAGCACTTAGATCGGGCCTTTCCCAAAAGAAGATCTAGCTTCTCACAAAGTATCACTGATCATTCTTGGTCAGAAGTGGGAAAATCGGCGGGAGAAAAACTTTCTTTTAACCGCCCCTTAGAAAACAATAACACAAAATCTGGGCCTCTTTACTTTTTGAAATGATCAATGAAAGTTGGTATAAAAAATTAAACCTGCTTCAAGTCGGGGCCAAAAATCCATTTATGTTGTTGGCCAATAACCCTAAAAGGTATCCCTAGAGAGTAGTTCCATTCTAAAATATTTTGAAATCTTTTTTGCGGAAATTTTTCGTGGGTATTGTAGCTAGGGGTAATACACCAAGGCAATTTTTCTAATTTTAATTCCCGGCATACTATTTGATATGATTCAAACACTGCATCCATATCATCTCTATTTTCAACCACTGATTTAATTTGACATTTTTGTGAAAAACTCAAAAGCATTTTGATAACATTTTCCACTGGCGTTTTGACGCCGGTGGATGGCGTTTTAAAATCAAAACTTATAAAATCAAGTTTCAAAAAAAGGTCATGAACAATACGACTACCGGACGCTTCAATATTTATAAAACAATCAGAAAATAAATTCTTAAGATGATTAATGACAAATTCCACTTGTGGGACAAGCTTAGGATGAAGAGGATCACCGCCGGTAATTGAAAATCGTTTTATTTTATAATCCAATGATTCTTTTTTTATCTGGGCAATCAGATCTTCTTCTTTAATTTTCTTTATATCAAATTCCCAAGTGTCTTTGGAATCACAATTTAAACAGCCAATATGGCAGCCCTGAAAGCGAATAAAGACCTGAGGAGTACCAACGTGAACCCCCTCACCTTCTGTCGCCAAATAAATAGAATTAATATCAAATTCTTTCATAAATAAAATTGCCGCAAGCTAACATAAATTTAATGAAGTGCGAACCATTCTGTAGTTTTTGGGCGTTTCCTTTGCTAGATTTTTTTGCCTCTTATTAATCTATATTCAATATGTTGGGCAAACAAACAGATTTCTGGCAAATTTTTTTAAAAAAATGAGTTACAATCAAAAAATCTCCAAGGACAAATAATACCAATTGCAGAGATTAATTTGGGCAAGAGGAGTATATGTCAATTAAAAATGATTTTCTCGGGCCTAATGAGTCATTGGCAAAAATAAAATCACTGAAAAATGCCATCGATCGACCTTTAGTTGTCACAAACCCTATTAATTTTTTAGTCAATATTAAAGAAAATTTAAATGTAGAAAGAGGATTTTTTCGGCCAGATAAATTAATACCAGGCCAATATTTTGCTCATCCAGTTACAATACGAGCGATGAGAAAAGATATTTTTGTTGTCAGTGAAGATATTTTAGATCTTGAATACAATGTAGAATGTTCATCTTGTAAAAAAATTCTAGACGCACAGTTTTGGTTTTTTTGCCCTTATTGTGAAAAAAGTTTCGATCTTATTAAAGACAAATTTAAAAATACAAATAGCATCTTATAAATCAATCACAGAATATTCGCATTTTTAATTTTGATATGCATTGAACGCAAGCGCTAAAGATGTTATTTAATGTTAGATTAAAATGACCTGTCGGCCCTAGACTTAAACTCTGGGCCATCTGTATCTTGAACCTCGTTTTAAACAAATTTATTTGGTTGGAATATTTTGCACCATTTTTGATGAATGGCGGGTGCCTTCATTGGATATCACGAATTACAAGGAGTTAAAATGGGTAAAGTAAAAAGCAAAACGATTGCAAAGAAAAATTCTAAAATTCCTGGAACTAAAAATAATAAACAGAAAAAAAATGCAGCGCCTAAAAAAATGACTCAGAAAATAAAAGCGTTACATAAAAAAGTAACTAAATTTTTAATTAAAAATACCAAATCACTTCCAAAAACTAAAAAATTCTCGGCTGCCAAAAAAAGCAAAATAATAGTTCAACCTACAAAAAAAATTGTTATTTCTAAGGCCGCCCCTCTTAATAAAAATTTAAATGACACTCCATGGATAAAAAAGTCAACTGCAACAAAACCACTTACTACTGAACAACTTGCCATCTGCAAAAAGAAATTAATCGAGATGAGAAATCTCATTTTTTATAAAGATTATGCCATCAAAGAATTTACCATCGATAAAAATGAACTGAGCGACGTACTGGACGAGGCCACCATTAATGATCTGATGTCAAAAGAAGTTCGTTTGAGAAATCGCGAAATTTTTCATCTTAAAAAAATTAATAAGGGCCTAGAAATGATTTTGAGAGGAACCTATGGGATCTGTCATGACTGTGAAGAACAAATTCCTTTTGAACGTTTAATTGTCCGTCCGGAAACTGATATGTGCATCTCTTGCAAAGAGATTTCTGAAAGTGAAGAGCTTCGAAATATCAATGATAAACTTCCAAAGTCCCAAGGACTCTCAATGGAACAAGTTCTCGGACGTTAATTGAGTTCTTTAAATTTTGGAAAAGTGTAATAATCCCCAATCGGACTTAGCCAGTTTTCATGGCCAATTGACGAATTATTTTTTAGATTTAATTTTTTAAGCAAAATTTGCTTGGCCTCTTCCTCTCGTCCTGCCCAATCATCATTTAAATAAACCTTAATCCACTTTGCATTTATTTCATGCCACTGGGCAATCATACTTTTTATATCTTCCCGATCTAAAATTTCTTTAGTTCCCTCACCCATACCCTCGCTGTTTATCATCAACTCTTTTGGGGTAACTCCAAAACAAGTTTGATCAGCAATATAATTTGGATCAAGTCCCCAGGCCAGATTCCAATCATTATTTTTTAATTTTTGGGCCTTGAGACAGTAAGTGGACTCTTTCTTATTGGCACTTTCAGAATTATTTTTGTAACTAATCGCAAAATATAAACTATTACCATATGCTCCACAGTGCAAGCTAATATTTTTCACGGTTAAAACTGAATTTAGATTTTGCAAATGTTTGGTTTGTTCCTTAAAAAAATCTAGCAGATGAGCAATATCATCGGCCTCAAGAGAAAAGGTTGTTTCTGATGAAAACCCTGCAACCATTATGGGAAGCTCTTTTTTATTCGATACCCAACAAGGCCCAATTTCTTCAATAACTCTTTCATAAGAAAAAGCGGCAATTGGAAAAATAATAAAAATAAGGTAAAAATATTTCAAAATTTAAGACCTCTTCCTTAGTTGATAACTTATCGGGAAATCTTTGCCTAGCTTAAGAAAGGTGATAAAATTAGACAACATTATGACCACAAATTTGAATTTGGTAGTCTCGTATAAACAATGGATAAAAATACTTTTATAGAAAATATTGTTCGGGCCTTTTATGAAAGGGCCACCCAAGATGTGATTATTGGTTATCAGTTTCAAAAAATAATTGATTTTGAAAGACATATCCCAAAGATCATTTTATTTTGGCAATTTCAGCTTCTTCAAAAATCAAACTCATTTAATCTACCGAGTATTGATCTGGAATATCCCGCAGAAGGTTTTAATTTAATAAAGGTACATAGACCGCTGCACATACACAGGGGAGAAGTTGGAAGATGGGCAACTCTTTTTAAAAATGTCTTAAATGAGCAACAAGAAAAATATAAAAAAAATTTTAAGGCCACAGATACAAACTTTACTTGTGATCAAATATTCATCCTTATGGCAGATTGGAATAAGAAAATTACACTTTTTGAAGAAAAATTTTTAGAGAGTCCTTTATTCTTTGGTGGGACAGGTAGCACCATAAACTGATTTTACAAATGCTTCAAGTGAGGGCTCTCCGTAAACCTCATCAAAAAGCCAATTTTTAAAGACACATTGCTTTAATCTCTTTGCATCTTTTGCTGCATGCTCTGGAGTATCAAATTCAACTGCCACAAAATCTAAATCCCCAATTTTAAACTGATGGCCACTCAAGCATCCTGGCCCGTAGTTATAACTACCGTCTCCAAGTAAACATTTAATCCCACTATTAATATCTTTAGGTAAAATCATTTCAACTTTTGTGTTTGCATCTAATGCTACTTTTAGCATATCCATTTTTGAATATATTTTTTTTTCACCAGAACAAGACACCACTAAAAGAATAAAAATGAATAAAAAATTTTTCACCCTTTCCCCTTCTTTTTGCTTTTATTTTTTATGCGAGCGTAGCGAGGTGTGGATTTAAAACTTCCCTTAGCACCAGAGCGGCGCTCTTTTTTTATAGCAATTATCCCCTGCTCCTGCTTCGCCTTAAACTTCATTTGTTTTTCTTTCTGCGCTTTAAAAGGATCTTTAATAGTCGTTAACTTTAGTGCAGTTTGTCCCTTAATTGATTCATTGATTCTAGAAATAATTTCAGAATCATTTGACGTCACCATATTATAAACTTGGCCTTTTTTGCCACCTCTCCCCACACGTCCGGAACGGTGAATATAATAAATCGCCTCAAACGGCAGATCGTAATTTAAAACCCAAGCAGCATTTTTTAAGTCAATCCCACGGGCCATAATATCAGAGGCCACCAAAATCTCACCATCGTTTAAAAATGAGTTGTAAGCAACGTCTCGTTCTTTTGGTGACATTCCCCCATGAATAAAAAACATCCTCTTACTCGGAAATGATTCTTTTAATTGATTAAAAATTTCCTCAATCTCTTCCTTTTTATTAATAAAAATAATCCCCTGACCTTTTGCTTCTTTCTTTATAAATTCTTTGGCCATAGGCATTTTTTCTTTAACTCCAAGAAAAATATTAAAAGTCTCAATTTGCGGCAAGAGATGATTAATTTCTACTGCAATTTTATGAAATGGAATATTGCCAAATATTTCCGAACGAAGAGGAACAAATAATAGGCCTTCTGTAGCACTCATTAAAATGACCTGGGCCTTTTCATTTCTTATCTGTTTTTTTATTTCAACTAAATCTTTTTTGAATCCCCCCTCAAGCATTTGATCGGCCTCATCGACAACTAAAGCAAAGGTATTAGCAAGAGAAAGATTGCCTTTTTTTATTGCAGAAAGAACATTTCCAGTCACTCCTACTAAGAGATCGCATCCTTTTTTTCCCAATGTTGTCCAATCTTTTGGGCCATCTATTTTTCTTACTTTCAATTTTAAATGATGGGATAAAGACCTTGCATCTTGAGTAATTTGCTCTGCCAGTTCACGGGTGGGAGATAAAACGACAATAGATGGGCCACTACCCATCTTTTTCAGTTCATTATTTTTTTCGGCAATTTTAAATTTTTCACAAAGAGGAATAAGATAGGCCAAGGTTTTTCCAGAACCTGTTGGGGAGAAAAATTCAAAGTTTCCTCCTTTTTTAATTTCACAAATGGCCAATTTTTGTATTTCCGTAGGTTCAGAAAATCCTTTCTCAATTAAAAATTGTAAAGTTTCAGAAAGCGCACAGATTTGCCAAGATTTATTCATAACCACCTTAAAAAAACAGTCTAAAATTGAGACTATGTAATGTCGAAATAGCAACATCGTCAACCACTGATTTTCGAGGAATTCGCAAAGAATATTCCAACTGTAAAAAGAGCAGCCGAATTCGAGGAGAAATTATGTAATGTTCAGGGTCTAGCATCCCTCTTAATTGCAAACCTAAACGATCTTTTAATACATGTGTGCCGAAGTCCATTCCTGCATAAAAACCATCAGACCAGGCATAACTTTTTCTCTGATGAGCACCGATAAAAGGAGTCCAGGTAAAGTGCTCTCCAAAAGTAGCATCAGCGTGAATGCGATAAAGCGGATTTACTTCAAAATTAAGTCCTCCTGATCCTTCTTTGGGCGCCTTCATTGTCGACAACTTCATCTCTTCACCGGAGAGAAAAATCAGGTAACGTGAGTAAGTATAACCCAGGCGAAAATCAGAAGTTAAATAAGTACTGGTGTTGTCATTACTAGCACTGCCTAATAGATCTTGAGATTTGGAAATTGATTCAGCAGTAAGGCGGGCCTTTAAATCACGGCGGTAAAGTTCATAGATTGAAAAATACCCAAAGAAAGAACCTTTCATAAAGTTCACATAGGGGCCGACGGTAACATCCAATTTCGTAAAAATAAAAATATTGGGGGTACTGGAACTATTTGGCATAAGATAGGTATTGGCGGGAATAGATGCTGCTGCTGCTTGCAAAGCAATATTAGTGGGATCGCTGGCGGCAATCGCTGCAACTAAATCCGTACCAGGGGCAGGAACAGCATTCATGTTTCGAGCAGCATCTAAAATCACCGCAGGGGTATCTTGGGGAAGCAATTCAATAAGGGTACTCAACGTGATGGGCTCTGTTCGAATACCTAAGTTGGCACCCCAATCTACTGCTGCTCGAAAATCAGGGATAAAATTCACTCCAAATAATTTAAAAGAAAAAAAAGGTATACCTAAATTTACTTTTGCTCTGGCGGTTTGTTCGGTATTTTTATACTTTTCTAAAAAAGCTGTGGCGGCATTAATTTTTTGGACATCAGTGCCTGCCGTTTTTGAAGCATCTTTAGCATCGGAAATGACGGCCTTAATATTTTTATTTAAAGTAACATTTAAATCGATCAGAAAATCATGGCCCAAAGGTCGCATCATCTCTTCCGTTTTAAATCTATCTTGAAGTAGTCGATAGCGATTAAGGACATTATAGGCATGGGCATTTCTAGCAATTAAAAAAGAACAAATGACAGCGCAAAAAAACTTTTTTCCTGATCTTTTTTCTCCGATATTGTTTTTTAAATCCATACTAATAGAATGGGGCAGATAAAAGAAGTAATCAACTTCTATACCCTTCGCACTTTACTTTTTAAGTAAACTGCGAAGGGTTGGGCACTCGTAATACTGAGTTTTCCGATACGGAAAACTCAAACCTGATGAGTATATCAATTATAAATAATTCATGTAAAATTAGTAATGTAATGACTAAAGATAAAAAAGAAAGCTCTAGTAATACTAATTATTCGATTGATGTCAGATTAGGCAATCAGGCAGCTCAACGTTTTATTATCGAGGGCCGGACCACTTTGGGAAAATCTTCAGAGTGTGATGTTAAGATTGATGGGTCAAGCTTGGCCCCTATGCATATGGCCTTCAGTGTTCAATCTGATGTTTTAAGTGTCACCCACTTAGCAAAAAGCTTTTCGATGATACTTGATAAACAAGAATTAGAATATGGACGCTCCTATATTTTGGATAGGGGAGATAAAATTCATGTTGGTGATGTTGAGATAGCTATAAAAAAAGATGAACTACTCACTGCTAAAAAAGGGGCAAGAGAAATAGAAACAACAAAAACAGCAGAAAAAATTGAATTGAAAGAACCCACGAAGGCCGAAATCTCAAATAATTCAAAAGAAGACACTCAAAAATCTTCGCCTGACAATTCAGATTCAGATGCCGACAAAGAAAGTCTGACAACACTTTTTAAGCAATCAGAGCTGGGGGTCTTTACAGGAGATCAAAAGCAAGAAGAAAAACTTGAAACAAAAGCTGATCGCCCGTCATTTTTTTCTAGATTTTATAAAAAATCTGCAAAAACTAAAACAGATATCAATATAAAGAAAAAATTCTCACTGGCGAGTTATTCAACTCCGATAGGAATTGCTCCACGTTTTTATTCTCTTCTCCTCGATGGCGCTTTAATCTATGCCACAAAATACTTTATTGTTCCCTTTTTTAAGCTGGAAGGAGCGATTAATCCGTTTATTGAAAAACTGATTCTTTTGATCGATAAGTTTCAAATAGACATAATCACAAAGTTGACTGAGGAATTTCAAAAAAACCATATCCCCATTGAAATCCCTAAAAATTTTTCAATTTTTATAAAAACGGAATTTTTAAACACTGACTTTATCTCCCTATTTATTTATTTTATTTTAATAGAATTAAGTGCCCACCTTTTATGTGGGTCATCTTTTGGCCTCTTTCTTCTTGGAGCAAAAAGTTCTGACGACATTTTAAAATCGCGATTCAAATCACTTGTTAAATGTCTTGTAGGATTTGTAACTCTACCTTTTATTGTTTTTGATCTTCCCATTATTTTTGGGAAAAAAAGTTTTAAAGAATTTGTCACTTTTTCGAATGTCGAAATAAATGGAAAAATGAAAATGATTTTCTCTGGCGTTCTGCTTATCCCTCTACTTATTTTGCTCTCTTTAGTATCCCCCATCTTTTTT
>JAHEZZ010000190.1 GCA_023250815.1 Bdellovibrionales bacterium
GAGGCCATATCACTATAGCGCTCTCTTAAATTCCCCACTTCTGCTCAGTTAAATTCCCCACCTTTGACTTTAGCAATTGGGGCAAAAAAAAACCCTATTCTGCCGTTGTATGAACTTCGACGAGAATAGGGTTATGCAAAAAACTCTTAATTCTGATTTTACACTAGTTTTGTAACAGAGGCATTGAAAAAAAATTATTCCTCCGGAATGTGGTACCAGAAAGATCATATAAAGGGATTCTACGATTCTTACCAAAATAATCTGGAATTAGCGTCCCTCTCTCCCGGCCATATTCGGACTAATTGTTTTCAATGCCAGATTGGTTTAATTACGACGAATAGCAATCGCGGTCGAAGCGATATAAGGTGCCCATTTGGCTGTCGTCAGGCTCACCTAAGGAAGGAATCAAATCGGAGATCCACTTCTTATAATAAAACTGAAGAAGGTAAGGCCAAGAAAAAAATTTATAACTGTCAGAAAAAAATTAGTCCAGAATCAGATTCTGTAAAACAATCTCCCCTCCCTGAAAATATTTCTCCTTATCTTCATTATATACAAATTTTATTGTTCAGCGTTTTTGGAAAATTGATACTTTTTCCAGAAATCAAAGGGCTTGTTTTAAAGGCCCAGGAGAAACTTAGACAACACCCCCTAGAAGAAGTTTCAGAAATGATTGTATTAAGTGGGTATGATTGAAAACAACGTAGAATTTTCCAATATTGACCTCCGTTATCAGTCCTTACGCCTACCTCATGCAAAACGGGAAAAGGATCTTTTGGCCTCCATCAGTGAAAGAGGAATTGAAGAACCCCTTCAGGTGGCCAAGAGTGAAAGTGAAACATTTGTTGTCCTTTTAGATGGATTTAAGAGGCTTCGTGCTGGCAGAAAATTAGGTTATAATATTTTTCCCATTGAAATATTGGCCACGACTGAAATCGAGGCCATCCTTAAGCTTTTAAAAATATCCAACGCAAAATCATTACATATTCTCGAACAAGTTCGTTTAGTAAATGAACTTCATAACAATCTTGGAATAAAAGTCCGTGATATTGCCTTCCGGTTAGAAAGAAGCACAGGTTGGGTTTGTTCCCGGTTGGGTATTCTAAAGGAATTTGGTCCAAAGTCATGGAATGCTATTTTTAAGGACCAACTCCCACCCAGTGTTCTCCTTTATACCTTGCGGCCGTTCAGACATCTGAACAAGGAAAACAAATCGGCCATTGATGAATTTGTGGAAGTTATCGCTAAAAAAAACCTTCGCCAACGTGATGTTGAAATCTTGGCCCATGCTTGGTTTAAGGGTGGCCCTGAACTTAAGGAGCAGATAAAAAATGGTGATTTGGCCTGGATACTTGAAAAAGCAAAAGAACTTTTTTCACCTAATGGAGATACTAATGTTGAAGGACTTACGGAGAAAGAAGGATTTATTGTAAAAGACTTGGTCATCACCCAAAAATATATGGGCCGAATTATTAATACCCTTCCCTTGCTTAAAGAGGGATCGCCCCAATTTAAATCTAGAGCGAGTATGTTAGCAAAAGGAATTCTAAATAAGCAGACTCGACTTTGCGAGGTTTTGGATACCCTATCGGGGTCACTATGATTGATATTGGAACTCGCCAAATGATATGGAAATTTTTTCAGGAAGGAAAAAATATCGCTGATATCTCAAGGCGCCTTGAAGTGGATCGTAAAACGGTCGCTTTGGTTATTAAAACAAAGGGGGAGCCTCCCCTTAATCAAAGAAGAGATACGGTCACGATCGATGAGGGCCTACTAAAAGCGACCTTCCAAGATTGTGATGGTTGGATAGAAAGGATCCATGAGGTTCTTAGGGCCAAAGGTGTTGAGATTGGATACTCAACTCTCACCCGTATGGTTCGAAATATTGGACTTGGGGAAAAAAAGAAAAAACGCGCGGAAAGGGTTCCGGATAGGCCTGGGGAAGAATTTCAGCACGACACTTCACCTTATACAGTAAAGCTTGGCGAGAGGGCCACGAAAGTTCAGGCCTCGCAAATTTATTTTCGTTTTAGCAAACGCCGTTATCTAAAATTTTATTTATCATTTACCCGTTTCATTATGAAATGCTTTTTCCATGAGGCCCTTAGTTACTTCGAATATATCTGCGCCAGATGTATTATCGATAACACTAACCTGGCGGTTAAAGAGGGAACTGGTCGGAACGCCATTTTTAATCAGGAAATGTTGGCCTTCGCTAAAATATACGATTTTGAATGGATGGCCCACGAGGTTTGTCACTCAGATAGAAAGGCCGGAGTCGAGAGATCATTTTGGACCGCAGAAACGAATTTTTTTCCGGGAAGAACCTTTGCCAGTCTGGAGGATTTAAACCGCCAAGCATTTGACTGGAGCGAAAAACATTCCCGAACTCCCAATAAAAAAACAAAACTGATTCCCATTGAGATTTTTGAACATGAAAAAACAGACATGAAAAAACTGCCTTCTAATTTACCAGCGCCTTATTTGTCCCATTTCCGTTTGGTGGATCAATATGGGTATATTGCCTTTGATGCCAACTCTTACTGGATTCCCAAGGGAACGGAGAGAGAGGTATTAGTTTTACAATATGCCGACTCCATTAAAATTTATAGCAAAAGAAAACCTGTAGCAGAATATCCTCTGCCGCCCTTTGGAACAAGAAGGTCCTGCTTCTTTCCCAACGGTTTAAAACCAACAAACAGGCCGGCGAAAGTGACTATACCCTCAACGCAGGAGGAGGCCAAACTTATGTCCATGGGAAAAGAAATTGAAATATATCTTCAAGGAACTCTAAAGGGCAGTTCAAAGAATAATAGGCATAGAATGATTAGGAAATTGTACCTGACCTCCCTTCGTTTAAGTCCATCTCTATTTTTAAAAACAGTTCAACGGTCGATGGAATATGGAATCTTTAATGTGGACCGCCTGGAGGCCATCTCAGTGCAGGTCTTGGGGTTGGAGAATTTTGATATGCCGACTGCAGACATAAAACAAGGGTTTGAGGAAAGGGAAAATTATCTTCTGGGGGAGTTTACTGATTGCCCCGAACTTTCCGAATATGACAATAAATACAACGGAAGGAACAATGGAAAAAAAAATTGAGGAACAGCTTCGTTATCTGAAATTGTTTTACCTAATGGAGAATTGGAATAAGGATGTGAGTGAAGCGGAGGAAAATGGGTGGTCGCTTTCAAAACTTTTTAAACATATCCTTAATAAGGAGGAGGAATTTAAAAGAAACAGGGCCCGTCTCTCCAGAATTAAAGGCGCCAAAATTCCAATTGAATATGCCATAGAAACTTATCCTTTTCAAAATCAGCCTCACCTCAATCAGAAAAGATTGTTGGCCCACTACGAATCGCTAAGCTACATCCATAACAAAAAAAATATGATTTTAATGGGACCCACAGGGTCAGGGAAAACCGGTTTGGCCACGTCGTTTTTGTTAAATGCCATCAATGCGAAATACCGGGGAAAATTTATACTATTTTCGGAGCTAATTGAAAATTTATGGGCCTCGAAGGCGGACAACACTACAAAGGTCCTCATTAATAAGTATGCCTCATATGATTGCCTTTTAGTTGATGAATTGGGCCTGTTGAAGGTGGAGGAGGCCCAGGTAGGATTATTTTTTACTTTAATGCAAAAAAGATACAAGAAAACTTGCACGATAATCACCACTAATCTTGGCTTTAAAGAATGGGAAGATTATTTGGGGAACAGGCAATTGGCAGCGGCCCTTATCGACCGGATGACTGACAATGGCCTCGTCATTAATATGAGAAAGTGTAATAGCATTCGATCGGATGCAGAAGTGGATTAAAGAAATGAAAAAATATCGCCCAAGTTCTCGATGTGAACTAAGAAATCTAGGAAATAATAAATGGTAGAATCGGACATATATTTTGTTTTAAGCTCTGAGGAAATCAACGGTGTCTATATGAGGCTGATAGAAGAGGATGTCTCATCGGCCATTGCCTACCTTGATTTTATTTTTTCCACCAAAATAAATACAACAGATTCACCTTTTGGTGGATTAATCTTTTTTGATTGAACTATTGAACAAATGAACTTGGCCGGAGGATAATGAGCAATCCGGAGACGGAACTTAAAACGGCCGGCCAGACCCAAGTGGCAGAAGAGGGATGAGGTAAAAACCTTTATCCCTCTTTTTTTTTGAGGTAGGCCTAACGGCCATCTTTATAATGGGACTTTGTCCCATACCCTAAGATTTTTTTACGATTCCCCCAAATGGCATTTTAGTATCCATTTAATTCAAAGTCATTTACCTCTCTTTAAAGTGGGGCCAGTCCCCAGGACCATCTGGAATACTGCTTCTACGATTTAAAAACACGAGATCAAATTCAACGGAACTTATTAATCTTCCATCTTACTAACGCCACATTACAGCGTCCAAAAAGGTCATTCTTTCCACAAATAGGAGATTTTATTTCCTGATCGAGGTCACTTTACGGTAAATATTTTTCGAAGGGGAGTTTAACAAGATGGGGAGTTTAAGTGAGCGAATGAGGGGAATTTATGTGAGCGCCATAGGGACTTATCATATCTAATTGATTTTATTGCTATCGTTATATCATTATATGTAGCCTAGAAATGATCTAAAG
>JAHEZZ010000050.1 GCA_023250815.1 Bdellovibrionales bacterium
GACTAAGGCCAAAGAATTTTTTCTGGGAAAAGAAAAAATTCTTCCTAACGAAATTACCCAAGAAGTAAAACTGCAATTCAAGGAAACTAAAACAGACACTTTATTTATTAGAGCAGACTATGCTCTCAAATATGGTGAAGTTGCAAAATTAATGGGGCAACTTAAAAAGGCAGGAATTTTTAAAATCGCTTTAGTAACAGAAATTGAAAAATAAAATGGAATTATTTTCATACTGGCATGAAGAGACATTTAAATCATACTTTTTAAGGTCACTAAGTGTTCATATCCTTATTCTGTTATTTGCTATTCTTTTTGGCAGGATATTGGATATTCCAGTTCCTTTTTTTAATAATTTTTCAAAGATCACAGCGGTTGAATCAGTAGTAAGAGTGGATTTAGTGGCCATGCCCAAAATGACCTTAGCAGAACTTAAAGCAGTTGACATGAGCGAAGTTCAATTTGCAAAAGAAAATGTGGAAGCTCAGGCGATGGAAGAAAAAGCTGATGTTTCCAAGCAGGCAAATCAAGAAAACCCTGAAGCTCCAACTTTTAACCAAGAAAAAAAGAAAAATTTTGAAAATCTTATGAAGGAGTGGGGGAAAAAGAAAACTAAAAATAGCAATGCTGATAACGATTCTCTTTTTAATGCAAAAATAAAAGGAAAATTGGCCCAGCTTGTAGCGGAAGGAAATAAAATGAGTAAAGGAAGTGCACTTGTAGGCCAAACAGAAGGAGAGGCAAGTGAATTTACTTTATATCTTTCATCACTTCCTGACAGAGTAAGGCCCTATTGGCGTCTTCCTTCTTATTTAAAAAATCAAGGATTTCGTTGTCAGGTAAAAATTTTTGTTTCTAGTAGTGGAGAATTAATTAAGACTGCTCTTTTTATGAGTAGCGGAAATGCAGAATATGATCAGAAAGCGATTGAGGCAGTTAAAAGATCTTCACCTTTTCCCGCTGTTCCTGAAAATATTTTGGATCGGGCCTCTAAAGGTGACATGGTTCTTGGATTTCCACTGTAGGATGTTATTCACAAGGGGTTTATATGAAAATAATTAGTTCTTTAATTCTAGTTCTTTTTTGTCATCAGCTATTTGCCCAAGCAGGGACAACTGTAATTGCAGTTGGCGAGGCTGAGCTTGAAAGTGAAAAAATCCTAATAGAGGAACCTTTTTTTGATGGAGCTGTCAGTCCTCATTTTAAGGCCGGGGCCCAAGAAGTTATTTCAATTTTAAGGAATGATTTTTCTTTTTATAAAAAGAAATTTTATTCGATATCCCCTATCACTTTAGCAAGTTCACTTTCCACTACTCCCGATTTTGAGGTATTAAATAAAAAGGCAATTAAATATTATCTAAAATCTGAAGTTGTTGCCAGTAGTGGGACTCCTAATTTATATGTGGCCTTTTACGATGTTTCAAGCAAGCATAAAATTTTTGAGGGGCCTTTGGCACTTACTCTTTCACAAATGAGAGAAAACGCCCACATCTTGGCCGATTCACTTTATTATTCAATTTTCAAAAAACATTCTATTTTTATTCATAAAGTAATTTTTGTTTCAGATCGCACCAGCATTGCAAATAATAAAAAAAAAGAGGCCTATATTATGGATTTTGACGGAAAAGGTGTCCGTCAGTTAACGAAACATGGAGGAACGGTAATCTCACCTGATATTTCCTATGATTCCTCTCATTTAATTTACAGTATGATTCCCGAAGGGAAACGGGCCCGTAATGTGGATTTATATTTAATGGATTTAAAAAGTTTTGAATATAAAATAGTGTCATCTAGAAAAGGTATCAACTCTGGCGCTGTTTTTTTACCGGATGGACAACATGTTTTGCTTACTCTTAGTTATACTGGAAATGCTGAAATTTATAAATTGGAATTAGGGAGTGGAAAATTAACTCAAATTACTCACCACTTTGCTGCTGACGTTGACCCTGCTTTAAATAAAGATGGAACTTTAATGACTTTTTTATCTGATCGTCCAGGTAAGGCCAATATTTATACATTAGATCCAAGAGGGGTAGGTGTTGAAAAAGATATTAAGCGGATTAGTTTTGTAGGGTTGTTTAATGCCACACCTCGTTTTTCTCCAGATGGCAAAGAAATTGTTTTTTCTTCGTGGCTAGACAATCGATTTGATATCTTTAGGATAAACTCTGACGGTTCAGGTTTGTCTCGCCTTACCAAAGATTTTGGTTCAAACGAAGATCCTTCTTATTCACCGGATGGGGAGTTTATTGTCTTTAGTTCACAAAGAATTTTATCTAGTAAAAGTGCTATTCAGGATATCTATATTATGGACAAGGATGGCGAAATTTTAGGCCCTCTCACCCATAATTTTGGCAACTGTACAACTCCAAGATGGACTAAGTAGCTGATATTTTAATAGCAATGACCAAATATAAAACATACTAAATAAGTCTTGTAAATTTTTTAGACGCGATGTATTATTCGTATAGGTTTTGCTCTGCATTGTTTGCACGGCTTAAAGTTTACCTGGAGGAAATTATGTCACTACTTGCCTTAGAAGTTACAGATGCCATTAGCGATCTAAATTTAAGACTTACCAGTACTCTTGATGAGCATTTCTTTTTTATGGAGCTTGGAAAATTTATCAAAGAAAACAGCAAAAATAATATCTGCCTTATTCGTCAAGTTCTTGAGAACGATTCTGTTTTAATTGTTAAAAACGGCGAGTGTATTACAGAAGATGATTCTATTTCAAATGTTTCACTACATGTTATTAGAAGTAAGAGGGCCTATTTTTCAAATTGTGTTTCCCGCGATCCACTTTTTACCAGAGAAGCAAAAGAGGGTGTTACTGCGGAACTTTGTGTTCCTGTTATTTGTGATGGTGTTATTATATGCACTCTACATTTACAAAATACCAATCAAAGCAATGAGTTTTCGAGAGATGATATCACTGAAATTTTAAATTTTTTAAATCAAATTAAACGTCCCTTAATGAACATTAAAATGTATCTCCAGGCAAAAACATTAAATGATGTTCTTCAAAAGAGAATTGAAGAAAAAGAAAGAGAGTTAGATCAGAGGACTAAGGGTATTCAGCTTGCAGATGCCTATAAGATTGAAGAAAAAGAAGTGATTGGAAAATCAGAAATCTTGGCCAAAATTTTAAAATTAGCAGATAAAATAGCTCTGACTGACACTCATATAATGATTGAAGGTGAAGCTGGAACTGGAAAAGAACTTATTGCCAGGAGAATTCACTGTCGAGGATCGAGGGCACAAAGTGTTTTTATCGTTTTAGATTGTTCAGCATTAAATCGTGAACAATTAGAATCAGAAATTTTTGGTGATGAACAAATAGTTGGTGGTAGTCGTAAAAATAAAATAGGAATTTTAGAACAGGCCAATGGTGGTACTTTGTTTATTGAGAATATTTCATTTTTAACTCCCGCAATGCAACTGAAATTAGTACAATTTTTAAAAGATGGTGTTGCCAGTAAACAGGGAGGCCAGTCTTTGTATAAATCAAATGTGAGAGTGATTGCAGCAAGTTCTAAGTCACTACATCTAGAAGTAGAGCTACATAAATTTAGAGAAGATCTTTATTATGCTTTGAATACGATGACTATTAAATTGCCAGCACTGCGTGAACACAGAGAAGATATCGAACTTCTTGCAAATTATTTTTTAAATCTTGGAAAAATAATTGATAAGCAAAAATCGTTATCACCGGAAGCGCTTAGATCTATGCTTGATTATACTTGGCCTGGTAATGTTCGCGAGCTTCAAAATGTCATGGAGAGAGCATTCATTCTGGCCGACGGAAAAATTATTGAAAAAAATCATTTAGCAGATTCGGTAACAGTGGCCCCTTTAGTTGAACAGGAAAAAGAAGAAGAAAAAATTGTTTTTAGTGAAATGACTTTGGAAGAGTTAGAAAAAAGACACATCGTGTTTACCTTGGGACATTTAGGTGGAAATAAAACGAAAACTGCTAAAAGTTTGGGGATCACAGTGAAGACTTTGTACAATAAGCTTCATAGTTACGGTATGATTGCCGCCCAAGAAATTTCTCATTAATTATACATATTCATCACGTTTAAGTTTTGTATATTGGGATCAGTGTAGTATGCCCGCAGCGGTATAATAGCGAAAATTTTATTGCTCTTAGGAATGGATATTTTCCCTGGGGCCTTTTTGTTTATTGAAGTATTTTTCTGCTCAGTGTATGATCTGGGCCTGACGGAGGTCTAATATGGTGCCTGAAACCGAATCATTAAACACTGTGTCTGAAGCTGAAAAAGTTGTGAAGAATTTTAGAACTCATACTGAGATCGAATTCTTTTATCGATTTGTCCATGAAAACGATATGCGACGTGAGGCCTTATTAGCATTAACTGCAATCGTAAATAAAATACAATCGAAGAGAAAGAAAAATTCTAGAGCAAGAAAACACTAGAAGTTTGTTGTCAAATAAACTCATAAGAAAAGAAAGCGCATGGAAGTCGCACAAAAAAATAGAGTAATCTTTGATCCCATTTATGGTTTTATAACTCTGACTCCCGTTGAGTGGGACATTATACATTCTCCTTTTTATCAACGTCTGAGATGGATTAAGCAGCTAGGTCTTTCGTGTTATTTATTTCCAGGAGCAGAACATTCTCGTTTCGGTCATTCTATCGGAGTTATGTACAATGCTCATTGTATTTTAAATTCTTGTGGATTAGCGGTAGATTTAGGTGAACTTTGTTCATTTGAAGAGCAGTCTAAAGCAAACAGATCATCTGAAGCACTTTTTCATCAATCCTTGAGATTGGCGGCCCTGCTCCATGATCTTGGTACCTTTCCACTTTCACATACTACCGAAGCGGCCTATATTGAATTTGCTGAGACAACGAAGAAAAAAGGCGGCAAATATCTTTCCGATGATCATGAAAATTTAGGCTCTTTCATTATTAAAAATACCAGATACGCTGGTGGCATAACTGATATTCTAGAACGTTATCAAATTTCCCCTAAAATGATTTCAGATTTAGTGAAAGGTGTTAATCCTTCAATTTTGGCAAACCAAATTTTGCATTCAGAAATTGATTGTGATCGTATGGACTATCTTCTTCGAGACGCTCATTACACTGGTCTTAAATATGGTTCTTACGATCGGGATTATTTGCTCTATCATTTCAAAGTTGTCAAAGTTGATAACAAAGAAATTTTGGCGATAAAAGACAATGCTCTTCATTGTGTAGAAGACTTTTTAATGGCGCGTTTTGCATGGTACTCACAAGTTATTCGCTCACCACGTGGGGCCAAATATGATATTCTAGCGGAAAAAGTTTGTTTGCATTTTTTGGAAAAAGGGGTCATTTATCGTTATAGTGATTTACTGGAAATGATCGAAGCTGGGCCTTTAAAATTTTATGGCTTTAATGATCATTATTTTATGCAAAATATGCATCAACAGTTAGAGAGTGGGTCACTTAACAAAACGCCAAAAATGAGAAGCATGGTTCAGACTTTGCTATTTGGAAAAGGTGGAAAGGTTATTAAGTCTGAGGAATTTGATCAGCGATTGCTTTCTCAAGACGATGAAGGAATTTCTAGTAAAATTCATAAAAGAGCAGAAAGAAAAGTTGCTGAAATAAAGCAAGTTTTAGATAAACATGGAGGCGAAGAAGATTGGATGATCGCTGATATTCCTAAAAAAGATGTTATTTTTGTGATGTCTACTGGGCAGTTGGTTAAAAATAAATCCAAACAAAATGTGCTTCTTGAGCGTGATCCTGTAAAAATTTGCTATGATAACGGTGATGTGAAGCTTTTAGCAGAAGTAGAAAATTCAGTTATTTCTCAGCTTCAAAATACTAAAAATTTTATCCCCGCCCTTTTTTGTTCTGATTCTGCTTACCAGCTTTTGCTTAGTAAAAAGGCGATAGTGGACTAAATACCTCTCTCTTTCCATGTTAATTTTTCAGAATCTTTGGCACGGGAAGAAAGATGCATTAAAATAATATAATTGGAGTGTGACTCCAATCACTAATCAGGATGATAGTGAAAGACTTAAGGATAGTCGCAATGAATTATCAAAATTTATCGCAAGTCGATCGACAAAAAAAGTTAAATTCTTCTGGGCATTTTTCCACAGCATCAGGGCTTTTTTATCTCGACAATGTGGGTGTTGAATATGGGGATGTAAAAGCTCTTAAATCAATTCATCTGATAATAGAAAAAGGCGAGATTCTTTTTATTACAGGGGCATCTGGCGCTGGAAAATCAACATTGCTAAAAATTTTATCTGGTGACATTGAACCTCATTTGGGTAGGATCGTAGGGCCTCATCAAGATAAAGGCCATTTTATAGCTGAAATTTTTCAAGATTTGAGATTGATTCCTTCATTGTCATGTTTAGAAAATTTAAATCTTTCTTATGATCCAAATATTTATAAAAATCGTGGGGAGTTTGTTCAAGATTTAAATGAGCTAGCAAAAGTATTAGGTATTATTGATCGTTTAAATTTAAAAATTCAAGATGCCAATGGCGGTCTCGCGCAAAAAATTGCTATTATGCGTGCACTACTTGCAAGGCCCACAGTTCTTTTGGCAGATGAGCCTACTAGTTCTCTTGATTACGATAGCACAAAAAAAATTTTTGATGTGCTTAATGTATATAATATTAAAAGAGGGCTGACGGTGGTTTGGGCCTCACACAATCGTGAATTGGTTAAAAAATTTTCGGGACGTATAATTCATCTAGATAATGGAAAATTAATTTACTCGGGGCATGCATGTTTTATTTAGATTTTGCTTTAAAGAAAATTTTAAAAAATCCCTTCAGGGCATTGTCGTTTATTTCCCTCTCAATTTTATTAACTAGTGTTTCCGCTTACTATAATTTAATTCAAGAAAAGGTTTCACTGTTTACAAAAATTCAAACAATGGGCCCAAGTTTTCATGCTTTGGTTAACTCCAAAGAAAATGCCCATTGGATTGCTAGAAAAATTAATGAGATCCCTGGTGTTACTAATGTTAATGTTATTGAAAAAGAAAAAATTGCTTCAGACGCAAGAAAGCAATTATTGGGGATTGTGAAAGATAATTTGACTGTGAATGAAAGTGCTCATGATGATGTTACTGAAAATATTTTGAACTCCTCTTTCTACGGAATTAAAGTTGTTTGCGATAAGGGAACAAGTGATCGGGCCATTTCGTTACTAAAAGAATATATGACTCGTTTGGCCGGTGGCCCAGAGAATATTATTTTTGGAAAGATTACTGAATTTAATCAGCAAGTAAAAATGCAAGGGGAGCTGACTCTTTTTATGAAAAAAGAATTAATTCCGATCGCTCTGTTTGTCATCTTCCTTTTTTGGATTATAAGTTTTTTTATTTTTGAGGGAAAACTTAGAGAGGCCTCATATTTAATTGAAAAATTTCAACGACGGAGACAAGTAGCTTTTAAAACCTTAATGGTTTATCTTCTTGTGACTGTTTTTTTGTCGATCATTCCTCTTTTTATTATTGCAAATTATGCCATCACTAATTTTATTCTCGCAATAGTTATGATGTTAATTATTTCAGCTTTAGATTTAAGAAAAAATAGATGGATAAAATAATTTTTAAAATCATTTTTCTTTTTAAGATGACCTGTTTAATTGGAATAAATTGTTATGCAGAAAGAGCAGATAATAATGAGATCAAGGGACAATTTCATGCATTGGCGCAAATTGAACAAAAACTTAAAAGTTTTGAAGGTAAGCTGAATAAAGAAAATCTAAGATATCTTCAGGTTTCAAAAAATAAAAAAGATATTGAATTAAAATGTCTTGATTTAGAAAAAGGATTAGAGGAATCTCGTTTGAAATATAATGAGAGATTACTGCTATCTCAAAAGCTCCTCGGGCAGAATATGCTAACAGAAATGAGTTTAGAAGAAACTGCTTCAGACATTTTGCAGCGGAAGCTCTATCAAAAAAAACTATCATTGGAAGTTGAGAATTTAAAAAAACAAAATGCCGTAAACAATGATCTTCAAAGTGCACTAAGCGATCTTAAAAAAAGGTTTCAAGAATTAACTCAATTAGAGTCAGAAATTGCTGAAGTTTTAAATAATTTGGAAAAAGATAAAAAAAATTTAGCGCTTGCCTATGTTAAACAAGAGTCTGAGATTTCTAGTGCTAAAAATCAAATAAAAGAAAATAAGGTTGGCAGTGCTCCGACATTTATCGCTAAAAGCAATATTACCATTCCCCTGGCCAAATATCGTTCGATTGAAACAAAGTCTAAAAAAGGTGTCATCGTTAAATATCAGGGGGCCCAGGAAATTTTATCACCACTTGATGGCAAAGTTATTTACACCGGTATGCTTTCTACTTATGGCCGGGTACTGATGATTGATCATGGAAATCAATTACGCTCTGTCATCCTGGGGGATAATGAATATTTTGTTCTTAAAGGAGCTTCGGTTTTAAAAGGCCAGAAAATTGGAATTACCAAGAAACCCTCTGAGAATGAGGGTAAATTGTATTTTGAACTCAGAAAAAATAATCAAGTTCAAAATACTTTTGAAGTATTGTCTTCCGTAAACTCATTAGGGTTGTTAGGGATCTCTAGAGAAAGAAGAATTTAAATATTAGGGAGAAATAATGAAAAAAAAATTGTGTTTAAGTTTTTGTCTGCTTTTTTTGATTGCGACTTCTTTTTCAAAGGAAAATAAAAAAGATGAAAAAAATGTCAAATCTATTTCAGAGGTAAAATCTCGTTTTGAAAAGTTGGAACTTTTTAGTAAAGTTCTTTATTTGATTGAAGCGCAATATTACCGGGAAGTTGATATTGATAAGCTAATTCAAGGTGCAATACAAGGCATGATGGAAACCCTTGATCCTCATTCAAACTTTTTAGATAAAGAGCATTTCTCAAAAATGCAAGAAGACACAGCTGGAGAATTTGGGGGACTGGGCCTTGAAGTTCATCAAAAAGATGGGATTATTATCGTTGTTAGTCCCATTGAAGATACTCCGGCATTTCGTGCAGGAATTAGGCCTGGAGATAAAATTGTTGAGATTGATCATGAGCCAACTATCGGTATGAATATTGATGATGCTATTGATAAAATGCGTGGAAATTCAAAAAGTAAAATAATTTTAGGTATCGTGAGAGAAGGCCAGGATGGAGTAAAGCAGTTTGAGCTCATGCGTGAAGTAATCCAGATTCAAGCGGTAAAGTCAGAAATTGTTGATGAAGAATTTTTGTATATTAGGTTGATTCAATTTCAAAGGCATGCAGCTGAAAAAATAATTGAGGCGATTAAAAATAGCAAAGGAAAATTGCATAAAGGGAAAGAGCTTCGTGGAATTATTTTAGATCTTCGCTCAAACCCCGGAGGGCTTTTAGACGAAGCTGTTGATGTCTCTTCTATCTTTATGAAGGATGGAATTGTTGTTTCAACTGAGGGGCGAGACCCAAAAAATAAAGAAATACGTTATGTGAAAAAAGGCGGATATAAAGAAAATAATATTCCAATGGTGGTCCTTGTAAATGGGGCCTCTGCTTCGGCCTCCGAAATTGTTGCAGGGGCACTGCAGGACTCAAAAAGAGCAATTATAATGGGAGCTCAGTCTTTCGGAAAAGGTTCAGTACAAACAGTCGTAAAAATTGATGAAGAAAAGGGATTAAAAATTACCATCGCTCAATACATGACTCCGCTGGGACGAAAAATTCAGGCGGTGGGAATTCGGCCAGACGTTGATTTAGAAGATGTCGATATGGCAGATTTTAAAAAAAATCGCTATGACGGTAGTTATATCAGAGAAAAAGATTTAAGAAATCATTTAACGGCCACAGTTGAAAATAAAGAAGAAAAGATTGAAAGAGAACGCCAAGAAAAAGCAGAGAGAATTGAACGCATTCAGAAAATTAGAGATTATAAAAAAAGCAAAGAGAAAGAGGATAAAAAAGACAAAGAAATTGCAGAGAAAATAAATCCTAGCGATGACTTTCAGGTAACACAAGCTGTTAATTATCTAAAGTCTTTTGGTATTTTTAAAAAGATGTCAATTTAGGTGATCAGTATACCCCAGCGATTTGCTTGAAAAGTAAAGAGTGAGGGGTATAATTCATTCATGTCACAAATATTCAATGTCTCTGAACTTGTTAATTCTATAAAAAAAACTTTAGAGGGATCTTTTTCTACTATTGAAGTACAGGGTGAAGTGAGCAATTTTTCCCAGGCATCATCTGGCCATATTTATTTTACTCTTTCAGATTCTGAAGCATCTTGCTCTTGCGCTCTTTTTCGGATGGATGCGATAAGAAACCCAAACCTCAAAAAAATTAAAGATGGAACTAAAATAGTTTGTTTGGGCGAAATAAGTGTTTATGCCAAAAGAGGGACTTTCCAACTAATTGTTCGAAAAATAAATCCAATAGGTGTAGGTGATTTAAGTGAACAATTTGAATTACTGAAAAAAAAATTGGCCGGTGAAGGGCTTTTTGACTTAGAAAAGAAAAAAAAATTACCGGAGATGCCTAAAAAAATTGCTATTATAACTGCCATTAATGGAGCAGCACTGCAAGATTTTATAAATATTATTAAACGAAGATCGTTTTTTTTTGATCTACTTATTCTTCCGGCACTCGTTCAGGGTGAAAAATCTCCCGACTCTTTAATCTCTGCACTCAATTTGGCCATTTTATATCACCAAACGATTGCGCCTTTAGATGTTGTGGTTTTTGCAAGAGGTGGAGGATCAATAGAGGATCTTTACTCCTTTAACGATGAAATTTTGGCCAGAAAAATCGCCCAATGTCCGATTCCTACGATTAGTGCAGTTGGACACCAAGTTGACTTTACTATTTGTGATTTTGTCGCCGATTTTAGGGCCGAAACCCCTTCTTCTGCTGCAGAAAAATTAACCGAAGTTCAGTTGATGATTAATGAGAGATTAAATCGATTGGAAAATAAAATGCAATTATTGATGCAAAACTTTCTAAGTCAAATCAAGCATCAAGTCGAGAGAGGAAATCCGCACAGTATGTCTGTTTTGCTGGGATCAATGTTAAATGGTTTAAAAGATCGACTTGCAGAACTCAATATCATCAAGCGAACTTTTGAGCTTTTACCATTGCATGAAAATCAAATATATCTGGATGAGCTTGGAAGTCGCATAAATTTTGCGCTAGCTCAAGTTTTAGGGCCATTTGATAAAAAGATTGAAAGTTTATATGAAGTCCTTAAGGCCTTAGATCCCAAATCTGTTTTAAATCGAGGTTATATTTTTATGCAAAATGAAGAAGGTCAAATTATAACAAATTTCAAAACCTTTTCAAAATTTAAAAAAGGTGACAAACTTAAACTTGCATTCAGTGATGGAGTGGGCATGGTTTTAAAGGATGAGTAGAAATAATTTATTTTGCTTTTTGTTTTTTTTGTTTTCTTGTTCTCATTCACAAGTTCCCTCTGTCGTTTTAGCTTCAGAAATACCCACTTTTTCTATTCACCCAGGCGAAGTTATCTTTGTTTCAATAAGACTTCCAAACTCCGTTCATTCGCCTTTAATGTGCAAAGATCAAGAAATTAAATTTTTAGTTGAAGACAATAAAATTCTCGCTTTTGTTTCTGAAAGTTACTTTAGCAATGAAAAAGACTATACTTGTTATTTTTATTCTCAAAATATTAAAACTGGTGAGGTGATGAATTTTCCGGCATTAAAAATAACCGTCGAAAAAAAAGAATTTTTAAAAGAAAAACTAAATGTAAATCCCAAAAAAGTTTTTTTGTCTGAGAAAGATAAACTTCGTGTAAAAAAAGAACAGGCAAGACTCAATATTATTTATAATCAATCATCGTCAGAATTATTATTTCACAAAGGATTTGAAGTCCCCTTGTCATCCAAAATTACTAGTATCTATGGAACAAAAAGAATTTTTAACAATAATTTGGAGACGCAACATTTGGGCACCGATTATCGAGCATCAGTAGGAGTTCCTATTCCTTCATCCAACTCTGGTCGAGTCGTTCTTGCTGAGGATTTATTTTATACTGGATATACTGTTATTTTAGATCATGGACTGGGTGTTTTTACTATGTATGGACATCTCTCAAAACTTTTTGTGAAAAAAGATGAGTTTGTTCTTCAGGGCCAAGAAATTGGCCTGTCTGGAAAAACAGGCAGAGCATCTGGCCCTCATTTGCATTGGGGGGTTAAGGTTCACAAAGAATGGGTCGATGGGGATTCATTAGTGGCCAGCACTCGTATATGGAATTAGAAGTAGCATTTTCTGATTATCAATTTCCCTTATGTATTTTTAATAACTGCTATAATATCATTTCACAGAATTTTGCTTTCAAGAAAATTCATATCACTCCCAATGAATGTCAAAAATTATGTGACTTATCTAAGATTGAAAGAAATGGAGATAGTTATTTAGTTCGAATAAAAAAGATTGAATATTGTGATGAAGATTTTTTTCTTTATATTTTTCAAGGGTTGAAATACTTTAAAGATTCTCTCAGTCACAAAGAAAGAGAAATTTTATTTAAAAACGAGAATAATGATTTAGAGATAGTGACCTCCTCGATGGCCCATGAGTTAAATAATCCGATTGCCGGAATTTTGGGAGCAATAGAATTATTGGAGTTAGAGTTAGGGCCAGATTCTAATGATCACTATATATCTCAAGATATTCTCGAAATGAAAAAATCAGCAAAACGATGTAAAGATTTGATTCAAATATTTCTCGGTTTTTCAAGGAATGATTTTAATTTTAAAAAGAATGTTTTGGATAAATGTTTTATTGAAGTTCTTAATGATACGTCCCAAAAGGCGATTGAATTATTAAGGCCAAGAATGCTTGAGAGTAATATTAATATCTCTCTCAAACTAAATATTGATCATCATCCAGATCTAGATATTGTAATTTATAAATCTCATATAGGGGCCTTGACTCTTTTCTTTTATTCCTTACTGAATGAAGCGATAATTTATATTTCTCATCAGCGCTTGATTATTCAAGTTCCAATTGAAAAAAAGCAAGTCTTTGAATGGGAGTTAAAAGTTCAATTTAAAAATGAGGGAGAAGGCCATAAGATTGTGATAACTTTGTTTTATGATTCTTCTATTGAAACATTTCGCAGGTTGTGTGATTCGAAATTATTTCAGTACTTGCTAAAAAAAATAAATCTTTCTCTTGAAAAAGTTTTGTTGGAAGACACTTTAAGAAGGCCACTGGAAAAAAATAATCTTACTTTTTTCTACCAAGTTTAGATGTAGTTTTGGGGGTAGTTAAAGGCGTTGGGGTTAAGCTTTAAAAACTGTTCAAATTTAGAAAATAAATGATCGGGCCCCATTTTTAGACAGTCTTTATCTAAGAATAAAATATCTTTATTTTGTGTTTGTGCGAGTCGCAAATAGTCATAAATGAATTCATCAGAATCGGGACGTGGAGTTACTTTTTTATTTTGCAGTCTTGATATTTTGGAATTGAGAAATTGAATTAATTTTTTTTCGTGTCCTGGAAATCTGAAAACAAGGCAATTCTTAGGACTCAGTCCCTGCAGAGGATGAATGATAAATTGCTCGGGGACAAGATGATTGCTAAAAATGAAATCATGAGTAATTAAGGGGGCGGGGGCCAAGTTTTTAAAGTAGTATTTTTTAATTAATTTACTAATTTCTTCACGATAGTTTGACATCATTTTTGGCAGAGACTGAGTGAAATTGACTAAAACCTCAAAAAAACTTCCGTATAGATTTATTGTGACATTTTCAAAAGGCAGCTCGCTTAGTTTCATTTCAAGATGGTCTAGAAAGCTGTTGTTGTCTTTTGTGCTAATTATTTTTGAATTAAGATCACTAAAAGGCATACTGTAAAGAAGTAGTCCTTCTTTTCCTTTTATTGTTATCAAAAAAGGAGTTTTAATTTTCCTCGCTAGCTCTATTATTTTGAGGGCCGTTTGGGGCCCTTTATTTTTAAAGTTGGCACGATCTAATTCATATTTATTTCTTGGATAGTACAGATGATTTAGTTTAGTAATCTTTTTATTTATAAAGATATCAAAATAGCAAAGTAAAAGTTCGGCGCTGGCACGGGCATCATCCAGAGCACGATGGGCCTTCTTTAGTTGGATACTAAAAAGTTTGCTCATATAGTGCAGATTTGTATTGAGTAGATTGGGAATTAAATATTTTGTCATCAAATTGGTGCAAAGACCGTTGTTGGAGAGTTCAGGAAGTTGCATTCTTCTGAGTACAGAGTTGAAAAATGGAATATCAAATGCGATATTGTGTGCCACCAAAATTGAGTCGCCCATAAAATCTAAAACATCGTGTACTACAGCTTCAATTCGTGGAGCATTTTCTAAATCTTTAGCACTTATGGCGGTCAGCTTTTGTATAAAGTCAGGAACCTTAATATCGGGTTGAATTAAATATTTTTTTTGGTCAATGATTTTTAGATTTTTTATTTTGACTAGACCAATTTCAATGATTTTGTCTTGCAAGTGATTGCCGCCGGTGGTCTCTAAGTCAAATACACAAAATGTCAAATTTGAGAGTAGCACTTTTGCATCAATTTCTTGGACTGAATCCATTATCAACCTCATCGTTCATTCGAACGAATTTTTATTTTAGATGTTTAGGAGTAAATGCTAACGGTAAAATCTCTTTTTTGAAATCTAATAATGATTCTTTACCCGTAATATCACCAATAATAATTTTAAGCCCGCTACTTGCAAATTCGCTCATCATTTGTCGGCAAATCCCACAGGGGGGCCAGCCTTCTCGTGTATAAATATAGACGAGATTAATTTTTTTTTCACCTTCTGAAATGGCCTTTAAGATGGCCACCTGTTCAGCACATACGGTCCCTCCATAGCTGCTATTTTCAATATTACAACCGCCGTAAGTTTTACCTTTTGAACTTAAGATTGCCGCACCTACTTTTACCTGGGAGTAGGGGGAGTAAGCACGATCGGCAAAATCTTTTGCAATTTCCCTCAGCTCTTGAATTGTTTTTGTAAGTTCATTTTGATTTTTCATAATTTAATTCTTTTGTTTTTTTATAAATAATTTTAAAAGACTGGTGAATCGGTCCATCACCTTGAGTGCTTCTTCTTTGATGTCTTCGTGCCTTAAGCGAACATCGATTATCCCAGCGGCCATGTTGGTAATACAGGAAATGCCGCAAACTTTTATTCCCAAGTGATTTGCGGCGATAGTTTCAGGGACCGTGCTCATGCCAACCATGTCTGCGCCAAGTACACGCAACATACGAACTTCCGCTGGTGTTTCATAAGTCGGGCCAAGAAGTCCGGCATAAACACCTGTGCTCATTTTGACTGACAAACTTTGGGCCGCTTCTAAAAGATCGGATTGGTATTTTAAGTTATAAGCGTGGGTCATATCGGGAAATCTTGGGCCAAATTCAGAAATGTTTGGGCCTATAAGTGGGTTTTTGCCCATCAGATTAATATGATCGCCGATGCACACCAGATCCCCGGGATTATATTGGGTATTAATACCGCCAGCTGCATTGGTCAGAATTAATCCGTCGATTCCCAGTGATGCTAGCACTCGAATAGGAAAAACAACTTCCTCCATTTCGTATCCTTCGTAGGCGTGAATTCTTCCTTGAAGAATAATTACGGGGTAATCTTCTATTGATCCTAAAATTAAACGACCGGCATGTCCCTCCACTGTGGTGGAATGAAAATGGGGAATATCCTGATAAGGAATAATGGTTTTATTTTCTACACAATCTACAAATAATCCAAGCCCGGAGCCCAAGACAATCGCAATTTTGGGTTTGAGTTTTGATTTTGTCTCAATTAATTCTTTAGCGTCTATTATTTTTTGAACAAGACTT
>JAHEZZ010000191.1 GCA_023250815.1 Bdellovibrionales bacterium
AAAAAGCGATGAGACCCAGCCAGGAAAATCCAGCGGGTGGATACGTAGAGAAAGAGTTACCTTTTCACGTAAGCAATGTTGCACTCTATAGCCAGAAGGCAAAATCAGCATCACGGGTTGGTTTTAAAATTTTAAATGGAAAAAAAGTTAGATTTTTAAAAAAATGTGGGTCTTTAATCTAGTTTGAAAAGGATAAAGTTGTTATGAGCAGATTGTCAGAATTATATTCAAAAAATATAAAAAAATCTATGATGGATAAATTTAAATATCCAAATATAAATAAAGTCCCTAAGCTTGAAAAAATAATTTTAAATTGCTGCTCAAAGGATGCAGTTGCTAATGCAAAGTTGGTTGACGCTATTGTTTCTGATCTTGCTGCAATAACTGGGCAAAAACCTTTCGTTACAAAAGCAAAAAAATCAATTGCAACATTTAAGCTTCGTGCTGGGCAACCAATAGGTGCTGCTGTTACGCTTCGAGGGGAGCGAATGTTTGAATTTTTAGATCGGCTAGTTTCAATTGCATTACCAAGGGTGCGAGATTTTCGTGGGGTTTCTGCAAAGGGCTTTGACGGAAAGGGAAATTATAATTTAGGGCTAAAGGAACAAATCATGTTTCCGGAAATCAACTATGATCAGCTCGATAAAGTGAGAGGGTTAGGTATTTCTCTCGTCACTACAGCAAACTCAAATGAAGAAGCTAAGGAATTACTTGCTCTTTTGGGTATGCCCTTTAGAAGTAATTAATTTAATAATTGTATTAAGAGGGATAAATGGCACGATTAGCTAAAATTATTGCAAATAAAAAAGTGAAATTTAAAGTACGCTACAGAAATCGTTGTGAGCTTTGTGGAAGACAAAGGTCATATGTTGGAGCATTTAAGCTTTGTAGGCTTTGCTTTAGGTCTCTTGCCCTGAAGGGTATGATCCCTGGTGTAACAAAATCAAGTTGGTAATTTTTTGGAGAAAATAATATGGTAACTGATCCTATTGCAAATATGGTATGTTCAATTAAAAATGCTATTGCGGCTGGCCACGACAGGGTGGAGTTTCCGGCGAGTAAGTTAAAGGCTAGTATTTGTCGAGTTTTAAAAGACGAAGGTTATATTAGGTCTTTTAAAATTATTGCAAAAGAAAAAAATGATATAAAGATTAAAGTTTTATTTAAAGAAAGTGCTCTTGTTGGGTTTGAAAGGATCTCAACTCCTGGGCTCAGAGTATATAACAGCTACACTGAATTTCCTCGGGTTTTAAGTGGTTTGGGTATTTCTGTAATTTCGACATCTTTGGGAGTTATTTCTTCGAGAGAGGCGAAAAGAAAAAAAGTTGGTGGTGAGTTGATTTGTAATGTTTGGTAGGAGAATTTATGTCTAGAATTGGAAAACAGCCCATATTACTACCTGAGAAGGTCGATATTAAAATTGATGGGGGATCTATAAAGATTAAGGGGCCAAAAGGCGAGCTTCACAAATCCTTTAGTTGTTTGGTCAAAGTAGAACTGAAAGATAAAGCAGTAAATGTGAAACCATTGAATGATTCCAGGGAGAGCAGAGGGCTTTGGGGTGTAACCAGAACGATGATTAGCAATATGGTTACTGGAGTAAGTGTTGGTTTTAAAAAATCACTTGAATTTAACGGCGTAGGATATAAAGCTGCAGTCTCTGGAAGTACTCTTAATTTGAGCTTGGGGTTTTCACACCAAATTGATCATAAACTCCCTCTTGGAGTTAAGGCCATTATAAACAAAAATATAATTGAACTTGAAGGAGCAGACAAAGAATTGATTGGTCAGATTGCAGCAACAATACGTTCGTATCGGCCACCCGAGCCATACAAAGGTAAAGGTCTTAAGTATTTGGATGAAAAAATAAAAAGGAAAGCTGGTAAAACAGGTGCTAAAAAATAATTAAGGAAGTAGTTTATGAGGAAAAATATTGGAAAAATAAAGTCAGAGAGATTAAGGACGAGAGCGAGGAGAAAGCTAAGTATTCGAGCAACCCTGTTTGGAAATGCTGACAAGCCAAGAGTCTCTGTAACAAAAACAAATAAAAATTTATTTGTTCAGGTGATTGATGATATATCATCTCAAACTTTATTTTCTGTTCAGACATTTGGTAAAAATGGTATTCCTGGAACCTGTGGAAACAGAGAAAGTGCAAAAAAAGTTGGGGCAGAGGTTGGAGCGCTCCTTAAGGCTCGAAAAATTCAACAAGCTGTTTTTGATAGGTCTGGGTATAAATTTACAGGAGTAGTAGCTGCTCTTGCTGAGGGTATAAGAGAGTCTGGAATAAAAGTCTAAAGAGGAAAAAATATGATTGAAGAGACAAAGAACAATGAAGAAAATCCAGAAAACGATCCTGCAGAGGGACCTTCTGCTGAATTATTTTCAAACGAAGGTAAAAAAAAGCAACGTCGGGCGGCTCCCCCGAAGAAAGTTTCAAGCTCTACAAATCCAGACATGGAAGAAAGGGTGGTGGCTGTTAGCCGTGTTGCAAAAGTCGTCAAGGGCGGTAGAAGATTTTCATTCTCTGCTTTAATTATTGTCGGGGACAAGAAGGGAAAGGTTGGATACGGATTGGGAAAAGCGAGAGAAGTTCCGGAAGCAATAAAAAAAGCAACCCATGAAGCCTATAAGCATATGATTAGTGTTCCAATTGATAATGGAACTTTGCCACATATGGTACTTGGGGCTTATGATGCGGGCAAGATTATATTCAAGCCAGCAGCTGAGGGCACCGGAGTTAAGGCAGCTGGGGCTTGTCGATCAATATTGGAACTTGTGGGAATTAAAAATGTTCTTACGAAGTCTTTAAGAGGAAATAACCCTCACAATGTTGTTAAGGCGACCTTTAGAGCACTGAAAAGCCTAAGATCAATTGAGAGAATTGCAGAGCTGAGAGGAAAAGATTCTAAAACTTTAAGAATTAAGTAAAAATAAAGAGTTGATTATGACAAAAAAAATTAAAGTGACACTGATAAAAAGCACAAACAAGTGCACCCAGTCGCAAAAATTAAATGTATTGGGATTGGGGCTTCGAAAAATTGGCACGACTAGAGATGTGCCGAATACTCCAGCCGTAAGAGGAATGATAAAAAAAGTCATTCACCTGTTACAAATAAGTGAATAATTCTCAGAGGGAAAATTTATGATTACTTTAAATACACTATCAAGCCCTAAGGGTAGCTCTAAAAACAGAAAAAGAATTGGGAGAGGACAGGCTTCTGGGCAAGGAACGCAAGCAGGAAAGGGCAATAAGGGGCAGAAGGCCCGTAAAAGTGGGAATGTAAGAATAGGGTTTGAGGGTGGAACAATGCCCCTTTATATGAGGCTTCCCAAAAGAGGATTTTGTAATAAACGCTTTGCCGATGAGTGGGTTGAATTAACAACTGCACAAGTCGAAAAGTTTATTGGCCAAGGCGTCGTTGACAAAAAAGTGCTTGTTAAGGCTGGTATTTTGCGAGCTTCTGATATGGCAAAAAATGTTAAAGTGATATTGTCTGGGAAAGTCACAAAATCTTTTAAATTTGAAGGAATTGAGAAGTTTTCAAAGGGAGCCCTGGAAGCTATAAATAAAGCTGGCGGATCAATAAAATAAAAAAGGATAAGAAATGCTTTTTGCTCAAGGAAAGTTAGAAGAGCTGAAAAAGAAAGTCATCTATACGATGATGTTTTTGTTTATATATAGGATTGCATCTCAGGTTCCAGTTCCTGGCGTTGATGCTCATGCTATTCAGACATATTTTTCAGAAGGTGGAACTGGAATTTTTGATCTAATTAACACATTTAGCGGCGGATCTTTTAAGCGGTTTTCAGTGCTGGCCTTAGGAATAATGCCCTATATTACAACGTCGATTATTTTCAGTCTTTTGGGAGAGGTTATTCCTTCTTTGGCCGAGCTTCAGGAGGACTCTGAGGGTTACAAAAAAATTCAAAAATGGACACGTTATGCAAGTGTCGTTTTATGCTGTGTTCAGGGCTATGGTATGGCCGCAGTTTTTGAAACATTCAAAAGCCCAACCGGAATGCCCGTAATTCCTGAGCCTGGTCTTCTTTTTAGATTAACGGCAATGATTACTTTAGCTGCTGGGACAATGTTTGTTTTGTGGTTAGGAGAAAGGATAACAGAGTTTGGACTTGAGAATGGTGTGTCTCTTATTATTTTTGCGGGAATTGCAGTAGAGCTGCCAGCAGAAGTTTATCAAAAAGTCACACTTTATCGAAGCGGAGAATTATCAGGGCTGCATTTACTTACAATTCTTTTGGTTTTTTTCACGTCTTTTTTTATTGTTGCATTTGTTGAAAAAGCCTTTAGGGCCGTACCTGTTCAATATGCAAAAAAGGTGGTTAATAATAGGGTTTATGGAGGGACACAAACTCTTCCGGTTCGAGTTGATACTGGTGGGGTGATGCCGCCAATATTAGCATCTTCCCTTCTTGCGGCACCTGCAACTTTTGCAACATTTGTTTCAAAAACAAGTAGTTTTAAGCCGTTCCTAGATACGATACAGCAGTCTCTCTATCCAGGAAGATTATTGTTTAATGTTT
>JAHEZZ010000192.1 GCA_023250815.1 Bdellovibrionales bacterium
TCAAAAATTTGGCGATCCTTTTAATGATGGCATGTTTGCCAAAATGGAAGAATCCTTTAAATCTTGGTATCACCGATTAAATGATCGAAAAAAAATAGTCAAACTGGATTTTAACTCTTCGGACGATTCCGCCAAAATTATGGAGGAAATAAAGAAATCACAGATCATTGTTTTAGGGCCTCCACAAAAAATTAGAGAGAAATTAAAATTAACCCAAAATGATCTGGAAAAAATTAAAAATAGTGGCGAAAAAGTTTTTTTAGAACTGCTGGCCAGCTCTAAAGAAACTCAGTCCATGCACGACATTAATGCCTTGGCGGAAATTGGCATGCTGGGACTTCATGCCAGAGCACAAAAAAATGCTTTATGGATTGATCCGCCCTTTCTGCCTGTCGCCGGGCTTGGTTTTGGCAATCATATCTCGACCACGGCCCTTGCTGGATTAATTAAGGCGAAGAAAGAAAATAACATGCAATTTATTAATTGTTATTTAATGGATTCGGCGGAAGAATTATTTTCTCCCTTTTGGAGTGAAGAATTAAAAGACAAGAAGGTCAATAAATTTTTACATAATGGCCGCTACCCTTGTTATAGTATTTATCCCACAAAAGATGATCAATTTGTTGCACTCGCTGCGGTAGAAGAAAAATTCTGGGTAAGATTTTGCCAAAAATTTAATTTAAATTTAACACCAGAAGAGCGTTTTTTTTACCAGGATGATCGAGTCTTTAAATTACTGGCCAAAACTTTCTGTGAAAAAAATTCGACAGAAATAAAAGAAATAAGAGGCGAGGAAGATCTTTGTCTTTCTCTTTTTAATTAGGGTGTGTTCTAGAACAAATGACAACACTCGGTTTTTTAGCGATCCACAAAAGACAATCAGGATCAGTTTTCCAAGCATATTCATAGGCAGGATCAAAAGAAAACTTGCGGCCTTTGGCAAAGAAAAAATATTCTATCTCAAATCCCGCCGATAAAATTTCCTGCTCCACCTCTAAATGACTTAAAATTTTTCTCAAGGGGCGAAGAGTCTCTCCTACTATTTTATAAAGAATACGTTCCGCCTCAGCATAAAAGAAAGGGGGATTAAATTGCATAAATTTGTGGGCCACCATCATCTCACCGGCCACTCGCCCACCAGGCCTTAGGGCATTAAAAATATTTTTCCATGCCTTCGCCCGATCCTCAGCATCTATTAAACAATGAATGCAATGAGAATCAAAAATAAGCTGGTATTCACCACCGGGAATTTTTTCTGTGATATCGCCTTGGACATAATTTAAAAAATCATTTGGCAGAGGAGGCAACTCTCCGGGAAGAGCTACTATTTTTGCCACATTTTTATCGAGCGCAACGATGGAATTAGGACGCCCATAAAATAAATTCCAATCACGATTTTCAAAAATTGATTTTTCACCTGGCCCAAGTTCCAAAATATTTATATCGGTGAGATCCAAAGAGTTTGAGCTAACTCTAGGGGCCACATTCTCTTTAAAAAGAATCCAAAGCCCGTCCTCAATTGTTGGAGAAAAATTTATGTCACTAGAACTGTCCATTTTTTATCCACTGCTTTTTCATAAAACAACCCCTTAAAAATATAAAGCTTCCACTTTATTCTTTAAGTAAAACGGTAGCGGTATCGACAGAGAAAGGTCAATTTTTTTATATGGCCCATTGCGATATTTTATGGGCGTGATAGATTGAATATATCTCAATTTGCAAAGGTCTTTTATGAAAAAAATTTTGATGGCCATTTTTTTATTTTCATCACAGCTTGCCGAAGCGGGGATTTGCGATAGAAGTACTATCGTGCAAAAACAAATTATTGCGGCCACTCAGCAAAATAAAACATGTCATGATATTACCAATGAAGATCTTCTAGAAGTGCAAGAAATTAAAATCACTTATGACCTTAATTACCATGAGACATACGGTTATAACAAAGAAACAGGTAAACTCAAACTCCCTAGCAAGTTTTCCAATTTAAAAGTCCAAGATTTGAAAGGTCTTTTTAATTTAAAATATTTAGATATTCAATTTACCAATATTACAGAGGTTACCAGAGAGCATTTTAAGGATTTAAAAAATTTAGAAATTATGGATCTTTCTCACAATCTGATCACCAAATTTAACGAAGATGTTTTTTGGGATTTAAAGAATGTGCAAAAAATTGAATTTGACTCCAACGAATATTTTGCCGGAGTTCTTCCTGAAAAACTTTTTAAGGGTCTTACCAAATTAAACGATATCGACATGGATCAATGCAATCTTAAAACTCTACCTTCAGGAATTTTTCAAGGATTAGTGAGTTTAAGAACGGTTGACTTAGCAGAAAATGAAATCACCTCTCTGCCGATAAATATTTTTGACAATTTGCCATCACTTAAAAAAGTACTGCTGAATAAAAATCCGATTAAAACAAAAGCAAAATTTAGAGAACACCAAGAAGCTATCTGCTACAAATTTTGTCTGCCTTCATAAAAAATTATTTTATTTCCCAGGTTTCCCCAGAGTTAAGCAAGGCCTGCATAGAACCTTTGCCTTTTTTGGCGGTAATGGCGTCGACTTGCTTGACCACTTCAGCATCGTAGCTAGGTAAATTAGTGCGATAAAATACTCCCAGTGGCATGGGAAGACTTGGCCCTCGCATATGAGCGAGCATCGAGGCCAGATAAGCATTATTATCTTCGTGAACCAGAAGATCTTTTTCCCCTACTCCATTTTCACCTAAAGTGACGACCTCGGGACGAGTGCCATTTAATTTTACCCCTTTGTTTTTGTCTTTTCCAAAAATAAGCGGTTTGCCATTTTCTAGACGAACAGTATGGTCATCACGACTGGCCCGATTGGTGTATTCATCGTGAACGCCATCATTGAAAATAACACAGTTTTGGAAAACTTCGATAAAAGCAGTCCCCTTATGTTGAGCGGCATCGACAAACATGTCTTGCATATGTTTTGGATCAGTATCGATAGTACGCCCGAAATAAGTTGAACCGGCGCCGAGAACTAAACTTGGAATATTAAAAGGCATATCAACAGAGCCATAAGGTGTTGACTTGGTCACTAACCCAACCTGAGAAGCAGGGGAAGGTTGCCCCTTGGTGAGTCCGTAAATTTCATTATTAAAAAGCACCACTCGCACATTTAAATTTCTGCGAATAAGATGCATCAGATGATTCCCACCAATTGAAAGTCCATCTCCATCACCAGTAATTACCCAAATTTCAAGGTTGGGATTATGCAATTTAAGTCCAGTGGCAAAACCAGGGGCACGGCCATGAATAGTGTGCATACCAAAAGTGTTCATGTAATAAGGAAAACGCGAGGAGCAACCAATGCCGGATACAAAAACAATATCTTCTCTTTTTTTGCCAATTTTCGTCATTGCCAGTTGAGCTGCTGCTAAAATAGCGTAATCGCCACACCCGGGGCACCATTTTACTTCTTGATCGCTGACAAAATCTGATTTTTTATAAGTTGGCATTTCTGTCATATAATTTCCTTTAAATAATTATTTAGTTTCTAGTTCATGGTTCATATGAGCGACAATTTCAGAAATTTTAAAAGGTTGCCCTTGAATTTTATTATAACCTCTGGCGTGACAACAAAACTTGGAATTAAGCAGCCCTCTCAACTGTCCGCTGTTTAATTCTGCAACTACAATTTTTTTAAAACCACTCATAATTTTTTCAATATTTTTAGGCATCGGATTAATGTACTTCAAATGCATCAAAGAAACTTTTTTACCTTCTTTTTGCAATTGTTTTACGGCCATGTGGGTGGAGCCGTAAGTCCCTCCCCAAGAAACCACCAAAAGATCTCCGCTAGCGGCACCCTCTACTTCTTGCAAAGGGATATCATTAGCAACTCTGGCCACTTTTTCTGCTCGAATGGCAACCATCTTTTCATGATTAACTCCATCATAAGAAACGTTTCCTGAATTTTCCGCTTTCTCAAGTCCACCAATTCGATGCTCATAACCTTTCATTCCGGGAATCGCCCACTGGCGCACCAGTGTTTCTGAATCACGGGAATAACCCAAAAATTTTTCCCCTTCTTTGATATCGCCTTTTACAAAACGAGGAGTAATTTTATTAAACTTTTGAGAGACGTCGGGAATGAGCCAAGGCTCAGTTCCATTGGCAATATAACCATCAGTTAAAAGCATTACTGGAGTCATATGTTCCAAGGCCAATCTTGAAGCTTCAAAGGCCATATCAAAACAATCATTGGGGCGAGAGGCGGCAATCACGATGCAGGGACACTCGCCATTTCTACCTAGGACTGCTTGGTTGAGATCGGATTGTTCAGTTTTTGTGGGAAGGCCAGTTGAAGGCCCGCCCCTTTGAATGTTCACGATCACCAAGGGAAGTTCATACATAATAGCAAGACCGATGGCCTCGCCCTTAAGGGCAATACCGGGCCCGGAACTAGTGGTGAGCGCCAATGCTCCCCCGTAGGCGGCGCCAATCGAAGAGCAGATGGCGGCAATTTCATCTTCCGCCTGAAAAGTTTTTACTCCGA
>JAHEZZ010000051.1 GCA_023250815.1 Bdellovibrionales bacterium
AAAAATGGTCAGTGAAAGGCCCCCTAAAAAATAGTTCTCTTGACTATTATTTATAGGGCCCTGTCAATACCCATCATTCTCCTAAGTTCTACGCTGCTGAATTGTCATCAATTTTCTCTCTTAGAAGAATTTTTATTAATGACTGGTAGGGCACATCTCTTTTATTGGCCATGACTTTAATCTCTTCCAAAAGGTCTTCAGGTAAACGAATTGAGATCGTCTGAGTCGATGGTTTGAGGTTGAAAAAATTTAGACGTTTCCTTTTTGCGATATCAAAATGTTCGGTAGCATCGGTTTTTGCCCAGTACTCCCTTTCAGTATCCTCGTTTTTGAATTTGGGGATTTTTTTACTTTTCTTCACCATAAAAACTCCTTTCTTTTCGACTCATATCTCTCGCCGAAATCACTCGAATTAATTTATCTTTTCTAAGAGTGAAAATAATCATCAAGTATCTTTCAGCGTTAGTCTTTCCCAAAACTAAAAACCTTTGCTCAGTTGATGCAAGGCTTGCTTCAGAGCAGACGATGGGTGAATTGAAAAATACTTGCTCCGCTTCTGTTTTTTTTACCTTGTGCTTTTCCCAATTTTTCTCTTCATTACCTTCGTCCCAATCAAAACCAACGCAGCTATCAATAAGATCTTCGACGCTTTTCATATATGTATATTACCATAACATACAGCTATGTTGCAAGCTGGGACAGGTTGCGCCAGGCTTAAGTGTTGGCGACTAAAACTTCATTTTAAATAAGACATCAGGAATCACAAGCTTCAAAGTGGGGCTGGTCTAAGGAAGATTTTCTTTTGAAGTTTGATATTTTTCGCTCAATTCGATCAGTTTTTTAGCTTGAAATTTGCACAGACTGTCGTTATTTCTGTCTTGGTAGCGAACCCAGCAATTGACGTTTTGGTTTACTCTTCCATCTCGAGTTAACATTACTGGTATCTTTGTTGCTTGCCAGTATTTAAATACAATTGGATGATGGCCATTAATCCATGCTTTTTGTACTTGGTTATAATTGTACAATTCGCTATGAGCAAATGGGATCTTCCAAAAATCTTGACCCAGGATTTTTTTGCCTTCATATTCATAAGGAAAGTCTTTATATAATTTTTTAGGAAGTTTGCTGAGTAGAATTTCAGTGCCGGTGGTATCCATTTTCTGAAACAGTAATGCTTCACCACTAGATTTTATATATCGGGGAGAAATAGGAATCTCAAAATCATCGTGATAAGTATGACACCATCTGGCCCATACTCCTTTACTGCCTGTATTATAAGAAGATTTAAAGATCCAATAACCGTTTGCCAATTTCATCACTGTGTTTTTCTCTAGGCCCTTATTATTTGTGAATTCTTCTTTGAGGTTATCAAGAATGCCTTCGAAACTATCTCGTATTTTCTTAATTTCCTCTCCCTTCCCACAAAACTCCATGGACTTACTAAGCGCCATCTGAGGATGAAGAGTAAGAACTGCCAAGAACAAATGAGATAACATTTTCACAGGATTCTCCTTTTTATTTTTTAGCGCTACCAGCTATTATATTGACGAGTAAAAACAGTTCAAGGAGGTTGAACTGTTTTTACAGTAAACTGTTTAATGATTATACATCTCGAGATGAATGCTCATTTAAGGCCTCACGCACTCGCACTTCATAATCTATTCTGCCACGAGAAATAAGAGAATAAAGAACCGGAACTACATATAAAGTAAGTAGGGTAGAGATTAAGGTACCACCGGTAATCGTTAGCCCCATAGGAATTCTAGTTTCCGAACCAGGGCCAGTCATAAAGGCGGCAGGAAGGGCCCCGACAATAGTTGCTAGCGAAGTCATGACAATGGGACGAAGTCTTATAGGACAGGCCTCTAAAATCGCTTCATTTACTGAGAGATTATTTTGCAGGCGAAGTTGATTAGTATAATCCACCAAAATAATAGAATTCTTTTTTACAATGCCCATCAAAAGCACAATGCCAATCATACTAAAAGTGTTGAGTGACTGAGAAAAAACCCAAAGGGCAATTAAGGCGCCTGACAAACTAAAAGGCAAGGGAACCATAATAATAAGAGGTTGAATAAAACTGTTAAACTGGGCGGCCAAAATCATAAAAGAAATAAGTAGTCCCATTGAAAGCACAAACATTAAACTGCTAAATGATTCGCGAAAGGTTTTTGATGTTCCTGATTCCACAAAAAGATAACCTGGTGGTAAAACCTTTTTGGCAATTTCTTTAATCTCATCAAGAACCTGGGCCTGACTAACTCCCGGTTTTAAATTAGCGTACATACTTAAATTTCTTTGGCGATTTTCCCGGTAAATCGTCTGCAAACCCTGAGTGCTTTCAACTTCTGCAATATCAGAAAGGGGGATTAGTTCTCCGCGATTATTTCTCACTTGGATTTTTTTTATGCTATCAATGGTTGCCATTTGATCTTCCCTCAGTTTGACTCGAATATCATAACGTCTGCCATCTTTAGAAAATTTCCCTGCCACAATTCCCGATACAGTGGCCCTGATGACTTTTGAAAGATCTTGAATGCTCACACCTCGGGCCAGTGCCTTTTCTCTTTTTGGTATAATATGAATTTCCGGAATGGTTCCTTTAAAATTACTATCGACATCCGTGACTTTTCCTGTTTTTTCCATGGCCACTTTTAACTCTGCCGATAGTTTATATAATTTTTCCCAGTCGCCCCCTTGAACTCCAAATTCCACGGGGTAGCCACGCCCTTGGCCTCCGAATCCCCCTTGGGATAAATCTCTGACAAACAAATCAGCACCTTTAATATTATTTTTAAAATCTTGGCGAATAACTTCGGCAAATTCCTGTTGCGATAAAACTTTATTTTTTATTTCATTTTTAGGACGTTCCCCTTTGGGAAATAAGGTGACAAAAACTACCGCAGAACTTGATTCATTCCCCCCAAAACCACCAACCGATACAAAATATCTTTTTATTTCTTTATAGCTCAACATCATCTTTTCAGCTTCTTGAGTTTTTAAATTGGTAAAATCAATTGATGAACCAGGGGGAGTGGTTAGCCTTAAAAGCAGTATCCCTTGATCTTGAGAAGGAGAAAATTCCTTTCGCAAGTTTTTGGCAAGCAATATTGATCCCGCAAAAAAAAGCAGTGAAAAAATAAGAACCAGTGCCCGATGATTCAGAACAGTTTTTAAAGAGCTGGCATAAAAGAGCGCCATTTTTTTTACTAAATGTTCTACCCAGTCAGGGCCTTTTAAATCTTCACCTTTGCTCTCGCCAGAAAAGGCCGCAGTTCGCATGGGGGTAAGAGTAACTGCATCTATATAAGAAAAAATAATAGTGAAGGTCATAGTCATGGCAAATTGGTAAAAATATTTTCCGATAATGCCATTCATAAATCCCACGGGCATAAAAATAGCAATAATGGCCACACTGGCAGCGAGAGCAGCGAAACTAATTTCGTTGGTACCTTGGAGCGATGCTTTGATGCGATTTTTTCCTAAATGAATATGGCGTACGATATTTTCCAAAATCATAATATTGTCGTCGACAACTAACCCCACTGCAAGAGTTAACGCCAAAAGTGTGAAAGTGTTGAGCGTGAAATTCATCAGCTTCATACAAATAAAACTTCCGATAATGGAAGTGGGTATCGAAATAATAACGTTGAAGGTGGCCCCCAGCGACCCTAAAAAAAGCCAACAGACTAAGGCAGTTAAAAAAGCTGATACCAACAAGGCCTCTTTTAATTCTGTGATTGAATCTTTTATAAAAACAGTGCTGTCAAAATTGACTCCAATTTCAAAACCGGGGGGAAGTATTTTTGAAATTTCTGCCATTTTAATTTTGACAGCATCACCAACCTCAACCGTATTTGTGCCTCTTATTTTTCGAATGCCCAAACCGATTGATTGTTTGCCATTAACCCGTGAAATCCTTCTGACATCATCAAGTCCGTCTTCAATCCTGGCAACATCTTTGAGGCGAATAGGGGAGTAATTGGGTGTTCCTCCACGCCGATTAATAGTGATGTTCTCAAAATCAAAAACAGTTTTCGTTTCACCTAAAGTTCGAACATTAAATTCTTTATTGCCCTCTTTATATTGGCCACCGGGAAGTTCAGCATGCTCACTGCTAATAGCACTGAGAACATCGAGAACACTCAAATCATAATTTTGCAACTTTTTATCATCCACCCAAACCCGCAAGTTGGGATCGATATAGCCGCCTAAAATAACATCGGCAACACCAGAGACAGAGAGCAGTTGATCCTTAACTTTGTCACGCACATAAACCATAAGATCGCGACGAGGCATTTGCTCATTGGAAATGGCCAACCATAAAATGGGTTGGTCTTCGGGATTAATTTTGGAAACTATCGGAGTTTGAATGTCGCTGGGGAGTCGCCCCATGGCCTGGGAAATTTTTGTTTGTATTTCAGCAACTGCGGTATCTAAATTTTTATCTAAATTAAATTCAACTGAAATATTCGCTGAACCTCGCCTGGCAGAAGAGTTGATCCCTTGAACACCATCAACAGAAATAATAGCGGACTCTAAAATATCCACCACATCTAATTCCATTATTTCTGGGGCCGCACCCTCATAAGTCACATTGACATTGACCATAGGAAAATCAACATCCGGCAATTGGCTCACCCCCATTCTTTTAAAGCAGATCGCTCCAAAAATAATAAAAAAGGCCATGATCATCCAAGAAAGAACCGGTTTCCTTATAGAGAGTTCCGTAAAGTTCATAAGTTCTCCGATTCGCCAGTTAAACTCAAAAGCAATTCTTTATTTTGTTCAACTTCATAAAAAGCTCGATCAAAGGATTTTTTATTTTCAATGTAGGTGTTCATCGCTTGCAAGACTTCCAGATTTGAAACTAGACCCAAGTGGTATTCTTTTTGTTGTTCGCTGTAATTTTCCTCCGCAAGTAATGAGGCCTTCTTTAAAATATTGAGTCTTATTAAGTCTTTTTCTAAGGTGCTATAAATTTGTTTAAGAGTGGCCTCTAAAGTATTTTTAACATCATTTAAAAGATGTTCCTGCTGTTCTTTTTTATAAACTTCTTCATGAATACGAGAAGTGGTCACACCAGATTCAAAAATCGGCATGGTTAAATTTAAAGACACATCCCAAGAAACATTTTTCAGTGCACCTTCACGATGTAGAAAATAATTGCCTCTAAAATCGAGGTCGGGTAAATGGGTGCGGTAGGCCACTTGCAAATTGTCGTTTTGTGCAGCCACTTCGCGAACTTTAGTTTGCAAATCGGGATGGAGATCAAGTTTTTCCAAGTAAGAGGGGAGTGGTTTTAAATGAAATTCTTTTGCCGTAAAACTAAGGGATTCTCTTTCGTCAATTCCACTGATTCGTTTTAATTCCGCCAAGGCCTTTTCTTTTTCTCTAAGTGCTACTTCTAATTGCGCTTTCGCCGATTCATTTTGCGCTTGGGCCAAAAGCAATTCCGATTTTCTGGAACGGCCGATTTTCACCCTAGAATTTAAATCAGAAACTCGTTTCGCTGTGAGATCCACAAGTTTCTCTTGATTAAAAATTTCCTTATCTTGAATCAAGCAAGTAAAGAAGGCCTTAACCACCTCTTGATACACCGAACGCTTTTTTCCACTCAGTCGCATTTCTTCAGCGCCATTGATATTTTGAGTGTAAGATAGCCCGGCATATTCACGCCCGCCTTTAAATAAAGGTTGAATCGCATTTAGATAAAGCGACCTTTCACGTCCTTGAGCAAAGCCCGAGGCCCTGCGATCTTCTTCACGATAAATTTGGGTGCCTTTTAATTGAATCACTGGCCCTAAACTGCGAAGCGCACTATTGTATCTCGTTTCACTGGCCAAAAAATTAGAATGTTGTGCCGCCAATTGGGGGTAAGTTTTAAGCGCCTCTGTATATAACTCTTTTAGTGTAGCTGATTCACTACAAGGCGATATGAATATAAGAAGTAGAGTCGAGATTAAAAAATTCATCTGGTGATTATCTTAATTTACTGCAGAAACGTCTAGATTTATTCCTACCTGTGATAATAGGCATTATCACAGGTATCTTTTTATTTCTTATTAGTGCTTTTTTTAGGAAAATTACACAGATTTTCATCCAAATACTTGCGCATTGTTCTGAATTTCTCAAAGCGAAATTTGGCATTGCTATAAGAACTTTTTACACAATTTGATTTTAATAAAAAGCATTCCTTCTCTTCTTGTTCACAATTGGCAATTTGTGGAGCAAATCTTTTATTGCATTCTTCAAAACTATTCATTTTTAAAGTTTTAAAACTTTTGCATTTAAGTACAATTTTTTCACAACTTTTATTGCAGCTGTTATCATAATGTTTTTCACAGTCCATAGGAAAATTATTCTTCACACAATCCTTTTCATTATTTTGACAACGCTCAATGCTTTCAAATTGATACTTACAATAACTAGTGTCGTCTTTTTTATTTTTGCAGGCAGAACTTGGGCCAGGGCAACTTCCAGGGATATGTTGGGCACAGTATATTCGCCCCTGTTCAACGCTACAAGATTCTTTTTGCAATTTAAGACAGGCGGATTCCTCTGGTAGACATCCACTGTCGGCAATAGTTGAACAGGCGGATTCAACTTTTAGTTGGTTAATAATAGCGGAATTTTCTCTATAGGAACTGGTGGCCCCAATATTTCTTTGGTTCCATGTTGCCAGATCTACCGCAAAATTATTTTTTATCTGTATCATACGATCGGTATAAGCGCTGTATCCATTAACAGCTGATTTAACACATTGTCCGTTAAATTCTCCGCCAACTTTTTCCCAAACTTTGCCAGAAGCAAGCAATTCTTTTGCATAAACTCCTAAGAAATAAGAATACTCATTAGGAGTAACAGATCTTTTAATAGCGGAATCTGTAGTCGGACGATGATGGGCCTGAATATTTCCAACAGCGCAATTGTTAAATTCTTTAATAGTATTTTTTTTGCCCAAAAAAGGATCGATAATTATTCCCAGAATGGGAATCCCAGATGTCCCCTTAGTTCGCTCCTCATAACAATTTTCTGCCAATTTCATAAGCACTTCACGACAATTTATTTCACGTCTTTTTTCAGGATTTACAAGCACTGGAAATAATCGATTATAAAATTCTTTCTTAGCACTTTCCATTTCAACATTATTGCTTTCCATTGGGAGTAAGGCCCTTTTTTCAGCATTTAATTTTTCAGCATCTTTTTGCTCTACCCACAAATGAGCGGCAAAAAAAAAGTCCCATCGCAACTCTCTCTTTTTCAATCACTGCCTCTTTAACCAAAAGTTTCCCAATTTCTGATGAAATATTTTTACAGGCCAATTCAAAAGTTCCACTCTTCTTTTTAAAACTACTTAATTTCTGAGACAATGCCATCAGCCTTTGAATTTCATTATCTATATCTGCTTTAGCGAGGTCTGCTTCAACCGCACAAGACCTTATTTCTTCATTGTTTGTCTTTTCATATAGCTTTTGAAATTTGGCCACTTCAAATTTTAATTTGCTAGATTCAATATTTTTGATCTTTAAGGCATCTTGAGTACTCTGAATAAAATCCTCTAGGCCAAGACCTGAGGCCTTTATGACCTCAATTATTTCCACAGAGGTATCAATCGCCTCTTCTACTTTTACTAAATCGCCATTTAAATTTTCCCATTGTTTTTTTGCCTTCTCAAAATTATCCGCACGAATTTTCATAATTTCTTCTTCGTTTTTTCCCGACAATTCTTTGTAAAGATAACTTATTCCTTCGCCAATGCCCTGAGAGACTAAAGCAATTGCATTTCCAGCAACAACAGTTGCCATTGCCCCAAGTGCCGCAACGCCGGCCATATGAACTGGATCAGTGAGTTTATCTACAACTTGAATTGCTTGATCAAATTGAGGCCGTATCTCGCCTAATCTATTAGCTGCCCAGGATTGAATATTATCAATTCGCGATCCCCAGTTTTTACTCTGACAGTTAAGATCACTTCTAAAACCATTTGTAACGTTATTGCTGCTGCTAAAGGCATTGCTCAGATTGTTTTGCTGACAATTAGATATATTATTTAAACAAACAGCTTGCGCTGGCGGTAACAAACCACTGCAGCTTGAGGCCTGAGGGCAAGTTCCAATTGCCGGTGCCGCTAAATTACTAACAGGTGGGCAAGGAACAACCGGCCCTTCTGCATGCGCTTTGGGAAAAACAGACCAGGGAAGAGAATCAAAATTGACATGAGTTGTTTTCCCCTCGTTTTCTTCCTTTCTATGACGCTCCATCATTCGCAGTTGCAACCATTCCGATTCTGCCTCTGTACTGTCAATATAAGCGTTTCGAAGTATTGCAGTTGAAATGGCATATCCTTTTTTACCTCGAGTGAAATAAACTCGTATAAATCGCGGCCCCCACTTCGGCGGAGTTTGAAAAACCCATGTCTGCTCATCTATTTTTCTTTGCCAAAGATTTTTTAACTGGTGCATTTTAAGAAAGGCCGCTTTAACTGCTTCTGGAGTATCATTTTCCGGGTGATTGCTATAGGGAAAAGAATGAAAATGAATAGAGCCAATCAGATAGGGAATATCTGTCTGGGTATAACGCAAAAAAAGTTGAGACTTCCCTATCCCCCTAACATCATTTCCATATTTTTGTTCAAGTTCTACTTCTTTAAGCGCTGATTTAACCCATCTCTGAGAGGGCCCAGTTAATGAATCATTTTTTTCTGCCCCAAGTTGGAATCTCTCCTGTGAATGAGCAATGCTCAAAAAGCTAGTGAAAATTAAAATCAATTTATTGATAAGTCCCATAAGATACTCCAGTATATTCTCGGAATATTTTATTTTTCCTTTATTTTAAGGTACAAATGTCGATGAAAGCTTCAAATCCTGTTACCAAGAAGGGGCCTATGCAAGACAATCGAATGTCAGACAAAAACTATCCAGTGCTTAAAAATACACAATCTTTTCTAAACCTCTTAAAAATTTATCATCGCCATGAAGTTTACGGCATGAACAACATTCCCAAATCAGGGGCAGGTATTTTAATTACCAATCACAGTCTGGCGACTTACGACGGATTTATGTTGGGGCTAGCGATCTATGAAAAAACGGGACGATTAGTGAAGGGGCTAGGCGATCGGCTGCTTTTTAAACTTCCAGTGATTAGAGAATACGTTTCCAAAATTGGGCTCTACAATGCATCAATGTCAACCGCTCACGAAATTTTAGAGCAAGGAGAAATTCTGGCCCTCGCCCCAGGAGGCATGCGAGAAGCACTTAGGCCTTCCCAAAAAAAATACCAGATAGAATGGCAAGATCGAACAGGTTTTGCGAGGCTCTCTTTGGAAACCCAAACACCTATTATTTTGGCCGCTTGTCCAAAAGCAGATGAAATATTTAATGTCTATAAATCACCACTAACTCAAATAGTTTATGATAAGTTTAAAATTCCTCTGCCCATTTTTAGAGGAATTGGGCCATCACTTATTCCCCGTCCAGTTCATTTGGTTCATCATATTGGAGAAATTATTAGGCCACCCTTAAAAGAAAATTATTCTCCCGAAGAGTTTGAAAAAGTGATTAAAAATTATCATCAAAGAATAGTTATCAGTATGAAAAAACTGATGAAAAAATCACTTAAATATGCTTAAATTTTTTTTACTTTTATTTATTAGCGCCCTATCCCCCCAAGTGTCAGCACGAGTTACTATTGCTGACTCCTTTGGAGAAAAAATATTCCTCAATGAAAAAAATGAACAGGTCATTTTGCGGGGAATGAATGTTTCAGGCTCAACAAAACTCTTGGAGAATAATTTTCGGCCATTTTTAAACCGCCAAGATGCCGCCATTAGTTTTCAGTTATTGAAAAATAACCTAGGGTCAAATATCGTTCGTTTGACCGTTTCATGGGAAGGTATCCAGCCAACTCCCAATCTTATTGATTTGCAGTATGTCGCAGATATCGCCTCTTTTATTCAAGAGGCAGTTAAAAATGACATCTATGTTTTAATCGATTTTCATCAAGATCTTTTTTCTCGCCATATTTTTAGCGAAGAGGAAAAATTTAAAGGCAACGGCGCTCCCTATTGGGTTACCCCTGATTTCAACGATGCTGGAAAATGCGGAATCTTTTGCTTTCACTGGGCACAAAATAATCTCACCAACAAAACAGTGAAAGAGGCCTTTCGCCAATTTTTTAACAACCAAAAAATCGAGAGTAAATATCAAGGGACAGATTTAATTTTTAATATGCAAGATACTTATATAAACATGCTTTCTTCATTTATGTCTTTACTTAAAAATAATTTATCACTTGCAGAATGGGACAAAGTGATTGGCGTTGATCCCTTTAACGAACCTGTCGACGGGGGAATGGAAGAGTTATCTGCAAAAGAATGGGACCAGGAAAAACTTTGGCCGTTTTATTTAAAGATTGAAAAATCCCTGGTACAAAAAGACTTGGGAGAGTTGCTCATTTTCGCTGAACCTTTAGTTTTTTGGAATAATAATGTGGGGCTATTTTCTCCTCGCACGGGGACTGGTTTTTATAATGGAACGTTAAGTAACCGTTTTGTTTTTAATGGCCACTATTACGATGGCAAAAGACAAACGCCATTTGTTTTTAAATCAGTTAAACCTGGTGATTATCTCAATGAATTTGATGCCATTAGAAATGAAGCAAAAAGGTTAAATGTCGCCGCCTTCGTCAGTGAATTTGGCGCTCCATTGTCGCTCAAAAAAAAACGTGCACCAATCCCCATTTTACGAGGGATTTATTTGGCATTAGATCAATCAACGCCTAAAGAATTGACCTCTAAGGACAATAAGAAAAAAAGTCAAATAGATGAGGCGATTAGAGGTAATTTCTTATCTTCAACTCTCTCTTATACCCAATGGCATTTTGATATCTATTACAACCAACACAAAAATCCATTTGACAGCTGGAACCAAGAAAACTTTTCACTTATTAAAAATAAACAAGGCGAATACAATTTGCCCACCGAACTTTTGGAACGCATCCAAATATTATCCACTCCCGCCAGGATTTATCAAAGTGTAAGCTCTTCTGGAAATTTAGGCGCAGAAGAAAAAAATTGGATTGGAATTTATAACCAGGCCACAAAATCAGTGGAACTGGCGGGAAAAAACTTTTTTTTTACTGCCATGACGGGGACAAAAAACGGGGGTGAGCATCGAATCTTTATACCTAAAAGTTTTGGGCCATATCTTTTAATCACCGCCAAAAATATTTCCAAATCTCAAACATTCGGAGAGTTAAAAGTTAAGGCAGAAGCAGAAGATGATTTTATTTTTATTACCAAAGAAGGAGATCTTTCCAATTACTTATCCTGGCAAGAAGGCCTTCGTCTCCAAATTAAAGAAAAGCAATCGCCAATTTTTATTTTACCCGACTAAATCGATACTCCATATTTAGAAACTAAGGAAGATACTAAATCACAATATCTTTTTTCTGAGTCCTCTTTATTTTTTCCGGAGGCCTTCTTCCAAGCATCCCATTTAGCGCGATCCTTGATTTTAAGCATACCAGGACGTTCACCTTGCACTTCTCCTACAGATGCCTGTTTAAACCAAGCATAGAGTTCTAACAATTCACCGTCACTCGGACGCTTTTTTAAATTTTTAACTTGATCTTGAGATATTTTAAATTGTTCTGACATATTTCTCCCCTTCTTTCATAATGAGTGTATTTGTCATAAAGATATAACTTCTTTATTCTAAATCAAAGACATTAAAAATTTGAGGTTTTCTTTGACAACAAATTGCCCCTGGTCCAGCTACACTCAGGCCACTGTTTCCTTTTGTGAGGCGCAGATTTGCAATATCATAGTTAAACCAGCCGAGGCCTGGTCCAATGTTGGCTATGTCTTATTTGGTATTTATATTATTCATCGCTGCCAACGGGAATTAAATAAACATTTGCTAATCTTAGGTATCGTTGGTGTGCTTCTAGGAATTGGCTCCGGAATTTTTCACGCCACTGGAACTTTTTTTGGAGAATATTTAGATGTCTCGGGAATGTTTTTATACGTTGTCATGGGAATCGTATTTGCCACTCGTCGTTTATTTAAAATAAAATTTTCCTTAATGATTCCACTTTTTATATTCTTGCAAATACTCTGTATGAGTTTACTATGGTTCATAAAACCAATCGGCATTACCCTTTTTGGCCTCTTATTCACAGGCGTTTTAATTTTAGAATTGGCCCTTTATAAACGAGATAGAAATATTATCGATTACAAATATTTTTTTCTTTTCATTGGTACTTTTGGAATTGCCTTGGCGGTTTGGCTATTAGATATTTTTAAAATTTGGTGTGACCCAAATAATCACTATTTCAGCGGCCATTCTTTTTGGCATCTGGTGACTTCTTTAAGCTTTTATTTTAACTATCAATTCTTAAAACAAATCCCGGAACTTCGAAAATAAAATCGACTTTTCATTTGCGCCCATTAAAAAGGGCATTTCTCAAGCCATGTAGTGAGCCGTTTTATTTTTATTCCACTTTTTGTTGAATATTCTTTTTTTAAATTGAGTACCAGTTGGACTGATTGAATATCGGGGTTGAGTTTTTTGAGTTGAGGTGCAAAAGAAGCAAAGTTCTTAGAGGCAGTCTCATCAGATGTTTTTACCTCAATCATGATGATCGGTTTTTTATTTAAACAAATTAAGAAATCAATTTCTTGTTTTTGTTTATTACGCAGGAAATGAAGGGTGTAGTCTTCACCTAAAAGGTCATTTCTGAGAGAAATTTCTTTAGACAGAGATAGGGCCACAAAGTTTTCAAGCTTCGCCGCTTGATCCGCAACTCGGGGAAAATCGAAAAAATAAAATTTGGGGGCCTTTTTAATAGAATCCTTAATATTTTTTGAATAAGGGGTGATCTTTAAAAAGAGATAAGCGTTCTCCAGCGCAATCATCCATCTTTTTATTGTTTTGTCGTCGGTTAGTAGATCTTCCCGAAGAGAAGAGTAAGAAAAGATAGAACCGATTCGCTCTTTCATCAGTTCAATAAGCATTTCGAGATCCGATATTCTTTTAATAGTCTCGGTGGCAATAATGTCTTCTCTCACGATAACGTCAAGATGGGTCTTTCTCCATTTTTTATAAAAGGCCTGAGAGTTTTGAAGAAAGGGTTCCGGAAAACCGGAAAAATTCATTAGTCTTAAAAAATTTTCTTCAGTGTTTCCAAATTTATTTAAGCTGAGTTCTTTAAGATCAAAAGGAAATAGCTGATAAGCAAAGTACCGACCGGCCATGGAGTCGCCAACTTTTCTGTGTGTATCAAGTCTGGCACTACCGGTTACTATAATTTTTTGTCCTTGGCGTGTGTCGAAAAGGCCCTTAAGCCAAAGTTTCCATTTCTTCATTTTGTGAATTTCATCAAGTATCAGGAATTCTTTTTCTCTGTCCCAGCTCTCTTGAATAATTTTCTTTCGATCTTCTTTGCGGTCATAGTTTAGATACTCGACAGAATCACTTAAGGCCTTGGCCAGAGTTGTTTTGCCGGTTTGCCTCGGCCCAGTGATGAGAATCAGCTTTTGAGCTGAACTTTGCCCAATTTCGGACTGTAATTCTCGTTTTATTGTCATAAATACAAATTATAGGCCTTAACTATTTCGGTGTCAATGCCGGAATGTTGTTAACTATTTCGGTATTTACACCGAAATAGTTAAGTTCCAAAATAGTATAAAGGGAGCCTCTTTGATTAAAATATATTTTTCAAATATTTTGCTTTAAAAAAGAAAAACTGCACAACCAAGAAATTCGCATCAAGCGCCTTATTCAATGACGATGTCGCATGTCTGGCGATCGAATTCATCAATGCCCAAAAGCTCTAATTTGAGGACATTGAAATCTGGCGCATTGGTCTCTAGGAGATAACTGGCCATTACTCCATGTTTCGTAACAACTCCTTTATTTTGAAAAAGAATTTTTGCTTGATAAGCAACATGCCCCTCGACTTTAACCTCAAGTTCATCTTCTGAAGTCAAATTAAAGACACCGAAGCGATCGGCCTTAACCGATACTTTAGAGGTTACAGTAATCGCCCCAATATCCTGGATTTGACACTTCCAAATAGTTTCCCTTGCATAAGCGGACGAAGCTACTAACGCAGCTAAAAAGACTAAAGACTTGAACATAATTCCTCCTCGATATTGTTGATCAGTGCATATAGAATCTTTTAAAAATTTTTAAAGAAATAAAATTTAAATTGTAAAATCTACGTTCTAAAAATGTTTTATACTAAACCTCAAAGATTTTATTAAAAAGGATAGAAGAGATAGGCGGCCTCCATGATATACTTTTCACAAGAAAAGGTGTTGTGAAGCTCAAAGGATCATATGAATAAAATATTTGGGTTGGTATTTCTTAGTCTGGCGATTAACTTTTCTGCCTTGGCAGAATATAATGATAAGACCCCGACTTGTAGTAAACCTTGTCGAACGACCACCGGTGTTCCTTGCTGCTTGTACGCCAAATACTCTTACGACGAGAATTGCTTTGAGAACAACGCCAAACCTGAACCATCTTGTACAAATGAGGTTAAAGCGCCCGAACCCGAAAAAATCGAAAAGGTTCTGCAAGGCAATTCAAAATCAAAATAAAAACTTCCAATATGTAAATTAAACAACTGTGTTTTATAAAATTTGTTCTAGTGGTAGAAAACCTGTCAAAATGCTATTGGAAAATCTCATGAAAACACAAAATATACTGGTCATTTTAGGCCTCATCTTTTTATCTTCTTGCATGAACAGTATCATAACTGGAACCGACGAAAGTTCTCGTTTTAAAATTGTAGCTCTGTCAAATATTGAAGCGGTTAATTTTTCTGTGCTCCAAAGCACTTTACTGGCCCCCCATTGTATCAGATGCCATGCCTGGGTTTCAGATGAAGAACAAATTATCAAAAGAATTGTACCCGGCAATGCCGATCTTTCGCCGCTTTTTACCCAAGTCAGTTCAGGTAGTATGCCAAAAGGCGAAGGGCGGTTGCCCCAAAGTTTTATCGATATGCTAAGAAAATATATTGAAGGAGCTCGGAGTACTCAAATTCCAGTGCCCCCTCCTCCTATCGGTTCTAAAGTTACTTTTTTAGAAATTCAAAAAAAAATTTTAGAACCCCATTGCATTAACTGCCACGATAATTGGGACAATAACGAAAAAGAATTTATCAAAAAAATTGCCACCAATAACGCCAGCGAGTCGGTGGTCTTTAAACAAATCGACAGTGGAGATATGCCGATGGGTGGGGCCCGCTTGCCTCAAGAGTCAATCGATCAAGTGAAAAAGTATATCGAAGGCCTATCATTTTCTCCAGGCCCAACAAACAGCGAAGCATTTTTAAAAATTCAAAAAAG
>JAHEZZ010000193.1 GCA_023250815.1 Bdellovibrionales bacterium
CCCTTTTTAAAAATATCTTCAAATTTTTGGCGCATCTCTTGGGCCACTTCAGACCCATGAAAAAAACTGACAATTTTTTGTGCTAATTGTTTTTTTGCCTCATTAGGGTGAAGCGATCCGGATGCCAAATCACTTTCAATTTGAAAAAATTCCTGGGCGGTTACGCCGGCGATATACTTATAATACTCCAACATCAGTTTATCGGGAATGCTCATCACTTTTCCAAACTTATCAAAAGGTTCATCCAAAATTCCAATATAATTTCCCAGGGACTTGCTCATTTTTTGGGAGCCACATGTTCCAGTGATAATCGGCAAAAGCATCGCTACTTGCGGGCGCATTTCGACGTTTCTCTGATAGTCTCGTCCCATAAGCACATTAAATTTTTGATCGCTTCCCCCCAACTCCACATCGGCCTTGACAAAAACCGAATCAATCCCCTGAAGCACAGGATAAAATAATTCATGAAGGGCCAGTCCCTGACCACTTTCTAGTCGAATTTTAAAAGTCTCGTGAGAAAGCAGTTTAGCAACAGTGGTTTGTGCCGCCCATCGAATGACATCTGCCAGGCCAACGTCAGAAAACCACTCTGATTGATAACAAATTTCCGTGCGCGATTTATCCAGCACAGTATAAACCTGTTCCATATATCTTTTGGCATTAAGCTTAACTAAATCTTCCGACAATGAACTCCGGGTTTCACTTTTTCCTGTTGGATCGCCGATACTTGCGGTGTAATCGCCAATAATAACCACACCCACATGGCCCATATCTTGAAACTGGCGCATTTTTTTATAAGGAACGAGATGGCCCAAATGCACATCTGACCCTGTCGGGTCAATCCCACACTTTACTCTTAAAGGTTTTTTGTGATGAATAGAATATCTTAACATTTGGCGAAATTCATCTTCTGGAGTGACTTCCACAATTCCAAAACTCAAGACATCCCATTGTCTTTGAAACTCTTTTTCTTCTTCGGAGGTTAAAATCAATGTACTTGAGGCACTCATGCTGCATCCTTTCATAGATAAACAACAAAATTATTGGCCTAAATTTCCTTTTTGTAAATTCAAATACTGTTTCAAATGGGTGGCCTTCGAGTTATATTACTGCTCTTAAAATAATTTTGAGTAAAAATAATGCGCTCATTTGCCATCCGGGTTTATAAACAATATTTCAATTTTGCCGCAAGCCATTTTATGTTTTTTGCAAATGGCAGCAGAGAACCCTTGCATGGGCATAATTACCGAGTGGAAGTAAGAGGTGACTCCCCCACTCTTTCAGAGGATATGGTTTTTGATTTTCTCCATATCAAACCAATCGTTCGTGACATTTGCAATCGCCTCGATCACAAATTACTGCTGCCCAAATTTAATCCCTTTTTAAACATTATCGAAGATAGCAATGGATCAAATTACAAATTAATACTCAATGAGAAAGAAGAAATGAGTATTCCGCAAAATGATGTGCTCATTTTGCCAATCGAAAATACCAGTGCCGAATTATTTGCTAAATTTATTGCTGAAGAAATTAATAAGGAATTAAAAAACAAATACCAATTTTTCTTTTTAACTTTAGAAGTCGAAGTAGAAGAAACCCCCGGACAGTCCGCCATTTATATGCACAGAGAGGAACTATGAATTTTGTCGATATCAAACCTGGAACAAGCGCTGAGGGCTCTGAGATTATCGCCTTTCGCACAGATCCCAAAAGCGAAAGTTATATCTATCTGATGGCAGGTGTTCATGGGGATGAAGTTGAAGGGGTCTACGTTTGCTCTAAACTATTTGATTGGCTTAAAGGCCATGAGGACTTGGATATTCCTCTCGTTGTCATTCCCATTCTCAATGTCGATGGCTATCGCATGGGAACTCGAACAAACGCCCGAGGAGTTGATCTCAACCGCAATCTCCCTTCAGGGAATTGGAGCAAAGAATCCAGAGAGGCAAAATATTTTCCAGGAGAAAACGCTTTAAGCGAATTAGAAAACCAATATTTAGTAAAACTTTTTAATAAGTATAAACCTAAATTTATAGTCAGCATTCACTCTTGGAAACCGATGATTAACTACAATGGAGCGGGTTGCAAATCTGCAGCTGAAATCATGCACGCCCACAATGGTTATAAAATGGTCGATGAAATTGAAGGACACCCCACTCCCGGTTCTCTGGGAGAATTTGGCCCGGAAAAATACAAAACGCCGGTGCTCACTTTTGAATGCCCACTTCATTCAGAAAAATCTCTTAAAGCAATATGGGCGGAAAATGAAAAGGCCTTCAAGGGCCTCTTTGAATCTGATCTTTTTAAAAATCTAAAATAGATTTGGAGTTTTTATGAATGAAAGATATATTTCTTGGTTAAAGCAAGCTGAAAAAGATTTAGAGTGGGCAAAAGATAGCCTCACCCATCATCACTATGCTCAGACCTGTTTTATTGCCCAACAAATTGGAGAAAAATCTCTCAAAGCACTGGCCTACTACAGAGGGTTTGATGTGATTAAATCTCATTCAATCGTTAAAATTGCCCAAGAATTAAAAATCAATGGCCCAATTGCCAATGCAGGACAGAGGCTCGATTTATATTATATCTCCTCACGCTACCCTGATGCCGTTCCCGATATGGGAATTCCTTCCGAATATTTTAATGAAGAACAGGCAAAGGAAGCTATTAGTTATGCAGAATTTATTCTTAAAAATATTAATAAACTTATTACCGCCAAAGATCACTCATGAGTATATTTTCTAAACGAATCATTGAAAATAATTTATTAAAAGAAGACCGCAATGAACTCATAAAAAAAATCACAGATGCTCTCAAAAGACACCCTGACGTTTTATCCTCTTATCTCTTTGGAAGTTTTGCAACAGCAACTCATCACAACAACAGCGATATCGATTTATTAATTGTTTCTAAAACAAAGAAACCATTTACCCAAAGGAATATCGACTTTATTTTTTTATTGGAGATCTATGCTCCAATGGATATTCTGGTTTACACTGAAGATGAATTTCAGAATATACTAAACAATCATGATCATGGCTTTTGGAAAATATTTAGAAATAATCATTTAAAAATAGTTTGAATTAAGTTTTTAAAGAGCGCATGCGTATTGAACACGCCCCAATTCGTCTAAATAAACGACAATCAACCAACCTTTAAGCAAGTTTCTATTGCCCCCGATCATTAACTTCTAAAAATCTCAATCATTTATTTTTGGCACAAATACTGCAAACCACCTAAACGAAGATATTTATTTTATTATTATGGAGGTTGTATGTTTAAAAAAGCATGTCTAGTGGTTTCTCTTATTTCTCTTTCGGCAGTTCACGCCGAAGAAACTGATAAGGCGATTGGCAAAGTAATTGTGGGTTCTGCAGGAATTCAAGGCGCTGCAATTGGCCTTGATGTTTCAACAAAAAGTGAAGTTGGCGGCAGATTGAAATCTCTCGATGGCAATATATCAATTGGTGCAGTTGTTAGAAAAGACGGGAGCGGGAGCTATCCTGTTGGCCAAGCGGGGATATCTTATACCACTAGTGATGATGTCCGTTATGCTGCAATTACACGCTTAGACCCCGCTCTCATTTATTCAGACGGTACAAATTATTTCTTTGGCTCAAGTCCAATTGCCTTAGGGATTGGAAAAATGGGGCCAAATGGCAAAATAACTTTTTCTCCTAAGCTATTCGGCACTGGACAATTTAAAGGAGAATTTGAGGTGGCCGGTGGTGTACAAATTTCAGGCGATCTTCAAATCAGCGATAAAGCTAAGGCCCAAGGTTTTGTCTTGGTCGGTATAAATGGAAATGATTCAGCCGTTCTGTTTGGAAAAGTTAGCCTAACTTATGACATAGCAAAATATATCTCTCTAGTTGGCGGCCTCAATGTATCTGCATTTTCCGGAGCTCGCACTTCCGGCAAAGATGTTCAAGAGCAAAAAGCAAATCTTAGCACAGTTGGTGGCGAGGCAGGTTTAGCTTTCAGAATGTAAAATCAAAAACTTTCAAATAAAATCAGGGCCCAATATGGGCCCTTTTTTTGTATATATTTTAGACGGCCAAAGTTTGGCCAGCACCCTAACTATTTCACCCTCTGTCCCTTTTAACTCGTTAATATTTAGAACTCCGCTAACCTCTATTTATAGGCATTTAGTTTGCATAAAAAGCTAGAAACGATAGGACTTTTTATGAGTGTTTTTAAAAAATTTGCAGCTCTTTTATTTGTTCTCGCAAATAGTACTTACTCTATTTCAATTTTTGCTCAAGTTAACATTAGCGGTTGGGCAAATCTCGATATCAACAGCAATTTAGAAAAAGAGCAAAGCAAACGAAAAATGACTTCGACGATGGAGCTACTCAATTCATTAAAACTACAAGATGATATAAAAATAAACCTCTACTTAGCAGCGATAAAAAATTATCAAGACGAACAAAAAACAGAATTGCAAAATGGTTATTTAAGTGTTGTTAAAAAAGTCGCCGATTTTGGGGAAA
>JAHEZZ010000052.1 GCA_023250815.1 Bdellovibrionales bacterium
CGGCAACTGGTGCTACTTGGGTTTTTATTCAGAGTAATGGTTTATGGACACAGGAGGGCACTAAATTAGTGGGAACTGGGGCGACTGGTGCTGCTTCTCAGGGCATTGCCGTTTCTCTCAGTGCAGATGGGAATACCGCTTTAATCGGCGGCCAAGGAGATGACACAAATATTGGTGCTGCTTGGGTTTTTACCAGGAGCAGTAGTACATGGACTCAGCAGGGTGCTAAATTTTTTGGCACCGGGGCAACTGGTTCTGCGTATCAGGGGAAAGGGGTTTCTTTAAGTGCCGATGGAAATACTGCTTTGATTGGCGGTTATAACGACAATGCCGCAAGCGGAGCAGTGTGGTTTTTTACTCGTAGCGCAGGAGTATGGTCCCAGCAGGGCACTAAATTTGTCGGTACTGGAGCGGGTGGCGCTGGAGCACAAGGTCTAGGTCTTTCTTTGAGTGCTGACGGAAACACCGCTGCTGTCGGTGGTTTCGGCGACAGCACAAATATTGGCGCTACTTGGATTTATGTCCCTTAATTTATATTTCGCCATCTTCCCTAAAAATTTCTTGCCGTGACGTACGATTTTTCTTAAATTCTAGCCTATGAAAAATAAATTTTTGATATCGGTATTGTGGTCTTTTTTATTTACCCTAAGCTCTTTTGCTTTTGCCCTTCAAGCGGCGACAAACTCAGCTGCCAAGGTGCCTATTAGGGTAGGATTGATTCTCGATAAGGGCGGCAAAGATGATAAATCTTTTAATTCTGCGGCCTACTTGGGGGCCACTCTGGCAGAAAAAGAGTTGGGCATTCAGCTTAAATATATTGAGGCCACAGATGATGCTGCCATTGAAACAATGATGCGTTCATTTGCCCAGAAAAAATATGATTTGGTGATTGGTATTGGTTTTGCGATGACCGATGCGGTGAAAAAAGTTTCCCCTCTTTTTCCCGAAGTTAAATTTGCTCTTATCGACGCTGAGGTTCCGGGGGCAAATGTCACTTCACTTCTTTTTGAAGAACATCAAGGTTCTTATTTAGTAGGGGCCCTGGCCGCCATGAATTCGAAAAATAAAAAAGTGGGATTCTTGGGAGGCATGGATGTTCCTTTAATCCATCGTTTTCAAATGGGTTATGAAGCGGGAGCAAAAAGCATCGATCCTAAAATCGCAGTTATCATCAATTATGTTGGAGTGGACAGCAGTGCATGGAATAATCCCGCTAAGGCGAAAGAATTGTCACTGACTCAATACCGTTCTGGTGTAGATGTCATTTTTGGAGCAGCGGGAGCATCTAATAATGGGCTTTTTGATGCAGTTGAAGAGACAAAAAAATTGGCGATAGGGGTTGATTCAAATCAAAATTGGGTTAAACCGGGATTGGTTCTCACCAGTATGTTAAAGCGAGTGGATGTTGCCGTCTTGGAAGTAATCAAAGAAACAAATAGCGGCAAGTTTAAGGCGGGGACAGTTCGTTTTGGACTAAAAGACAAAGGGATTGATTATGCTGTCGATCAGTATAATTCAAAATTTTTTACCGCTGAAACTAGCAAGAAAATGGAAAAGATTAAACAAGACATTATCGCTGGTAAAATCAAAGTGCCAGATTATTATAAAAAGTGAGCATCTAGCATGCTTGGAGTTGCGCTAGAGCTTCGAAAAATTAGCAAACAATTTGGCCAGGTTCTGGCCAATCATAAAGTTGATCTCAAGGTTCATGTTGGCAGCATTCATGCGATTATTGGGGAAAATGGTGCCGGTAAATCCACCGCTATGAAAATTCTCTGCGGATTTTATCATCAAGATTCGGGAGAAATAATTGTCAAAGAAAAAAAAGTGAGATGGCCCTCACCTAAAGAGGCATTGGCAAGTGGCATTGGTATGGTCTATCAGCATTTTATGTTGGCGGGAACTCATACCGTATTTGAAAATATTGTTTTAGGAACCATTGATTACCCCTGGTCATTGATTCAAAAAAAAGAGGCGAGATTAAAAATTGAAAAGCTCTCAAAATACTACGGGCTTGCCCTTGATCTTGATGTCAATGTGGAAAAGCTTTCAGTGGGAGAGCAGCAGCGAGTGGAAATTCTAAAATTGCTTTTCCGTGACACTGATATTCTTATTTTAGACGAGCCCACAGCTGTTCTTAGTCCCATTGAGATTGAATCATTTTTCGGACAACTAAGAAATCTTAAGAATGAAGGAAAAACAATTCTCTTGATTACTCATAAATTAAAAGAAGTGAAAGCGATTGCTGATAAGGCGACGATCTTTAGAGACGGAAAAACAGTAGCAGAAATTACACCCGCTGATTTTAGTATTGAGGCGATGGCCGAATTAATGGTGGGAAGAAAACTAGTAGGTATTTCCGACAATCGAAATAATAGGGAGGAGGAGAAATCCTCTGAAGTGATTATTTCGCTTCCTGATTTTAAGGTTCACGCCGGTGAGATCGTGGGGATTGCCGGAGTTGAAGGGAATGGCCAGCGCACTATTATCGATCAGACTTTAAAACTTCGCACTGCTGATTCAGGGATGTTGCCAGAAAAGAGATTGGAAGAGGCGCTGATGTTGGGGGCCAGTCTTTATGAAAACTTTTTACTGACCAAATGGCGTCAATTTTCCTGGTGGCTTAGTCCTAAAATTATTATGCCTTATGTAAAAGAGGTTCTTAGTCGTTTTGACATAAGGCCTCTTAATGCAAATTTAATTGCCAAAAATTTTTCTGGGGGCAATCAACAAAAATTTGTAGTGGGGAGAGAGCTATGGTCCCTCTCTCGTGATTTGACTAAAGACAATTTCAAGGGGCCAAAGTTTTTGCTGGCCTGCCAGCCGACCCGGGGTGTGGATATTAATGCCATGGAGTTTATTCATCAAAGAATTTTAGAACAAAGGGATAGAGGACATGGCGTCTTACTTGTTTCTTCTGAGCTAGATGAACTTTTGAGGTTGGCGGACAGAATATTAGTCCTCTATCGGGGAAAAATCGTCAAAGAATTTAAACGCTCAGAATTTAATGAAACAAAAATTGGACTTGCCATGGCGGGAGGTAGTAGTTCATGAAGAAAATTCTGCTTCCCTTATTTAGCACTTTTATTTCCTTGCTTATGGGCCTTTTATTAGGATCGGTTATTGCCGCTTTTGCCGATGAAAATCCGCTGCATATTTTACAAATCATTTGGAATAGTGGATTAGGTTCAAAATACGATTTGGGGACTACTCTTTATTATGCCAATGCTCTAGCGCTTACAGGCTATTCTGTTGCCGTCGCTTTTCATGCCGGGCTTTTTAATATTGGGGCCGAGGGACAACTTAATATGGCCACTTTAATGGTGGCGATAGTTGGTCTGACTTTTCCTAGTGTTTCTCCTTTTTTGGGAATCATCATTTCATTTAGCGTGGCGATGATGGCCGGCGCCTTGTGGGCCGGAATTGCCGGCCTACTTAAGGCCTATCGAGGTGGCCATGAAGTCATTTCCACAATCATGCTCAATATAATTGCCAGTGCTCTGGCCAGTTGGCTTATCACTTTGCCAGTCCTTCGGAATACGGAAAATCAAAATCCAGAAACTAGGCAACTTAGTCTTTCTTATTTTGTAAGAGGGGCGGATCCTTTAGTTAAATTTTTTATGGATTCTCCCACCAGTAGTTCAATTCTTATCATTTTCCTTTTGGCCATTTTACTGTGGGCCTTTTTATTTCGCACTCGAACAGGATTTGCTATTCGAGCTACTGGGCAAAATGAAGTGGCGGCGGAACTTGCTGGGTTAAATCCAAAATTGATGAAAGTGATTGCCATGCTTATCGCTGGCGCATGTGCCGGACTGGTGGCGATTGGTGAAGTTAATGGGCACACAGGAAAATTTCTTTTAGGTTTTTCTCCTGAATTTGGTTTTATGGGAATTGCCGTGGCCCTTTTGGCGCGCAATCAACCACTGGCCATTCCTCCAGCTGCTTTTTTATTTGCCATTCTTCATAAAGGGGCCGGTGATTTGGATATTGAAACAAAAAATATCACTCGAGATTTAGCGGTAGTTATTCAGGCCGTGGTAGTGCTTTCTATTTCCATTTCACCTTGGCTTGAAGAAAAAATCTTGGCCTTCATGGTGAATCATAAATGGGGGGCGAAAGAATGATCCTATCATGGGCGATGAGTATTCTTAGGGTTTCAACTCCACTTATCTTTGCTTCACTTGGTGGCCTTATGAGTGAAAGGTCGGGAGTTATTAATATTGCCCTTGAAGGCCTGATGTTAATTGGCGCTTTTACTGCGGCAGTGGTTGCTCTTATGACTCATTCGCCGTATCTGGGGCTTATGGCAGCGATTGTCGCTGGGGCCTTGGGCGGTTTATTTTACGCTTTTTGTGTTTTAAAACTTAAGGCAAATCAAATTATTTCAGGGACGGCCATCAATTTATTAGCGATGGGTATGATCCCTCTTATTTTAAAAATTCTCTACGGTTCTACTGGAGCGACTCCTAATTTGGAAATGAATGAACGTTTTCTCTCTTTTCCGCTTGTGCTTTTAGTTTTCATTTGTGCCCTTATTTTTGCTCTTTTTAAATACACTCATTTAGGGTTATGGATTAGTTTTTCAGGTGAGCATCCTGATGCGCTTGAAAGCGCAGGTATTAGCAGCGATAAGATTCGTTGGTTTGCGCTTACTTGTTCAGGAATTTTGGCCTCAATCGGCGGAGCTTCTGTTTCTATTTATCTTTCATCTGGTTATTCCAGAAACATGATTGGGGGCAGGGGGTTTATGTCTTTGGCGGCGATGATCTTAGGAAGATGGAGGCCAAAAACGACAGTTCTTGCTTGCCTTTTTTTTGGCCTTTGTGATGTCATACAAATGAGATTGCAAAGTGCTAACTTGAGTATCGCTCTTCCCACTCAGCTTATTCAAATTATTCCTTACCTCATGACTTTAATTGTGCTTACAGGCCTAGTTGGAAAATCAATTGCACCTAAGGCGCTAGGAAAATAGGAAGGTCTTTATTAAAAATATTTTTGTTCTCCCATTTCTTTTTTTTATTTCTCTAAATGTTTATGCAAAAGTGCAAGTCATTATGCTTAAAGGAAATGCTCAATTCTTAGATTTTGAGGGAGGACAGCAGGAATTAAAATTAAAGGATATGATTCTCACTGATGGCAGTGTGGTTACTGGAAAAAAATCGATTCTTAAAATAAAACTGGAAGATGAATCAGTGCTGTCCCTTGGCCCATCGTCAAAAATGTCTTTGGCACAAAAACTTGATTCAAGTCCAAAAATAATTGAACTACTTCAAGGAAAACTCCGGGCAATTATTAACGAGAAAACTCCGGTGCCAAAAGAAGGCCATAAAATTTATATCAAAACCCGTACTGCTTCAATGGGAGTAAGGGGTACTGATTTTCTTATTGTGCATAATCCAGACAATCATGTGACTTCCACCATTACTTTTAAAGGAGAAGTTAATCTTTTTAAAAAGCACGATCAGCAAATTCACGAATCATTAAGAGAAGAATTTGATCATGACGGCACTATTCATAAAATTAATCAAGAGCAAGACTTACATAATTTGGAGGATGAACTTATTCACCACTCTTCCGTTAGTGTGGCCCCAGGGGAAGTGAGTGGTGCTTATCCCAGCTATGAGAAGGCGGCAACTCCCACCAAACTATCGCCAGAGCAATTTATTATTTTAGCGCAAAATAAAGATTTAAATTTTGGCCAAAAGGGCGAAGTGATAAAAGGATTTAAAAATAAAGATAAGATCGATAATAGTGAGAAGGGCAATGATTTATTAGTTCCTGATCCTCCAGGTGATGAGACCGTGCCTACTTTAAAAAAAGAATACGATATTAAAAATGCACAAGGGGTAAGGCCTGGGGGGATCCTTGATTTAGAAACTGGATTTTATCTTTCCCCACCCGCCGGAGCGGAATATGACGAGCGATCAAAAACATTTAAGATGCCCGCTGATTTAGGAGGAATCAATTCAATCACTGGAGAATACGTCGCTCCAAGCGGACTTAAACTTGACCCGCTTTTTGGTTTTGTTCCGATGGTCAGTATGGGCCCTGAAGCGGGAAAAGATCGGGATTTTCAAAAAATTTTAGAAAAGTTTAAAGAGATTGACGGTAGATTTGACGATCGTGTTTTTAAATTTTTAAAAGTGTTTAAGGAACTGAGTCGTTTTGATTTATTTTCTACCGTTAATTATCGCTATACTACAAACAGTATGGAAAATTATTACGGAGAAAGAAGGGCCATCACTAATGCCCGTACCATGTTATGGGACGTCAAGGTTTTGGGAGGTTTTCAAGTATACAATGGCAAAGAATGGCTGCATTATCCGAAGGGCCATTTTTATTCTATTTACCACCAAAATAATCGTCCAGAAGTGCAAAGAAATGACATGATGGAAATGATGTTGGGGTGGGAATCACACTATAAAAACCATCTTTTTCACAAACAAGCGCGTACTATTTTTGATATTGAATATAAAAGGGAGTATCTGGATTATAAAAAATCTCAATCTTATGATTTTTATACCAAAGATATTGGATTTAAAATTTCTGAACGTTTTCAATTTAATCGCAGTCATCTAAGTGAGGCCTATTATCAGGCCCGAGCGTTTCAAGGCTACTTTAATGCCAATCATGGCAATATTCATAATTTTGGTTTTCTCCACCGTTTTCTTATGGGCCCAGTCGCTGACTTGCAACTTAACTATGAACAAAGTTTAAGAAAAGAGGCCTGGACTGCTAATCAATATAAAATTAATAGGGCCGGCATTCAGTTTATTTTTTTAGATATTTTTCCAAGGACTGATTTAAGTGCTGGGTACACTAGAGAATGGGTTTCATTTTTGCGTGAACCAAAACTGGATGCTGGTTATCTGGCCGATCAATATCGACCAAATGATAGTTTGAAGTCAGGTACTTACTACCGGGCCAATTTTAATCTCAATCACCGTTTAGGAAGTTTTTGGAAATTAAATGGGCTCTACGAATATTCCAGACAAAAGACCGATGCCAGTGGGAGAAATAAGGCCTTCATTGCTCAAACTTGGGGCGGTGGTATTATTATGTTTTTTTAGTTTTTTTTCGGCAAATGCTGCCCTCATATGGGCCGATCTAATTTTTTTTTATCAATACACCGAATGTCTCAAGAAGAGTGGGGTATATGTTACTTCAAATTTTATCTTTCATTATTTCTAGTGTATTTGCGGATGCTCAGATGTTGTCAGCTTTTGATAGCAAAATTTCTGGCAAACCATTAATCGTTAGATATTACAAGTACAAGATGGTGAAAGTGCCTGATGGTGAGCGTACCATCTGTGATATTAAAACAACTTATGAACAGTACAATTTAGATGTCAAGGCCCCCTTAGAAGACCCTTATACCTATACCGAAAAGAATATTCGAAGAGACGAAACTTATTGTGTGAAAAGAACGATCTTAGATCATACCTTTACTCCTTTTAATATTCGAAAAGTTCCGGCATTTAAAGAAAAACTAGAAGTAACTGAGCTTCAACGAAATGAAATTGTGCCCCAAATTCAATCGGAAAAAATCAAACAACAAATTGCTGATCTTAAAAAAAATACAAAGAAGCTGGGGAGAGATATTAAAAAAATTGAATTGGCCTTTTTGGATATCTCTGAAATACCAGCACCGGCAATCCTTCCTGATCTAATTTTACCGGAAGTTGGAACTCATCGTTTATCTTTTCGATTTAAGGCCGAAATGATCAAAGAGGTGGAATGCCACTAGGACGCCCTAATCAATTGTAGACATCCAATGAAGTGCAGAATTTTCTGCCTTAAGCCTGAAGTACATGAGATATAAATTTAACAAAAAAAAAGTTACCCCCACTTCCCACATTCCAATAATCATAGGAAAGAGAAGTAATTCTAAAAAAACTACCAAATAATTAGGGTGCTTTAAATATTTATATAGGCCAGATTTAACAGGTGCTTCGCCTTTGATCGCAAGAACGGGGATACTCCATCTTGGGCCTAAAGTTCTTAGGATAAAAAAGCGCATGACTTGGCAGATCGCAATCAGCAAAAGAACGCAAATAAAAAGGTCTGGCCTTATTTTTAAATTTGGCAGACACAGAGGATAAAAAATAAGCACAAAAAACCAAGAAATATGCAAGGCCTTCATTATCCATAGATGACCTCTTCCAAATTCTTTTGCTCCTCGTTCTTTAAGCTTGCGGACATTTTTATTTGATTTTTTTAATTCCAATAGTCTTTGTAGCAAGATTAAAAAAATTATAAGGTAATATAATTTCATATCCAATTCCTTATTGTCTCCAACCAGTAAAGATCGCCGCCATCTTTGGGTGAATTATTTTTAAATAATCAAAGAGAAGTTCGCTGCGTTTGTTATCGAAGCTAGCGTGAGAGGCCAATACTTGAACTGTTTTGATATAACAAAGGGCCTGGCAAATACTTTCAGAATGAATAATAAATTTATCAATTCGGTCTTGCGCTAACCACATTTTGCGCTCAAATATTTTAAAAATTTCATCGGGCCTCATACTTTTTAAAAAAAGTTTTGCCAGTTGCCTTTTAAATTGCCTGTCTATTTTTATATATTCTCTTTGATAAATATCTTGTCCTACTAAGGACAAAGAAGCAGCAGGCCCAGTAAAAAGCGGCCCAAAATAATCTGTAGGATGTTTTAAAATATTTTTCACTAAATCTTTAAAAACCATTAAGGCCTGAACTTGTGAAGTGCCTTCATAAAGAAGAGGGCCAAAGCTATCTCGGTGTAGCCGCTCTACTGAATGATCTCGCATAAAACCGTGGCCACCTAACGCCTGAATACTTTTTTTTGAAATTTCAACCGCCAGTTCCGTGCCATAATATTTAACTAAAGGAGTGAGTAGACGAACGTTAATCAATGCTTGATCTAAATTTTTTTCTTCATGACGATTTAATTCCCCAGTTTTTCTTTTTTTGAGATCCAGTCGATGGTAGAGGGTAAAAGAATTTAAACTGTCGATATAAAAAGCTCTAAAGGCGTCGCTTTCAACTTCCCACTGTTTAAAATTATTTTTATAAAGAGGAAGTTCCAGCAAATTAACCCCAAATTGTTTTCTCTCAAGTGCATATTTTTTTACATAATGGAGACAGGATTCCATTATGCCCGAGGCCTGTCCTCCCGCTCCAATACGGCTCATGTTCATCAGATGAAACATCAAAGGTAGGCCCTCATTTTCTTTTCCTATTAATTTCCCAACACTATTTTCAAAGGCCATCTGACAGGTAAAAGAGCCTCTCATGCCCATTTTTAATTCATCTTTAATGATTCGGTAGTTGGCCTTTTTCTCACCATCAATATCTAACCACTGTTCTACTAAAAAAAGTGAGATACCTTTAATTCCAGAAGGGGCACCTTTAATTCTTGCCAGCACAAAACTAAAACCACCGCCGCCGTTACTTATGAAAATTTTATTTCCGGTAATCAAATATTTTCCATTATCAGTTTTTTGGGCCGTAGTGATTAGTGATCCGATATCAGATCCGGCCTCTGCTTCTGTTAAGGCCATACTGCCGCTAATTTCACCACGCATAATTTGCGGGATAAGTCGGTGGCCATCTTCTGGAGTACAGAAACGCTCAAGCATATCAATCATTGAAGGAAAAAAATTAAGCTGACTGGATGAGGCGAGGCAGGCGCGGCCAATAAAGGTGAAGGCCATCATATTCAGAGCAACCGGTAAGTCAAGGCCTCCAAATTCGCTCCCTGTAGTTAGAGAAAAAAAATGAATATCAACTGCTTCTTGATAGAGATCTTTGAGTAATGAGTTGGGGTAGGTGCTTCCGTCTTTCACAAGACCTGCACCTTGGGAATCGAGAGAAATTGCTCTGGGGGCAATTTTTTCCTGACACCATTGGCCCACGGTGGTTAAAATTTCTTTAAGATAAATTTTTGCTTCAGCGCTATTTTTCCAATTGTGATCGGAGGGAAATACCTCCAGGATTTCTTCCCACTTGATGGCATTTTCAAATAACCACTGCCATTCATCATTTAAATAAAAAGGAGAATTAGATTCCATAGATTGCTCTTGCTTCAGATGTACTGGCAATTTCTCGTCCACATTGTTTTACAATGGCCGCCAGCTCTTCGATTAATTTTCCGTTGGAGCTAGTTTTTTCTCCACTTGGCAAATAAAATGTGTCTTCAACACCTGAACGCAAATGGCCGCCAAGTTCACAGGCCCGTCGATACAGTGGCCATACTTCTTTTTGGCCGATACCAATCACTTGCCACTGCGCCTTCTCTGGCATTTCTTCAATTAAAAGAGGCAACCAAGAGGCCTTTGCAGGCATGCCGCTATTTACTCCCATGACCAGCGAAATATTTATTGGATCTTGTAATAGGCCATTCTCTTTGAACATACTCACACTTCTTAAAATTCCAGTGTCAAAACATTCGCACTCCGGCCTTATTTTATATTCATTCATGACATTAAGATAAGAAGTAATTTTTTCTACAGGATTATCAAAAAGGATTGGAGGCCATGCCCAACTTCCATCTTTTTTTGTTTTTAAATAATTGAGTGTGCCGGCATTGAGGGCGGCAATTTCTGGGCGAATTTCTTTTAGACAGGCAAGGGGGCCGCTGATGTCTGCGCCTAGAACTCCGGTAGATAAATTTAAAATAATTTGGGGAACTTTTTCTTTTATGGCGTGACAAATTTCTGCCACCACTTTGAGATCCCAGGTAGGGAGAGCGCCTTTCCCTGGGGTTTGATTTCTGAAATGGCAATGAACAACACTGGCACCGGCATTATAAGCATCAAGGGCCGCTTGTGCCATCTCCGTTGGCGTGACAGGGACATTATGAACTTTAGGATCGGTTAAAACCCCAGTGATGGCACAACTTAAGATTACTTTTTTGTCTGAAAAATTTAATGGTGTCATTCCATGCCTTCCATCTTGACGATAATCTCTTTCATAATTTCATTGGTGCCACCGCCAATTCCTGTTAATTTGGCATCTCGAAAATAACGGGCCACTTCGTATTCTGTCATGAGTCCGTAGCCCCCGTGGATTTGCACACATTCTTCCATCATCCTCTGCTGGGTTTGCGCCGCTAATAATTTAAGCATTGAGATATCTTTGGTAAAATCAATTCCGGCGTTGGCCATTTGCACGCATTTAAAACTGTAGGCCTCAAGGCAATTAACTTCCGCTGCCATTTGTGCCATCTTATGAGCAATAGTTTGCATTTTATAAAGCGGTTTATTAAAAGCACTTCTTTCGAAAATATATTTTTTGGTAAGTTCATAACAGCGCTTCATTCCGCCCAGAGACATGGCCACTGCCGCCAGTCTTTCGTATTGGAATTGTTCCATTTGATAAAGAAAACCAGCTCCTTCTCGGCCGATCATATTTTCAGCGGAAATTTTGACGTTATTTAAAATAATTTCAGTGGTGTCTGATGAGGGGTAACAGATTTTCTTCAGCGCTTTCCCCGCCGAGACTCCTGGTAAATTTGTCGGCACAATAAAAAGAGAGAGGCCTTGATAACCGGTACCAGGGGTGGTTCTTGCTAGTAAGGTTAAAAAATCCGATTGGGTGCCATTGGTAATAAACATTTTTCGGCCATTTACAATATAGTGATCACCTTCCTTGACCGCTTTTGTTTCAATTGCCGCAACATCAGAACCATGATTGGGTTCTGAAACGGCAATCGATGCGATCATTTCGCCTTTATTTGCCGCTCTAAGATAAGTGTCCTTTAAATATTTATTGCCGTGTTTGGCGAGGGCCGGTGTGGCCATATCATTTTGTACTGAGAGTCCCAAAGCAACTCCACATGAGCCACATTTGGCCATTTCTAAATTGAAGATATAAGAGAAGGCGTGATCGGCACCTGCTCCTCCAAATTCTTCAGCATAATTAAGGCCCAAAAATCCCATTTCTCCACAACGTTTAAAAAAAGAGCGAGGGGTAAGGCCGGCCTCTTCCCACTGTGCGATGTAAGGGCGCACTTCCTTGTCGACAAATTCACTTACTGTCTTTTTAAAAATTTTATGTTCATTTTGAAATGGCCCCATTTATTCCTCCTTCTCAAATTTTATGAGTCTGTCATTTTTTTCTACCAATTGCCCGTGGGCGACGAAAACTTCTGTCACCAATCCGGTGCGAATTGCCCGGACACTATTTTCCATTTTCATCGATTCAATAATAACCAGTTCATCGTCCGTTTTGACTTGATCACCAGCGCGAACTAAAACTTTAATTATTTTCCCCGGCATGGGGGCAACGTGATTTGATTTACTTTTTGCCTTTTCGCTTGATTTAAAGCGAGGGAGTTCAGTGAGTAGAATGGCCCCAAGATTTTCATGATGGATAAATATTTTATCTTCTTCTTGGGCCAGAGAATATTTCACTCTTTTTCCCTCGAGTAAAAAAATCACTACTCCGTCATTTGCTTTGATCATTTGCACTTTCTTTTTTTTCTCTTCCTTCCAGTCGGTTGCTATTTGAAAATAAAACTCCGAGGTGCTTATTGCTTCATACAAAAGAGTCAGCGTCTCAGTTCCTAGTTGAAAATCTTTTTTTTGATGGCAGTAGAAATTATTTCGCCAGGCAGGAATCAAACCCATTTTTGTCCAGACAGTATTTTTTTTATTTTGAGATTGCCAAAGTGTCGATAACCAAGCGGCAACAACGATTTCCTCTTTTACTTGCTCCTGGGCCATTTCTTCTTGCCACCTTACTTTTATTTTATCGATATTTTGAGAAATGAATCCAGTGTCGTAATTCCCACTTTTAAATGTATCATTGTTTAAAATGGAAATCAGCAGAGGCCGATTGTTGGAGGGACCTAATAGTTCAAGGTTGGCGAGGGCATATTGCATTTTTTTAATACTTTCATTTCGATCATGGCCATAAGTGACGATTTTCGCCAGCATAGAATCATAATAAATGCCCACCATGCCATTTTCTTCAATCCCATGATCTATACGAAGGCCTTTTAATTCTTGCCACCTCCAGCGCAAAATTTTTCCACTGGCCGGCAAAAAGTTATTTTGCCAATCTTCGACGCACAAACGACATTCTAGAGCATGACCTTTTTGGGTAACTGACTCTTGGTTAAAATCAATTGGCATTCCTTGGGCGATTTTAAGTTGCCATGCCACCAGATCAATTCCCACAACTTCTTCTGTTATGGCATGTTCTACTTGAATCCGGGTATTCATTTCTAGAAAATAATAATGTTGAGTGGCGGTGTCTAAAATAAATTCGATTGTTCCAGCGCCGATATAATTAACCGCCCCGGCAATGGCAATTGCAGTCTGTCCCATTTCATTTTTTAATTTAGCACTTAAGCTTGGGGCCGGTGTTTCTTCTATAATTTTTTGATGGCGCCTTTGTACTGAACATTCTCTTTCAAAAAGGTGAACAATTTTTCCTTGCTGATCTCCTAAAATTTGAATTTCAATATGTTTAATGTGGGGGAAATATTTTTCCATGAGAAGAGTCTGGTCGCCAAAAGCACTTTTGGCATTTCGTTGAGCGCTGGCCCAAGCATTTTCAAATTGATCTTCTCGTTCAATAATTTGCATGCCCTTGCCACCGCCACCCGCTGCCGCTTTCAGTAAAACAGGAAACCCCATTTTTTTTGCTTCTGATTTAAAAATATCTAACGATTGTTTTTCGCCGTTATATCCAGGAACAATTGGTAAATTTAATTTGCTGACAATTTCTCGGGCAACATTTTTCATGCCCATTTTTTCCATTGAGAGAGCAGAAGGCCCAATAAATATAATCCCCGCCGATTCACAGGCCGTGGCCAATTGTGCTTTTTCAGAAAGCAGTCCGTATCCTGGATGAAGGGCATCTGCTCCGCTTTTTTTGGCGGCATCAATAACCTTGGCCAGATCGAGATAAGATTCCAGGGCGGTAGTTCCTCCCAGAGAGATCGCCTCATCGGCCAATTTTACGGCCAAGGAATTGGCATCGGGATCAGAATAAAGAACCACCGTTTTTATTCCTTGTGATTTACAGGCCCTGATAATTCGACAGGCAATTTCTCCGCGATTGGCGATGCAAACTTTTTTAAATTCTTTCATTCTTTTCATTTTAATTTCCTTACATTCTAAATATGCCAAAGGCCCCATTAGATTCCTTTTTTTCTTGCGCTATTGCCGCTAAACATAGCCCTAAAACATTTCGAGTATTTCGAGGATCAATTATGCCATCGTCCCAAGTTCTGCTAGTGGAATAATAGACTGAGGATTCAGAAGAAATTCTTTTTCGGAGCATTTCCTTGGCCAGTTTTCCCTTCGCCATATCCATAATCGCACTTGGCATGATGCCGCTTTTTTTCATTTTTTCTTTTTGAATAATTTCCATCACCCCGACCAATTGATCTTCTCCCATCACCGCTAATTTAGCGTTTGGCCAAGAAAATAAAAAGCGCGGAGAATAGGCCCGCCCACTCATGCCGTAATTTCCGGCACCGTAAGAAGCACCAATCATCACTGTTAAGGCGGGAACTTTGCTATTTGAAACAGCATTAATTAGTTTTGCCCCATTTTTTATAATGCCTTCCTCTTCCGCTTTTTGTCCCACCATAAAGCCGGTGATATTTTGCAAAAAAAGCAGAGGAATATTTCTCTGATTACAAAGTTGAATAAAATGTGAACCTTTATTGGCGCTGTCAGAAAAAAGCGCTCCGTTATTGGCCAGAATACCAAGTGGATAACCACAGAGAGAGGCCCAACCAGTAACTAAAGTTTCGCCGTAAAGGGGTTTGAATTCCATAAAACGTGAGCCATCTACTAAACGAGCAATAACTTCTCTGACGTCATAAGGTTTTTTGACATCTGCGGAGACAATTTCTAAAAGTTCTTCGGCGGCATAAAGAGGAGGATCGATTTCTTCTTCGCTCTTTAACTGTGGCCAATTAAAACTGGCGACAATTTGTCGTGCTTGTTTGATGGCATCTGATTCATTCTCCGCTAAAAAATCGCACAGCCCTGAGCGGCGACTATGCATTAAAGCGCCGCCGAGTGATTCATCATTGGCATCTTCATTGATCGCCATTTTGACCAGAGGTGGCCCGGCCAAATAAGTTTTTGCCTGGCCCTTAACCATGATAACGTAATCACTCATGCCTGGAATATAAGCGCCTCCTGCGGTACTCGATCCAAAAACCACCGAGATACTGGGAATGCCTTCGCTCGATCTGCGAGTGATTTCGCGAAAGGCCGCTCCCCCATAATTAAAAATTTTTGCCTGCTGAGGAAGATCAGCTCCTGCTGATTCTGTCAGATAAATCATCGGCAATTTATTTTCCATCGCCATTTGATCCAGGCGCATGGCCTTTTGCAG
>JAHEZZ010000194.1 GCA_023250815.1 Bdellovibrionales bacterium
ATCCCATCCTTTTATTTTAACCAATATGAATAGCATGACGTTGGATTTGCTATCTCCCATGGTTAAGCTACTTGAGCAGAAAATAAATAAAAAGGAAGAGGAAAAAATTAAAAAAATGTTAATGCAATTAAAAGCGGAAAACCCTGCTAAAAATAGCAAATTAACGACAACTGACGTTCGAGGCATGCAATATTTTGTGGATCAAAGGGATGCAGAACTTGCAATGCTGAGTGTTTCTTATGACATTGGATTAAAGACATTAACCGAATCTGAAATAACTTTTGTTACTGAGGCAGAACTTCAAATTTCTTCTTATCGTGTTGCTGCCCCAATTCCAATGGCCGTGACTGTCATTCCGCTTGATGGAAAATTGTTCAATAAGGAGTCTGGCAAGCTACACTATTTTGCTTTGATTCACTCTTTGGGTGAAGATGATAAACGAATCTTGCGCAAAGAAATTAACGAAGTTTTTTTTAGTCCCCTTATGGAACAGAGAAAAAAAGAAAGTGAGGAGTTTAGCAATTTAAATATCCAGACACTGGAGAAAATGAATGCTCCTCCGCCAGAACCAGAGGGAGAAGCTGTTCCAGAAGGAGAAAAAAAAGAAGAGAAGGATAAGGAGAAAGACAGCGAGAAAAAACCTGCAGGTTAGTATGCTCCCCTTAGATTTGATTTTTCCGTCTTAAAAAGAAATGCCAAATGGCCCCGCTCACCAAAAGAATTGCTCCAATATATTTAAAGGGCCGTCCTTGATCAATGTTGGCACTTAAGATCGAGGCAAATTGCCCATCTTCAGTTTGAAAATAAGAGGCCTGATAAAATGTCAACCCCTGATACTTTAGAGGATTATTCATATAAATATGATGAGTGAGGTTTTCTTTAGCATCAAAGAGTTTTACAAAACTTTCAAAGCTGGCAGGGTTATCTGTTCCTGGATCTTTGTCCATTTTAAATTGTTCCAGTACAAATTCAAATGGCAGAGAGACCGTTTCTTTTTTTAGGTCAAATGAAATTTCTTCATTTTGAGTTTGCACTACCAATGTACTTTGATTGGTGGCCCAAAAATCTTTGCCTTCAACTTCTACTTTTACAGCTCGAGTGGCACCGACGATCAGTTCGCTATTTTTTTGTATAGGAAGAGCGTAACTTGGAATTCTTAGTGGAATCAGATCAGTTTCAAATTTTTCTAATGCTATTTTAAATCCCATCCAGGGAAGATCGATTGGGCCATTTTTAAAATCTTTCATGGCCCAGGTTTTTTTCTCGTCTTTATTTTGAAAAGCTACGCTGGTGCCGAAGATTAAAAGTTGAGGTGTGCCGGAAAATATTTTTTTGCTAAAGGCCCTAAAAGGAGAACCTTCTAGGGTTTGAAATTGATTGTTTGTGATTTTAAGCGGCCAGGGCGAAATGTCGGGGAAAAAAGTGAGCAGACGAGTGTTATTTTGTTCTGCTGTTTCATTAATATAAACGAGGAAGCGACTATGAGATTTGGTTGTTTTAATTTCAATATTTCTCATTTCAGGAATAAAGCAATCTCCATTTTTGGCATTCCAAATAATAATTCCCGATAAATTTTTGGAGGCCATTGAAGGGTCAAAACAATTTGCTAGAGCACTCGGCAGATAGTGAATAGTTAATGGGCCCATACTTATGGTGCTTTGGAAATCCCGGGCCTCTGGGTGAGTGGATAAAATAAAATTTTCTGCCACTTGTTTATTCCATAAACGGTATTCTGCAGAATTCATGAGTAGACTTGAGGATTGATTTTTAGAAATGGGGGACTGCCATACTGTTTGATTTTCAGCAAAGGGTAAATAGTCTTTGATTTTAATATCAGAAACTTGATCATTTATATTTTTTGTGAAGGCCACAGGTGGAAGAAAATAAGTTATTTTTTGCTTAGTGTTTGGTCTCGTTATTGTCAGGACATCTTTGCTTAGACTAATTTCTCGGGTGGGAGTGAGGGGGTATAAAACGATTTGGCCATCGACTCCGGCCATATAAGTAATGAGTGAGCCGGCACCGATAGTCATTAGCCCCAGATGAATTGTATAAAAACCATAAAGTCTTTTTTTGGCAGGCAGGCGCATAAGTGTTGCGATGGCGATAGAGAGATACATTAGTCCTTGGAGGAGCATAAATGGCCAAGATTTATAAAGTGCTCGGCCGGCAAAATCACTGCCACAGTAGCTTTCTAAAATGGTTCCCGCCATCATACAAACAGCAAAAATTAAAATGAGCACAACTGCAAATTTTGAATTGCCAAAAATTTTTTCTATACGGGCCCATTGTTTATTCATAAGATTTGAAAAATAACATAATTAGCGCAAGGAAGAAACGAGGAAAAGAAACCCATAGAGCACTGGTTGATGCATTAAGTAGATTATCAATGAATGTTTTCCCATAAAACTGGCAAAGGGGGGAATCAGGGATTCCACTTTCTGTAATTTATTTTGATAGCGGTATAAAATTTGTCCCAGATAAATTCCTATCCACATAACACCCAGCCAAGGCAGGGCGGGAATATAGTCCATCGAAAGATGATGCAGCATTGGCCATGGATAACGCCAACCAAAAAAGAGTGGTGGGATTAGCATCAGTATTCCTAAAATAAAAGCGAGACGAGGGAATTTTAATAAGGGCAAAGTTAAAAATGAGCAGACAAAAATAGAATGAAGTGTGCCAAAATAAATCCAAGTTTGAGGAAAAATAAAGTAGGTAGCAAGGGAAATCATCAGAGAAAAAAAAAGTAACTGCAACTGTCGTTTGAAAAATTTAATCCAGTGCAAGGCCCCCACTCCGTGGGCCAAGTAGAGGGAGGCCCCTGCTGAGAGAAAAAAAAGAGTGACAATAAGTCTTGGCAGATAAAACCAGAAGGGATTTAGTTTAAAATTGATGGTGACATAATTAAAAGATGCTAAATCGTAACTCAAATGAAAAAAAATCATTAAAAAAATGGCGCAAGTACGAATGGCGTCAATTATTTTAATTCTGATATTCATATTTTTCCTAAAAAATGAGGCACTATTTTAAGGGAATTAGGAAGGTAAAGTGTTGGTCTTTTTGTCGTTAGTAGCACTTTTTTATTTTTTTTTGATGGAATCCACAGATTGGAGATTCCCCAAGGGGAGAGAGGGGGGAATGAAGTACTTTTGGCCAGTTTAAAACGACAGGCCCCACGCAATTTAATTTCTCCTCTCTGAAAAAGTATAAGGGAAAAATTTTTGCTATAAGAAAGGGCCCATTTTCCTGGCCCCAAAATAACAGCTCCCTCAGTAAATACCGCCATTTTTCCGGCACTTTTACAAAAGTGAGAAAGCACGCCGAAATTTGCTAAATGATGATCAAAGCGCCCACCCCACATCCCATACAAAATAATTTTTTTTGCCCGGGGAATCAATTCCAGTGCCAGCTCTAAGTCGGATTCATCTTTGTGAGAAGGAAAAAGTAGCCCCGGCATTTTTTTGGGCAAACTTATTTTAGAATCGCCGTCGCCAATCCATTGCACTTCCTTTTTTTCTATTTTTGATAAAAGCAGAGGGCGGTATTTGCCAGAAATAAGAGGATTGATACCGCCGTCTACAATTAACCAAGGAAGTCCCAGATGGACTTTGGCGAGACTTGCAAAAGAGTCTAGGCATGGCCCAAAGATAACAACTTCACTGGCGCAATTTAAATTTCTCACGTCTCACTTTTTCCGCAGTGGTAAACTCAAAGGTGATGAGTATAAAAGTTTTCTTTTTTTTAACATAGCTTTATGTTAGCATCTCGGCGGTTGGCCGAGGTATTATTTTATGCACAATCTGTATTCTAAACGGGCCCAGGAATGGGCGCTTGCTGGTCAATATAATCTGACCAGCATAATCAAAGATAAATATATAGAGGACTCAAATAACCTAGAAAATACATTTCATATTTTTAGAAAACGCCTCAAGTTAGAGACATCTCATTTGGAATTTTGGGGAAAAGTTAGAGGGGATTTAAATACTCCCGCCCATTTAGTCTCTGTTCATTACTCTGGTGATTTGCCCCTTAACCACCGGGCCTTTGTAGAATCTTTATGTCATTTGCTTAAGGATAAATCTCGTCTTCAGATTGTTAAAATAAGCGCTCGGGAAGTGGAGTATTTTCTGCGGGATCAAAACCATTTACCCGCCTTATACTTGGAAAAAGATAAAAAGATTGGCAGCGAATTTGAACTCTTTTTTAAAATTATTCCAGAGTTAATTGAAGAAATGCTTTTATTTGAAGGAGAGGATGAAGCTTTTGATATTTTACCTGCAGAACAATTTAAGGAATCTCCTACTCTGCCAATGCAATTGCGTTTAGTGGAATCTTTTTTGGATCGACAAGTGAGAAAGGCCCTAAGGCAAGATGGGGGCAATGTGCTTATTAAGGCAATTAATAAAGTAGATGACGTGACTCAAGTGTATTTGCATTTTAGCGGCGAATGCCAATC
>JAHEZZ010000053.1 GCA_023250815.1 Bdellovibrionales bacterium
ATGCGCAGGAGTAGCATTAATGCAAACGTGAGAAATTGTATTTTTAGATAAGATTCCGAGGGACTTAAAAAAATTTTCCATACTGACCTTTTATATGACTAGATAACCATAATCCTAAAAAGTATGGATATGATCAAGTTAATTTATGGCCACTTTTTATTCTCGATTCAATTGATTGCTAAATTGATTGCCACTGCCACGATTGGTCATTTTTCCTGGATAATGAAGGTGTAAAATTTCGGCACAGGTGCCAATACCTTCAATTAGCCCTTGATTAAAACTTTTTTTCTTAAAGTGCTCACTCATCTTGGCAATCACTTGATCCCACTCTTTTTGTTCCACCTTTTCTTTTAAAGCGATATCTGCCAAAAGATGAATTTCCCTCTCCAGTTCAGAAACAAAAAGAAGCAAGGCATTTCGTTCTGGCAGAGTATGTAAACCCTTTTCATAAAAAATTTGAATGGCCCGTTGTCTGGATTCTTCGAAGCATTCTTTTTTGTGTAAAAAAAATCGTTTGAGCTTTGGAATATGGGCCACAAGGCCACCTAATAATATTCCTAAACCCATTCCCCAAAGACTGAAGGAGATTGGAGAATGATCAAAATACCCTTCAGTAAAATGCCCAAAAGAGGCCCCGACAACGGCCAGCAATAAACTACAGCGGTAATGGGCCACGGCATAGTCATCGCTGCTTGGAACTAGTACTGCCACGATTTCGGCGGAAGTTTTCTCTTCGGCACTGCTAATACTTTTAATACAAACAGCATTCAAAGTTTCATAAAGATTATTATTCATTATTATTACCTATTACCAATCACCAGAAGAGCCGCCACCAGAAAATCCGCCGCCGCCGCCCCCCCAACTGCTCCCACCACCCCAGCTGCTACCGCCGCCAAATCCGCCACCAAAAATACCGCCAAATCTTCTGCGTCTTGATGTCAAGAGGAGAAAGAAGAAAATAATTATCAAAAAAAGTAAATCAAACGGAGTCATATTTTTTGATGATTTTCGGGAAGAGGAGGAACGTGATATTTCACTTTTTTTAAGTACTTCATTCCAAATAACCTCAGTCTCAGTTGCTTTGGCAATAGATTCTCCGACAAAAAGAATTCCATCAAAAAAATTGCCCTGTCGAAAATAATTTTTTACATCGCGAATAATATGAGCGGAGCGTATATCGGTCAGCTGCCCCTCTAATCCCTGTCCGACTTCCAAACGCATTTGCCGTTCTTTTAGGGCCATTAAAAAAAGGGCCCCATCGTCTTTTTTAGCGCCGCCTAATTTCCAATTATCGGTAACTTTAATGGAATATTGTTCTAAAACTTCGCCTTCCAAAGAGTTGATAATTAAAATCTGAATTTGTGGGCCACCCCTTTCATGAAAACTTTGAATGCTGTGATTTAATAATCTTTTTTCATTGTCACTTAAAAGACCGGCCTCATCGACGACTGGAGCAGTCAACATCGGGACCTGTCGTGCTTCAATTTTTAAAGAAAAAAAGAGGCAAAAAAGAAAAAGGAAATTAAAACTTAATTTTTGGAGCATCTTGTATCTCTTTTAAGTTTTCCGCTTCAAATTGTGGTTTTTTATTGTGTTTTAAAAAAAGTGAATTGTACCAAGAAGTCGGAGGTACAGTAACTAAATTGTTAAACTCCTTGATGGATTCTATATAGCGATTCCTGGCCACCGTAATGCGATTTTCAGTGCCTTCTAGTTGTGACTGTAAATCCCTGAAATTTTCATTGGCCTTAAGGTTGGGATAATTTTCCGTGATCATCATCAATTTTCCCAGGGCCCTAGTAAGATCACCTTGTGAGGCCTGAAATTTTTTGAGATTTTCCTCACTTAAATCTTTAGCGTCAAAAGTCACTGAGGTGGCCTTTGCACGAGCGGCAACTACCCCCTCCAAGGTTTCTTTTTCGTGACTGGCGTAACCTTTTACCACTTCAACTAGATTGGGAATTAAGTCGGACCTGCGTTTATATTGATTCTGCACTTCCGCCCAACTGGCATCGACTTCATTGAGTCCAGTGGGAATGCTTTGCATGCCACAGGAAGTGAATAAAAAAATAAAAAATAAAACTATACCCTTCGCACTTTGCTTTTCAAGCAAACCGCTTCGGGTATACCACTCGTAATACTGAGTTTTCCATACCGGAAAACTCAAACGTGATGAGTATAATATTTTCACAGACTCTCCTTGCCTTTTGCCAACCAAAGAGAGGAGTTTATATCACCGCGCTGAGCAATATCAAATGAAGATTATCTCACGCCAAAAATAAAAATATAATGTTATAATTATAGACAGACATCTCAAGGAGATTTGATGCAAAAATTTGTGTTCTTATTTTTCATTATTTTAAGTGCCCAGTTTAAAACGGCCGATGCTAAAGAAAATATCGTTCTCACCATAAAGAGCGATGTTGAACCCAAAATTAATCAGCTTTCGATTATCAGCAATCAAGAGGGAAAAGTAGAAAAAATTTTGTTAAAAGAAATTCTCAGTAATACTGTACAAGTTTTTGACATCTGCGACCTTCAAAAAGGAATTGTTCTAGAAAAACAGAGTGGTCAAGATGTCGCCATTTTAAAATCCGTAGATTTTACTCCTGATAGAGGTGGCCAATTGGCAATCGACTATCTTCATAATGGAATAAGTGGAAACCGACGTTTTGTATTGATTGAAGGGCGCTATACGCAGTCTGGAATGGAAGTGGCCTACAATGGTGTGACGGTCACAAAAGCAAATGTTTTAGGCAATTACGTATTTGGTAAAGTGGTGGGCATAAAAGAAATTAGATTTTATGAAAATTGATTTGTGCTCAACATAACTAATGTACAGGCCTCAATACATTCAATTCCCTGAGAAGAGAGGGCCTGTTTTAGTTCTTTATTTTCAGCTCCCGGGTTGAAAATAACTCGTTTGGGATGCAAAGTTAAAATAATTTCTTCTAAATTACTGGAGATTTCTGCATTGACGTAAAGAGTGAGGGTATCCACCGCAATTTCGCTGTCGATGATTTCTTGAATTGAGTTATAGCATTTATGGCCCAAAATTTTTTCTAAATTGGGATTAATAGGCAAAGCATGGTGGCCCTTACTGATTAAATTTTGCAAGGCCTTAAATGAATAACGTTCTGGATTTTCACTGGCCCCTAATATTGCAACATTTTGGGATTGATCGTCATTTTTCATAACACCCCCTAATTATCCCTGTGGTCATTATGCCAAATTTTTAAAAAAAAGAAAAATCAATGATTAGAAACATTTTTTAGAAAATCAATGATTCGCGGATGCTTGGGGTGAGAGAAAATTTCCTCTGGGGGCCCTTCTTCTAGAATAACACCACCGTCAATGAAAACTACCCGATCAGCGACATCTTTAGCAAAATTCATTTCGTGGGTGACAATCACCATGGTCACTCCTTCGCTAGCAAGTTGTTTGATTACTTTTAGAACTTCCCCCACCAACTCTGGATCAAGGGCCGAAGTGGGTTCATCAAAAAGCAAAAGTTCTGGGCCCATGGCCAAAGCTCGAGCGATTGCCACTCGCTGTTGTTGGCCACCAGAAAGTTGCCGAGGATAACATTTTTCCTTATCGGAGAGCCCTACTTTTAATAAAAGTTCCATGGCCAACTGATAGGCCAAATCTTTTTTCATTTTTTTTACCATGCAGGGAGCTTCCATCAAATTTTGTGCCACTGTAAAATGAGGAAAAAGATTAAAATTTTGAAAGACCATTCCTACTTTTGAACGAAGAATATTCAAATCTTTTTGCAAGTGGGGATTTAAGGAAGTCCCCTTAAAAAAAACTTTTCCGGCAGAGGGAATTTCCAGCAGATTAGCGGAGCGAAGGAGAGTTGATTTGCCAGAGCCGCTAGGTCCAATAATGACCACTACTTCTTTTTTATAAACTTTAAAATTTACTTTTTTAAGAACTTGTAATTCTCCGAATTGTTTATCGATTTCATGCAGTTCTAAAATACAATCCTGGCTCATACTCCACCTCTTTTTTCCAATCCGACTTCTAGTCGGTGGGCGAGGGTGGATAAAATCATGACAATAATTAAATAACCAAGAGCTGCCCAAAAATAAACTTCCCAAGGCCTTAGGTATTTGGCCCCAAGTCTTTGGGTGATGTAAAGAAGTTCTGCCAAAGCGACAACGCTAACTAGTGAGGTGTCTTTGGTAAGCGCTGCCAGCTCGTTAACTACGGGGGGAATCAAGCGCTTAAATGTTTGCGGAATAATAATCCGATACATCCCTTGTAAATGAGTAAGGCCCAAAGCTCTAGCGGCCTCCATCTGTCCTTTGGGGACTGATTCAATTGCCGCTCGAAAAATCTCACTAAAATAAGCGGCGCTGTTTAGAGAGAGGGCCAAAATACCTGCAGGGCCTGAGTCCATAGTCAGACCCAAAAGTGGAGGAAGGGCGAAATAGATAAAAAGGATTTGTAAAAGAAGGGGTGTCCCCCTAAATAATGTCACATACAAGATAGTAAAAAAAGTCGTCATTTTAAAATTGAGAAAGCGAAGCAAGGTAAGAGTAAACCCTAGTAAGAGTCCAAAAAAACCACTGATAAATGTAATTTTAAGTGTGACCAGCATACCGACTAGAAGTCTTGGTATAACTAAGTCCTTACTGAACTCCCAGAATCCTAAAAGTTCGACAGGTGTTTCCATCAATTATATCTTTTTATTATCTAACAACAAGGATTTCGGCGGATCAATTTTTAACCACTGTTTATAAATTTTGGAAAAGGTTCCATCTTTTTTTATAGACTGCAAAGCACTTAAAAGATCTTCGCTTAATTTTTTATTGTCTTTCCTGACGGCAATACCAATTGGCTCTGGCCTGATTGCTTGCCCTGAGACTACGAAATTTTTAGAATCCATGCCAGTATAATATCTGGCAACTGGGCCATCAATAACAATAACATCAGCTTGTTTAGCTTTAAGAGCACCAAAAGTTTCTGTCGCCCCTTTAAAACCTTTAACATCTTTTATCGTTACCCCTTTTTTCTTATAGCCTTCAACTGCTTCAGCAGATGTTGTGTCCACTTGAACCGCTACAATTTTTCCTGCAAGGTCAGTGTCTTTTTTAATCAACTTTTCATTCATTCTAATCACAAAAACTTGATCCATTTCAAGATAAGGGACAAAGTCGACCACTTTTTTTCGTTCATCAGTAATTGTCATACTGGACATAATAATATCATAACGATTGGAGGTGAGACCTGCTAAAATACCATCCCAAGGCATTACGATAAATTCCGTTTTCATTTTTAATTTATCCCCTAAGGCCCGGGCCAAATCCACATCCAATCCAACAACATCGCCATTCATCGATTCAAATTCCATCGGAGGGTAAGTGGTGTCCACCGCCACTTTTAAAACTTTGGGAATTTCATTGGCCAAAATATTAAAAGATAAAATAAATAATAATGCTGCTAGAAATTTCATAATGATCCTCAGTAAAAAATTATTTTGATGGTACAAAATGTTCTAGGATAATAAAAGTTTTAAAATAAAAAAGGCCATGACACCTTGAGTTGGCTAAGAAGCATTTTTTTCTTTGCTGGCCATTTTCTCCGTCTGTGCAATTTGTAATTCTGCTTTTTTTTGGCGCAAAAAACGTTTGCGAAGGCCCAGGGGAATAACCGTTATGTATTTATTCATTTCTTGCAACTTCAGTGGCAACATAAATATTTTAGTGCTGAAATAAATGAGAAGAAGTGCCGAGGCAATGCGCAAAGAACTCGATAACCAAAAAAGATGATGGGATGATAATCCCATATTTAAAAGTTTGGCGCCAATAATTGAACCGGCCAATCCAAAAAGATTAATAAAGGCCATCTGCTCTCCCATTAAAGTTCTAGGCCCCACTAGAACTGCTTGTTGCACTAAAAGTATAATGCCAAGTTCAAAAGCACTCCAAAAAATTCCCGAATAAAATTCTACCAAGGAAAGATATAATAGATTCCCTGAAAGAATCCAAAAAAGGGGAGTCAGACCAATCATAAAAACTGAAAGTTGCATCATGTTTAGCGCTTTTTTTCCATAAGCGCGCTTGGCCCAAAATGGCCCAAAGATGGCCCGAGAAATAAGCGGAATGGTAGTTAGAAAAACAAACTCTAGCTGAGTAAAACCGAGATCCTTTAGCATATAAGGCAGAAAAAAAGGTGAAGAAATATTGACACTTAATTTAAAGAGGCCCAAAAGCCCAAAAAAAATTAAAAACTTTTTAAAAAAATTTGGCGGATAGAGGGGATGAAAAATAACTTTGTCTGAAGTGACTTGATATTTAAGAAGTGGAAGATGCTTGCTCTTATGGCCTAAATAAATCTGAATTGAGAGAGAACAAATTCTAGCGACAAAACCCAAAGAAAAAAGATGCCAAGGTTTTATCCAATCAATATTTTTCATAAGTAGAGAAATAAGGGGATAACATATAAGAGTGGTCAAACAGATGAGACGACTTTTTTCTGCCAAAAAATATCGGTAAAACTTACGAGGAAAGAGTCCGCCGACCCAATCAAGCCATAAAGGGCCACAGGCGCTTCCTCCAATCCAATAAACTGATAAACTTAGAAAGATAGGCAAAAATTGGAAGTCGACGAGAGAGCTATAAATAATTCCCAGCACCCCAATTGCCTGGAGGAATTGAGAGAAGACAATACTTTTTTGCAAATCCTTATCTTTAATCATTCGAGGAAAAAGAAGTTGCGCAAAGGCACCGAGGCAAAGTGGCCCAGCAGTAAGTAGCGCCAATTGCAAATCCGTAATACCCGATTTTACCGCAAAATAATTTATATAAGATTCAGTGCTCGCCACCATGATGGAAAAAAAAAAGCATTCAAATAAGGCCAAGTTTATATTAAGTCTGGCATCAGGGTATTTTTCTGAGGCGATTTTCCGCTTTGGCGGTAATTTTTTAGAAATAAACATCTATGACACCGAAAAGTTATTACCGGCAATTAATTCCCTTTTTTCGGTACAAAAAGCTTTTTTGATTAGGACTTGCAAACATTTAATAATCGGGTTTGACGAGAGAAGTACCTGCTCAAAAAAGTCTATCGTCAAAAATCAACAACAAATTGTGGGCACTTTAAAGAGGGCAGTCCCATTTCTCTTTGGCGGAAACATGACTTAGAAGCTCAATCAAACGCAAAGGATTTTTGTCATTATTTAAATACAATTCGATTTCTTTTTTTAAAAAACAAAAGATTTCTTTTTTGTCGGACTGGGTATCCTTCTCAAATTTGTTTGAGATAAAAAGCGAATAAGTCAGCTCAAAAAATGTTTCAAAATCAAAGGGTGTTAATTTTTTATAACTCTTGTCACAGATCATAGGCAGAATCGAGGCTTGTGCCTCTTTAACTTCGCTATCAGAACGGCGAAGTAGATCTCGCTTCCCACTAAAATCATAAATAATATCGGGAATTTTTTTTTCACCCATTTTTTTCTTTTTATCTTTTTCACCCTTCAGCGCTTTGAGCACATCGTTCAAAGGTTCAAAACTCTCCGGAAGAACCGAAGGAGAACGAGAAGGCCCAGCAGCACCCCCTTCTTTTTTATCCAGCTCTTTTTCAATTTGTAAGGCCATGACAAAAATTATTTTACAGCGGTCTGCCCACTTCACTTCGCCCACATCCGGATCACATAATACTTTTAACTCTTGAATGAATGAATCAAAATCATTATAGGCGTCGGTTCCCTTAACAAGTCCTAAGGCCACCTCAGAGGTCATTGGTGATTTTTTTTTACACGCAGAAAGCTGCTCAATTTCACCCGTAGAACTAGCGCCTTTTTCCAGGCATATTTTATTTCCAAAGATAACCGGATTACAAAGCACCTCTTCATCTGGTTTTACGCAATTTAATTTTTTATTTTTTTTATAATTTTCTGGGTCAAGCGGTTGGCATCTTTTATTCTGTATATTTCCAGGCGATCCTGCTAGCAAACAATCAAAATAAGCAGCGGCGGCTTGGTTACTCCAAAGTAAAATAAAAATGAGTGCGAATTTCATGAGTGCTTTTATCGGCAATTGCCCTAAAAACTAAATTAGCCGTTATTCCTTTTATATTTTCCGCACTTACCGATAAAGAAGGAAGTCATACATTTTTACATTTTTAAGGAAAGCAATTTAAAAACAGTATATGGGTTAGAAAAAGAGGCCAGATTATGAATATTAAGCTTATCAAAGATTTGCATTTTGCTCTTATTATTGGAATATTTTCCGGGGTTAATTTGCAAATTCCAGTTGCTCATTCTGAAGGGCGCTCTCATAAAATCACTGAGGAAGAAAAAATCGCTGAACTTCAAGACCAAATTGGCAAACGTATTAGTTACAATGCAACAGGGGCCTTTAATAAAATTTTGGATGAAGAAGTTAAGGACTGTAAATCAGTTCATTGTTTTTACCAATCAATGAACAAGTATGCCAATCTGGCCAAGCTTAGCTACAAAACCGCCTTTGAACAACTTTATCCTTCTGTGGGAAATAGCGCTTCCGTCAGAGAATATCTAGATACCTTGGTCAAAAAATGCTCTGGAGGAAAAGGCAATGGAGATTTTTTAGAAGTGATCAGTTGCCAAGTGAGCGGCACTTTAGAAATTGTAAAATTACTAGAAAGTATTAAAGAACATCATAAGGCCAATAAATTAAATGTTGATTATAGAAAAACAGAGTACCCCTTTTTAAAAACAATTTTAGCAGCAACCTGCGGAACTGATTATAGCAATGACTGTTTTTGGAAAAATGTCGATGCCCTTATTTTACAAGGCGAAACATCCATGGCATCGATGTTTGATAGCTATAAAAATTCTCTTAAAGTTTCTCATATTGGAGCAATCTGTGGCAATTTTAAAGGAGCTGAGGGAGCAGTATTTGATTGTGCTGTTCCGGCAACAGGCCATCAAACCTGGGCCGATTTTATAACAGGAAAAAGCAAAGAAGGAAAAATTCAATTTATTGCTTACTCCCCAAAAATTCAACTCTACTTTAGTCCCGCAAGAAAAAAACCAGCGCCAAAAGGTTCAGAAATCCCACTCCCTCCTCCTGTCCCTATTTTAAATGACGGGAAATTTGCTTTTATGTGTCCTGATTTTTTACAGTCAATTAAAGTGATGAAACCTCACACCGGAGCTCGGGGTGATTTGTTTAAACCATTTCATTTTCGCCCTCAGCAAATTGAAATTCAAAAAACTTGTATGGAGTATTTAGAAGATTATTTTACTCCATTCGAATCACTTTCAGATTCAAATCATAATAGTTCACACCAGTCAGCTCCAGTTAAAAGCAATGAATACAAAATACTCAGTGGATTTTTAAAATCAAATGATTTAGGAAAATTGGTTGAGTCCAAACCCAATGCTTGTCATCATTGGTATGTCGATGTTGATAAAGGAAAGTCCTTAGAAGAAATGTTGAAAGAAGTTAATTTAGAAAAACTTACACCAACTGATCGTGTTTATCCGATGCTTTATAAATCAATGAATCTCATTCAATCTGATACCGAACTGGATATGGGAAAATTTGCTCTCCTGAGACAATCAGAAATGATTTTATTTTCCATGATGCAAACTAACCCTGAGATTATTTTTAAAGATGATCAATGGGAAAACGCTTATAATAAAGTGGATTTGGCGACCAGCTGTATCATTTCTGAAGATAAGGTACAGTCCCGTCTTTTTATGGAAAAAGCGAGAGAAGAACTCAAAGTGAAATTGCCCTTTAAATCATTTGAACTAGTAGATAAATGGGTGGGCGGTTTAAAAACAGTCGCCAAAGAAATGAAATTGATTGGCGGAATTTTAAATACCACCAAACAAACGATGGCAGATGTTCATTGTGTAGCAAAAACTCCCAATGAGGCCCGTCTTAATTTGACTTATAATTATCATGGAACAGTTTCAGGATCCTTTGAAACAGCAGCAAGTGAAGTCCACCTGGCGCGTATTAATGCTCTTGAAAGATTGGCGACACTGACTAAAAAAGAAGTAAGCTCTTATGTCGATAAAGAAGGCAATACCACTTGTTTTCAAGTTCGCCAGGCAGTGAAAGATGCTAAAGGTCTTTTTGATGCCTCTGCGGCAAATGAACCTCTACTGATGAAAAAAAGTAAATTTAGCAGAGATGGAGTAAAGTTTTCAGGGACACTTCTCGATCTTTTAAATGAACCTCAGTTTGAAAAATATCAAAAATACAAAAATGATTTTACCATAAACGTAGCAAAAGAAGTTTCCACTTCTAGTTTAGAAAGAATGACAGGCATTTGTTCAAAGGGAAATAGCGGACTGATTGCCGAAGGCCATCGCTTGTCGACTACTGATGGCATGCTTAAAACTTATATTTCTTGTGAAGATCTGAAGGGCAATCAAAAACTTTGTGAAGAAAGATTATCCACTGGTTGGCTTCTCTGTCGTAACTATCATGTCGCTTATGCCGACATGAAAGATAACCAATACTGGGCGATGTGGAAAACGGCCGGACTAACTGCGGGAATTGTTTTAGCTATTGTCGCCAGCATTCCAACTCTTGGCGGCAGTGTGGCCTTGGCGGCAGCGATTGGTTTGCCTCTTGGAGTTTATTTAACTGCTGATGAAATTTTAGAGTGGCAAAAAGAGCGGGCCAAAGCTCCTGGGAAACAAGACGATTTTATTATTCAAAAATGGGGAAGTTTGGAAGAGTTTCAAAAATCAGCTGAAAAAATGGATAAAAGTCAGTTTGAATTTATCAGCACCACGATAGCTATCAATGCTGCTCTAATGGCCTTTGATGCCGTGGCATTATTAAAATACGCCAATAATATTAGAAAGGCAGCAAGTCTGGTGGAAAGAACTAGGGCCATTAAAGCGATGATGGGGGCGGAAGAATTTAAAGGGGCCTTTTCTCTTTTTGCTAAAAATGCCGAAGAGCTGGCGATAAAACCAATGGCCGAACTTAAAGGGCCAATTGCCAATTTCTTGCAAAAAACAGGAGCAGAAGGGGAGAAGCACGTTGAGGCCCTTAGAAAAATTCTGTCTCATCAAAACTTTTATGGGCCGGTAGTTAATACCCTTTCTAAAGATGATGTTCTGCTCTTATCTTTAGTAGAGGAAAGGCTTAATAATTTAAAATCGACAAAAGGTCTAAGTGCTGTCGAAATAGAAAGGGCCAGGGAACAGATTCTTTCGGCGATCACTTCATGTACTGTTCAGTAGCCTCAATTAAACTCTAAAGAGAATCCAGAGGAAGACTACTTTAGTCCGATATAATTTTTTTTAAAAAATCCGATAATATCTCGATGATATTAATTATTATTTTTCAGTTACATTTTTATTTAAATCAATCTTTTTCGGAATGTGTTCCAGATGCACTGGAATCAATAGATGTAGATCTTACAGAACTTTCGTTAGCTACCCCCGCAGAAGAAGCTGCGGCCAAGGCCAGAGCTGCCTTTTTTAAAAAATTAGAAGAGGCCCGTAAATTTAAATATGATTCAGTCGCAGCGCTGGATAAGACGGCGGAAACTTATCAAAAACTTATTGCAAGTGGCAACTTCACTGCTGAGGATGTTGCTTTACTAAAAAAAGCAGGATTTGAATTTTCGAGTGAAGGGAAAATGGTTAAAATACCACTGCCTGAACGATTGGCAAGAAACTACAGTAAATATATGGACGAATTAATTGCAGCGGGAAAAATTAAAAAAGAAGACGTGCTTTACCCCGGCCGTATTGTTGCTCCCACCCCTCATCCTTCCCCTTTGACTTTTCCTCCCGCCAGATTTGTAAGTTTTGAAGAGGCCCTAAAGGCAGGAGAGCAAACTGTTCCTTTTGATGTTCTTGATGATAACGTTTTTGCATCCATGTTGTCGCAAGGATTTTTTCCAATGGGAGATATAGATCAATTTCTCCAAGCTGGCCTCGCCGAAGGTAAAACTCTCACCATGTATGAACACGATGCCATAGGACATTTTGTCAGGGGATTTATGAAAGATCCTGACTATATGAAAGCAATTAAACAGTCCTACACACCTGAAGCAATCAAAGCGAGAATAGCGGCCGCTCCTAAAGGCACCCTTCCAGGGCATTTCTTTGCAGCGAGGCACAATATCATTCTGGAACAATTATGCACCGTTAAAAAAGAATCAAATTGGCGAGAACTTCCAGGAATCCCTGCTCAAATGAAAAATGGACAGACGGTAGGACGAGAAGAGCTTATGGCGCACTACATGGGATTAAGTGATGCCGATTTACTCGGGGAATTTGAAAAATTGGATAAAGAAGTAGAAAAAATAATTAGGCCAGTGGCAGGAAATAATGCTTCAGGAATTGAGGGGAGGGAAATGATTAAATTTAACAAAATGAGCAACGCAGACCCTTGCTCCCATATTCACTCTAGCTTTTTGGGTGTGATTTGCAAAATGAGATTGGCCTTTGCTGATCCTGAAAAGTACAAAGGTTTACCAGTCGCCGAATATTTAAAACAACCCGGCAATCTTTCAAAAGAATGGAGAGCAGAAAAAATGAGCGAGCTTCTTATTGCGGCACAAGAACTAGAAAAAATAACAGCAGCAGAATGGGCATCGGCCGCTTTAGCTCCAACCTTAGATTCTAAATCAAAATTGTATCAAGTATTGTGCTTAGGTGAGCTTGCCAAGATGAATTCAATCACATTGATAAGATTGGCCCACGGTTGTCCCAACTAAGTTTTTTTGTCATTAAAATGGAAAAACAGCGCTACAATTTTTCCAAGAGTTCATACCAATTCCATTAATGGATGTTGCCATCTTTACAAAAAGTAAAATATCCGAAGTTTTGTTTTTTTTTGAACAATCTTGTTTTGCGGCCCAAACTCTTGTACTTCTATTAGAACAACCTTAGGTACAGCTATGAAATTAATTTTATTATTCTTTATTTTATTTTCCTCCTCTTTGTTTGCTGACAGCAAACAAAATCAAGAAGAAGCGAGAACTGCAGTTCATCTACTTTCTTATATGGCCCAGGATTATGCTGGAGCAGTAGAAGAGGGAAAAATTAAAGATCAAGGTGAATACTCAGAACAACTAGAGTTTGCCGAAATTATTTTAAAAAATCTGTCACAACTAAAAAAATCTTCGGCGGAATGGGAACCCTTAGAAAAACGGGCCCATATTCTGATCTCAAAAGTAAAAGAATTAAAATCTACAGAAGAAGTTTCTCCTTTCGCCTTAGAGTTAAAAAATGCTGTGATTATACTGGGAAAACTTGCCACTTCTCCAAATGAACTTCCCAGTCTTCTCAAAGGAAAAAATTTATTCGCCAGTAATTGCGTCGCTTGTCACGGCAATAATGGTTTTGGAGATGGCCCTGATGGCAAGGATTTACAACCAGTGCCGACCAATTTCCATGGAACAGAAAGGCCCTTACAAATTTCACCTTTTGGCGCCTTTAATACCATTAAACTTGGAGTAAATGGTACCGCCATGGTGGGGTGGGGGGAAAAATTGAGCGATGGTGATATTTGGGCCCTTTCTTATTATGTAACTCATCTGCGCTATAATGATGAAAAATATAAACTTGATGAAAAGGCCAAGGAAAAAATCAGTGGACTCAAATTGTCTTTAGATGAAGCAAGTACCTTTTCTGATCTTGAACTTGCTAGAAAATATTTTCAAACGGAGAGTGAAGATCATCTTAATTTAGTTGCCGCACTCAGAGTTAATTTTATTTCAGGGACGAATGGCCCTGGAGGGAATACCCAAGTCTCCTTTGTCACTAAGGCCCAATTCTATTTGCTACAGTCAGAAGAGGCCTTCCACCAAGGAGACTCTAAAGTGGCCCATACTCTCGCTTTAAACGCTTATTTAGAGGGAATAGAGCCTATTGAACCTCAACTAAAAAAAATTCATCCTGAATCGGTAAGGCAAATAGAATTACACATGTCCAAACTTCGCCAGGCGATTAAAAATAACAACGATGAAGAATTTCGAGAAAATTTTAAACAGATACAAGAGCAGCTTGATGAAATAAAAACAATGTTTGATAAGTCAAAGACTAGTGATTTTGGACAATTTGCAATGAGCATGGGGATTGTTCTAAGAGAAGGACTAGAGGCGATGCTCATTGTCGCTACCATTTTAACAGTCATCAATGCATTTCAAATTCCAGGACTTGCTCTTTGGGTTCATGCTGGATGGATGAGTGCCCTGGCCTTAGGAGTGCTCTCGTGGAAATTTAGCGGGATCATTTTAGGTGGAATGGAGAGGGAATTAATGGAAGGCCTGGCCTCTTACTTTGCCGTTTTGGTTTTACTTTCTATGGGACTTTGGCTGCACAGTAAAACAGAAATTGATAAATGGAAGGCGCTTATTAAAAATAAAACCAAAGATTATATCGGCAGTGGAAAACTTTTTGGAATTGCCAGCATTTCTTTTATCGCTACATTTAGAGAAGTTTTTGAGACAGTGGTTTTTCTCCGTGCCTTAACAATTGAAGGCAATAATAGTTCCCATCATTTTGTATTGCTGGGTTTTTTATCTGCTTTAATTTTGGTTTTATTTTTGGCCTATTTATTTATCAAGCTTGGGGCCAAATTACCGCTGTCCAAAATTTTTACTGTAAGCTCAGGCCTTATGCTCATTTTGGCGATCATTTTAGCGGGAAAAGGCACACATGCCCTACAGGAAGCAGGGATTGTCTCACTCGGGCCAGTCGGCATCCCCACAATCGAAATATTAGGTATTTATCCATCTTTCTGGCCATTATTTGCCCAATTAATAATCGCCATCTTGGCCATGCTTATCTGGTTTATAGGCCATCAGGCGAAAAAAAATACTGATGGTATTAAAGCAAATTAACTTTTGTCCACTGCTCTTCTCGGTAAAAGATGACAAAAGAGAATTTAGATAGATTCTTTTTCTGCTCTACAAAATAGTTAAGGCATAATTTTATGCAGGAGGTATATTCTCCCTACGAAATGAATCTCACTCGACATCTTCCTCCTCCCAAAAAAAGGGCCAAATCTTTGGCCCTTTTTTTATTTGGAAGAATCAGTTTTTTCTTTGGCAAATAAAATCTACAAACATAAGTGAACTGATATTTAATTTATCAGCAACACCATTATAATCAGGTTCTCGATCCTTTGGATTGACTACTTCTTCTTTGGTAATAGTGTAACCATCAGGGCCGCAGTATTCATAAATTCTTCCCAGGGCATCTTTTCTCCGATCAGAGACTAGAGTA
>JAHEZZ010000054.1 GCA_023250815.1 Bdellovibrionales bacterium
AATCTTGGGCATCTAACCGGAATTCACCATGTGGCAATCCTGTCAGCGGCGATCGGATTATGTGTTCCGATTGCTGCCATTATTCTTCAAAAAAAAATGCTTAAAGATTTATAAGTTCCATTCTACTTAGGCCGCTTTAAGAAAAATTTCCAAATAACTGCGAATTTCCTTCTCCCAGAATTCCTTAAGTTTTTTATCCTGAGATGTAATCGCAGACATCATCTTCAAAGCTCCCTGTTCAGCAATTTGATATGGCCTCATATCTGTAACCTCTGAAATAGCGACAAGATCGAGCATCATTTTTGGCTTAAACTGGATATTAATCTTTTTCTTATCTTTATCATTTAAAAATGAATCGTAGATTTCAGAATCTAAAAGACTGTCAAATTTGCTAGCAAGCTTTTCATTAACATCTACAACATTTACATAAACAGTTACAAGGAGTCTCATTAACACAGTATGAGAAATTCCGGGGTAATCCTCAAGAAAGCTATCTGCACATTTAAGAAGATTATTTGAAAAACTGCATTGCACCTGAAATTTATCCCTTCTCTTTTTATATATCCTTTTAAGCCAATGCATATAGTCCTTCTCAAATTCTTTGCCACGAAGATAGGCCCCACAATCCTTGCATACGTCAGTTTTGTGCCTGAATTTTAGATCAAAAATTTCCTTTTCAATCGTCTCTTTTGCAAATTTTTTATGTGTACATTCCATAGGGCCACCTTATTTTATAATCTTTAATTCTATTGATCTTTTAAAAGATTGAATTTCAATTCCTCTTGGATCATTTTCTTCAAAAAAGAATCCCTTGAGGTAGACATCTAGACCTTTGCCCATAATTGAAAATTTATCTTTCAATATAAAAACCCATTTATAACCAGTTTGTCCGTATTTCCCAGCATCGCTATCCCGTACTGCCATGTCTGGATTTAAATCTCTCGTTTCATCAATACTGTTGAGATATCGTTCAAGAATTTCTCGAGAAAAATTCTCGGGCCTTTTTTCCCAATACTCTAATTCGTTGAGACCAGCGCATTTAAGCTTTTTTAGGAAAAGCTCCTTTTTATTCTCAATTAATTTTTTTAAATCTTCTTTTTCCATGCTCCTCCATTGTATACAGCAATTGCGGTAGATCAACATCTTTCTACCGCAATTGCTGTAACTTATAAAATGATGAAAATTTTCGTCAATAAATATCACCATATTTTCAATTAGTTGCCTGAAAAAAGTACAATAATATTAGAACCTCCGATTATTAATGCGCTAAAAAGATTAATATATCTTTTCAAAATTTTGATTTAAAATTACCCCATGTCTTATTTAAGAAATATCATTGCCCTGGGCGGGGGCGGTTTTTCCATGGAACCCCTCAATCCTCTCCTCGATCTTTACATTCTCGAACAAGTAAATAAAAAAACACCGAAGGTGTGCTTTATTGGAACCGCTAGTGGCGACTCTAAGGATTATATCAATCGCTTTTACCAAAATTTCAAAAAACATGACTGCGTTCCTGCACATCTGAGTTTATTCCAAGGGCACACTGCCGAGATCGAAAAATTCATCTTGGAGCAAGACATCCTTTACGTGGGTGGTGGTAATACTCGCAATCTGATGGCCCTATGGCGTGAGTGGGGCCTCGACGCCATCATTGGCAAAGCCTACCAAAAGGGTATTCTCTTGGCCGGCATTAGCGCCGGCTCGATCTGTTGGTTTGAGCAAGGAGTCACCGACTCCACTCCTGGGAAACTCTCGCCCCTTAATTGCTTGGGTCTTTTAAAAGGAAGCAACTGCCCCCATTACGATAGCGAGATCAATCGCCGCACTTCTTATCACCAACTTTTAAAAGAGGGTGCGATCGGTCATGGCCTTGCCGCCGACGATGGAGTTGCCTTGCATTTTATTAATGAACGATTGTACCGAGCAGTTTCTTCTCATCCCGAAAAAAAGGCCTTCGAGGTCAGCTCCTCCGAGGAAAAAGAAATTCCCACCCAGTATTTAAGCAGTAAGGGCCCCCTCATCCGCCGAGCGGCGATTCAAGATGCTAAAGGGATCCACCACTCCCATATGCAATCAATTCGCGAAGTTTGCAAAAAAGATCACTCTCCAGAAGAAATCAACGCCTGGGGATACCGCGAGTACCATCCCGATCACCGCCAGGACTGCATCAAGAATCATCTGATGTGGGTGGTGGAGGACAAGGGCCTTATCGAGGGATATGCCCACGTCATGATCAAAGATCAAAATGCCTCACTCTTGGGCCTATATTTTACCCCCGCAGTGATTGGAAAGGGCCTAGGCAAGGCGATGTTCAAACTCATAATCAAAGAACTGAAAGAGAAAAAAATAAAAAAGATGGGACTTGACTCCACCCTGACCGCTCACTCGTTTTATCTTTCCATGGGCGCAAAAGACACAGGGCCAATGAACTCCATAGTAATCAATAGTGTCCCTATTCGGATATATCCGATGGAGTTTCAGATTCATTCGTGAATAGAACGATTATACTCATCACGTTTGAGTTTTCCGGTACGGAAAACTCAGTATTACGAAGGGTATAGCAAAATTAAAATTCTATTTCTAAATTTATTCAGGGATTGTATGGCCATCCATGCTCAAAAATTAGGACAAGAAATTATGAATCGAGAATTTTAGTGCAGATTTCAAGCACGTTAGTGGAAATTCCCACATGTTCTTTTATCCTCGTCAATTGCCCTTTTAATGACTCTTTGGCATCAGCTCTTAAGCGAGCATAGTCATTAAAAGGAGACATCAAACGAGAGGCCAATTGGGGATTATAATCATTAATCTCAATAATTTTATCGGCCAAAAATCGTTGCCCGCAAAAATTATTTTGCGGGTGGTGGAGATTGTATCCATTGCTGGCAAACCCACCTAATAATGAACGCACAAAATTAGGAATATTTTTATCGTAAACGGAACATTTTTCAAGTTCCACGACTCTCTCTAAAGTATCACGACCATAAACACAGGCCTGGGCGACAAACCATTTTTGAATAACTAAAGAATCTGATTGCCACTTGACAAAAAAATCTTCCACCGCTTGCTTTTTTTTCTCCCCACCAATACGGCAAAGAAGAGTAAAGGCGGCCATTTTTTCTGTCATGTTAGACGAGCTCTCATACTGCTCCCAAACCAAGGGGTGAAAATCTGGCATAATGGCCAAATAATTGAGCACCTCATTTTTAAGCGCACGAAAACCTACACCCTTTTTTCCCTCTGATTGATTTTTTAAATTATTTTTACAGCTTTGATAGAGTTCCAAAAGTTCAGCTTTGCAAGATTCTGCCAACCTTTTTTTGACAAAATTCCTGACCTCATGGATGGCCTCAAAGTCAATGGGGTTTTGCTCTTGCGCCAATAAATCTTCAGAAGGAAGTGAAAGGCACTTGGCCATAAAAGCAGGAGCTAACTTTTTATCGCTCAAAATATTTTTGAATGCTTCCACATAAATGGGATGAAGTTTTAAGGAATATTTATTTTGATAATCATTTATCAGCCCCTTGATAAGGCGAGAGGAAAGCATCACATTTGCTTCGTAACGATTAAATTCATCAGTATCATGGGCCATTAAAATTCCCAGCTCTTCAACACTGTAAGCATACTTAATTTTAACAGGGGCGCTAAATCCTCTATTTAGTGAAAGAACAAATTGAGAAGTACAAAGCTCAAATTGAAAACTCTCCTGATTGTGTCTGATATGAAGAAAACCTTTCTCCACATTCGGTTGCTTAGAATTTTGACTTGTCGAGATCAACTTGAGCGGAACTTCTTTTGAGTTTTTGTCTAAAATTCCAAGAGAAAAAGGAAAATGAAGTGGCGCCAATTTAATTTCCTCTTGAGTTTCATAACGATTTACTTTGCGATTTTGTTTAACAGTGATCTCCAGTATTTTTTTACCCTCAAAATATTCACTGCTAATTGAAATCTCTGGAGTGGTGGCCGCATTATACCACCTTTTAAACTGAGTAAAATCGCAATTATTAGCAACACTCATAGCATGGATAAAATCGTCAGTTGTCACTCCCTGGCCATCAAATAACTCAAAATATTTATCCATGCCGGCCCTAAATCCATCTTTCCCTAATATCATTTCAATCATGCGAATAACTTCTGCCCCTTTTTGATAAATGGTCGCTGTATAAAAGTTTTCGATGGTGGCATAGTAAGGGGGACGAATGGGGTGAGCATTGGGCCCGCCGTCTTCGGCAAATTGCCCTTTTCTCAAACCTTCGACATCGCCAATTCGTTGTACCACTCTATCATTTAAATCTGCGGAAAATTCTTGATCGCGAAAAACAGTCAATCCTTCTTTCAGTGTCAATTGAAACCAATCACGACAAGTAATCCTATTTCCTGTCCAATTATGAAAATACTCGTGGCCTATAACTCCTTCGATCCCTTTAAAATTGTCATCTGTGGCACTTTCATGATCCGCCAAAACATAAACCGAATTGAAAATATTCAATCCTTTATTTTCCATTGCCCCAAAATTAAAAGCACCGACAGCGACGATCATATAAATGTCGAGATCGTATTCTAAAGCAAAGGTATCCTCATCCCACTTCATGGCATTTTTCACAGAATCCATAGCAAATTTGCATTTATTTTCATTGCCTTTATCGCAGTAAATGCGAAGGTCGACATTTTTTCCCGAAGTCGTTTTATAATTGTCTTTAATTACCCCTAAATCACCGGCCACTAAAGCATACAAATAACTTGGCTTGGGATAAGGATCATGCCATTTAACAAAATGTTTGTGATTGGGAAGATCCCCACTTTCAATTAAATTTCCATTGGAGAGCAGCACAGGATATTTTTTATCGGCGATAATTTTAGTGCTATAGATGGCCATATTATCCGGACGATCAATAAAATAAGTGATTCTTCTAAAACCCTCTGCTTCACATTGTGTGCAAAAAATATCTCCTGATTTATACAGTCCAGTCAGTGTTTTATTCTCTGCCGGATCGATAACATTCTCAATCGTCAGTAAAAATTCATCAGGCACATTTTTAATCGTCAATCCTTCATCGCTAACTTCATATTGAAGAGAAGAAATTTCACGTGAATTAATACTTACTTTTTTTAGTAATAATTTTTCCCCATTCAATTTAAGATCAGCATCATCACCTCGGTACTTTTTATTTTTTTTGACTAAAGATGTTGCAGAGACTCTGGTTTCCTTATCATCAAGCTCAAAATTTAAGTCTACTTTCTCAATCAAATAATTTGTTGGAGTGTAATCTTTTAAATAAATAAACTCTGGGGTGCTATCTTTCATATTATCCTCATTAATTTTTTTTTCATATTATGCCCATTCTCCTCTTCCCTGCAAAGATGGTGAAAAAAATCATTTTTTAATGACTTGCACAATTAACTCATTCTGTTTAAAATTGCTTTATGGTGGGAGATAATAAAAACGAAGACAGTGGTAACAGAACAAAAGACAGCAATGAAAAATATTATTTTCAAGAAATCAAAAACCCCGCAGATATTGAAAAGGCCATTTTAGAATTAGTTGCTGACAAGAGCGATCTACACACCTGGAAAAAAGGCCAAGAAATTTTAGAGTCCTATGTGGTCAAAGGCTACCAAAGTGATATTCGCGCCATTACCATGGGGCTGTCTGGCAATTTTATTTCTTCAATTATTGGAAGCCAGCTGCTCAACAACTTACTGCTTTTTAAAGCAGCAACAGGAAAATACATCTATTTTGGGAGCGGCACTTTAACTCGCGATGCAAAAACGAGAGATTATCAAATGTGCTGGGTAGAACCCTTCTTCCAAAGTCAACAAAGAAGCAACTACCGCATCTCTTACGGCCAAGAAAATATTATAAAAATTGAAATTAACAAAGAAATATTTAACGCTGTTGATCTTTCTGCGGGAGGTGCAAGTATTGCTGTCCCAAAGTCGAGATCTGTGCAATTTGCATGTAATAAAACTTTTTTAAAAGTAAAGATTACTTTTAACACCATGAGTTTTGAAGTGCCAAAAATGGAGACCAGGGCGCACATTCCATTTCTCTATCCCAACAACGATGAAGGAATACAAGTTGGCATGGCCTTTTATGGCCTTGATAAAATATTAGAACACGATCTGGCGCGATACATAAACAGTCGCGCACGCTATAGCGAAATCCGCAAATCTATCAGCGATAGCTAGGGTAAATAATACCACACCCTAATATCAAAAAAGTTGACGTGTAATTCTTTAGCGTTTAAACCCAAATGCTAATCTTAATTTACCCTATGGGGGCCCCAATGGAACTCAATATGGAAAAAGTGCCCGGCCCTTTTTCTGACTCAAAAAATTTGGAAAAAGCGCGCTTCCTAAAAAAAATGAATCTCTATCCCTTCTTTCGTCCGATTGAAGACTCAGAAGGCACACGAGTTGCTATTCGCGGTAAAGATAAACCCCAAATCATGATCGGTTCAAATAATTATTTAGGTCTCACTCATCACCCAGCGGTTAAAGAAGCGGCCATAAAGGCGATTGAAAAATACGGCACTGGTTGTACTGGGTCCCGTTTTTTAAATGGAAATCTAGTTATTCATGAAGAATTAGAAGAAAAATTGGCAAAATACTTGGGACATGAAATGGCGCTAGTTTTTGCCACTGGAATGCAATCGAACTTAGGGGCACTTTCCGCCCTCTGCGGCCCTAAAGATTGTATGCTTTTTGACAGTGAAAACCACGCTTCTATCGTCGACTCTTCCAGGCTTAGCTTGGGCGCTACCTTCAAGTTTAAACACAATGATATGGAATCCCTAGAAGAACAATTGGTGAACAACATCAATCGCTTCAAAAAAGTATTTATTGTCGCTGATGGTGTTTTCTCTATGACTGGTGAACTGTTAAAGCTCCCAGAGGTTGTCGCCCTGGCGCAGAAGTATGGCGCCATGGTCTATGTCGATGATGCACACGGTATTGGAGTTTTGGGTAAGGAAGGTCGCGGCACCATGCACCACTTCAATGTGCATGATCAAGTCGATTTCAATATGGGTACCTTTTCAAAATCATTTGCTTCTATTGGCGGCGTTATTTCGGGCAAAAAAGAGGCCATGGAACATATCAAACACTCGGCCCGATCATTTATGTTCTCAGCGGCCATGTCTCCTTCAGCAGTAGCAACTGTTTCTGCCTGTATTGATCAAGTGATAAACGATCCTAGTATTTTGCAAAAGTTGTGGAAAAACGTCCACATGATGCGCACAGGTTTTGCTCAAATTGGGCTCTACACTTACAACTCTGAAACCCCCATTATTCCCATTTTTATCGGCGATGAAATTAAAGCATTTCAGGTAACCAACTTTCTCTATGATCACGGTATTTTTTGTACCCCCGTTATTTCTCCTGCTGTTCCAAAAGGAGAAGCACTCATTCGAACTAGTTTTATGGCCACTCATGAAAAAGAAGATCTCACCTATGTTCTAGAAATTTTCAAAAAGGCCAAATTGGAACTTGAAATCCCGGGAGTCAGGCATTGATCCAAATTAAAAAAGTAGAGAGCAAAAAAGATTTAAAAAATTTCGTCGATCTTCCTTGGGCCATTTATAAAGACGATCCACTGTGGGTGCCTCCACTTAAAATGGCCGTTAACGATTTACTTTCCCCCAAACACCCCTTTAGAAAAACTAGTGATATGGATTTATTTTTAGCACTAAAAGACAATCAAGTTGTAGGACGAATAGCTGTGATAGTTAATCACACTCATAACAAATTTCATGGGGAAAATGTCGGACACTTTGGATTTTATGAAGCGATTGATGACTATCAGGTCTGTGATCTTCTTCTTGCAACGGCCAAAGAGGCCTTTTTGAAACTGCAAATTCACACAATCTTAGGGCCACTTAACCCCTCCACAAATTACGAATGCGGACTTTTAATCGAAGGGCCGCTTGACCCTCCTCAAATCATGATGACCTACAACCCCAAGTATTACCAAACTCATTTTGAAAAATGGGGACTAAAAAAAGCAAAAGACCTTATTGCTTATCAAATTGATATCAAATTTCAGATGCCAGAAAAAATTAAATATATTTCCCAACGTTTAGAGACTAAGGCCAAAATCACCTATCGCCCAATTTCAAAATCAAATTGGGGCCAAGACGTTGCTTCTTTGTTTGATATCTATAACGATGCTTGGGAGACAAATTGGGGATTTGTTCCAATGACCAGAGAAGAATTTTTTCATACGGCAAAAGATTTAAAAGCAGTGGTAGATCCCAATCTCGTTTTATTCGTTCTGGTGGCCGGCGAAGTGGCCGGACTGATCGTCACTCTGCCTGATTTCAATCAAGTCTTAAAACAAGTCAAAGATGGAAAACTTTTTCCTACCGGATTATTTAAAATTCTCTTTAATAAAAATAAAATTAACAGAGCACGAGTCATTACCTTAGGATTAAAGAAAAAGTTTATGAAAACAGGCCTAGAAACACTTCTTTATACCAAAGCGCAAAATATGATTCGAGCGACAAAAATGCACGAATTAGAAATGAGTTGGATTCTAGAAGACAACCACAATATGAACCGACCACTCATTTTAATGGGGGCAAAACCCTACAAACGCTACCGTATTTTTGAAAAAAATATTTAATTTAAACGAGTGCGCAGTGACGATCTTTTTTTATTTGTCACTGTACCAAAGATATAATCCCACAAAGGAGAACTCACTCCATAATGAAGAGGATCATGTGAAAAATGGTGCTTCAAATGATAATTTTTTAAATATTTGGCAACTTTCCCTTTCATTGCAAAATGATGAGTTCCATAGTGAATATAATCATAAAATAAATAACCAATCATAAAACTTGCAAATAAAGCGTCCAAAATAAGCAAAGGAAAAATGCACCACATAAGAAAGTATAAAAAACTGGTAATCAAAAGTGCTGGAACAGGGGGCATAACTAAACGAGTTGGATCATGAGGGTCATCGTGATGCAATCCGTGAAATAAAAATACCAAATATTTTGCAAATTTATTTTCCGTTTCAAAGTGAAAAAGAAAACGGTGTAATAAATATTCTGCTAAAGTCCATATCAAAAGCCCCATAAAAAAAATCAAAAAATATTCTCTTGGGGCCAGGTGATATTGCGAGTAAGAACGATAGTAGAAAAAAAAAATGATCGGGGCCCACAGAAGCAACGGGACAATGGGATGAACATGTGTCATAAGTTCTAATATTGGATTCTTAAAAATTCTGATGCTCTGATGATTTTTCATTGGAGATAATTAACTTAATTTGAACTTCTTGTAAATCACTGAGGCACAAAAATGGACTTAGATTATAACTATACTTCGAAGCTTCAGCCACATCCTGAAAGACGGAGGGAAATCCTTGGCAAGTACCCCCAAATTTCTCAATATTTTAGGCCTTACCCCCTGTCTGCTTTTTACATTTTTCTAATGGTTAGTGCTCAATTTGTCATTGGCCTTTTACTTCATTACTACAACGTCAATTTTATGGGCATTTTACTATGCTCCTATTTTATTGGCGCTTTTATCAACCACGCTCTTTACGTCATGATTCACGAAAGCTGTCATAATCTTATTTTTGGCACCCCATGGATGGACCGCCTTATCGGAATTTTTTGTGATTTTGCTCTGGTCGTTCCCAGTGCCATGGGCTTTAGACGCTACCACCTGATACATCACACTCACTTAGGAGAATTTGATTTTGACGCCGATTTAGTGAGCAAAGGGGAAGGCAAATTAGTAGGAAATATCTGGTGGCGAAAATTTTTATGGATGACCTTTTTTATGATTTCTCAAGGAATACTTCGTCCTATGCGTTTAAAAAAAATTAAAATGTGGAACAAGTGGATTGTGCTTAATTTAGGAGTCATCATCACATTCGATCTAGCGCTACTATTTTATTTTCCCTGGGTCTTTGGATATTTGGCACTGTCTACTTTTTTTGCCCTAGGGCCCCATGCCCTTGGCGGCCGTTGGATTCAAGAGCACTACACTCAAACAGATAAACAAGAAACTTATTCTTACTACGGGCCACTAAATAAACTTACCTTCAATATGGGATTTCATAATGAACATCACGATTTTTTTATGGCCCCGTGGATAAATTTACCCAAGATAAAAAAAATGGCCGACGAATACTATCGCCCTCTTATTTCTTACAATTGCTGGAGTAAAGTTCTAATCAATTTTATTTTTAATCCAAAATATTCGCCCTTTAGCAGAATCGTTCATAATAAATCTCCAAATGAATCACTGGAATTTTAGCATAGCTTAAGTACAATTAAAGCATGCAAAAAAAGGCCATCCATTTTCTAAAAAAAGTTATGACAAAAATAGATCACCCGCTCTTCCCAGTGATCTTGGCGCTTTTATCGGCGATTGATCACTTTATACTGATTATTCCCTCTGATGGAATTTTAATAACCTCAATTTTTATACGCAAAAAAAAATGGCCACGAAATGCTTTGAGTATTTCCTTAGGCTCTACCTTGGGCGCCATTTTACTGGTCTTTTTAGTGCATCATTATGGGCTTGAAGAAATCATTTTGCATTTTCCTAAGATTACCCATTCCAGTATTTGGCCTTACTCACAAAAACTTTTAACTGATTATGGACTCTGGGGATTATTTTTTATGATGCTTTCGCCCTTTATGCAGCAACCAATGTTACTCTTAATTGGACTAACCAACCATCCCCTAAAGGTAATATTAGTCGTGATTCTTGCCGGAAAATCACTTAAATATATTTTAATCTCTTGGTGTGCTTCTAAATTTCCAGAAGTGATCAGAAAAAGTAAATTATTAGGAGCTGAGATTGATGAGGTTCTGGATTTGATGGGTGAAAAAAAGGAGGAAAGAAATCTTAGAGATCCCCTGAAGGATTAAAACCATTTTCATAAAAAAAATAGACCGTCTTTACATTGATTGAAGCGCCCAGGGCCTGCCGTTTTTGAAGAAAATGCAAATTGAGGGCAAGCGTCCCGCTCTTTGAAATTTGAGCAAGCGGAATAACTTTTTTTGACAATTTAAATGTGCCCTTTGATCTTCCTTTGCTTGTGATAATTTTATTTTTTTTCAACTTCAACTTATTTCTGACCATAATAGTTAATTATTACCTATGACATCGCTCTTTCACAAGATCAATTTTATTTAATAATTGATATAAAATGATTTAGATCATCACAGAGAATTTTTTTCCAAGATAGCATGATTAACACCAATGCCAGCATTAATTAGTGGAATTGGTATAATATAAAGGCCCTATTCATGTTGTCATCGGCAAATTTAAAACTCAATGTATTTTGTTCCCACTGTCAAGAAAGTGTTTTTGAAAGTGGAATCTACGACAAAAAAAATAACACTGTATTTTGTTGCTCTGGGTGTCAGTCGGTCTTTTATGCCATTACTAGCATGGGCCTATCAAATTTTTATAAACTGAATGAGAATTTTGGACAAAAAGCAAAAAAACAAGAAAAAAAAGAAGGCCTTGAAGATCTGGATTATTCCCTTTATGACGAAGAAAAATTTTGGCTTGAATTTGCAACAGTCAAAAATGATCTGATAACACTCAATTTCTATATCGAAGGAGTGACTTGTTTTGCTTGCGTTTGGTTGATTGAAAAACTCCCAGAGATTCATCCCCAAATTGTCAAAATGAATTATAATCATCAAAATTTTTCTCTTCAATTGACATTAAAAAAGGGAGATCCATTTTCACCCATTCTTAAATCTCTAGAAAAATTAGGATACCGGGCCAGGTTTTTAGAATCACATGAAGAAATTCAAAATTGGCAAATTGAAGAAGAAAGGCTGCTTTTAAAAAAACTCGCTGTCGCCGGAGCATCTTTTGGAAATGTAATGCTTTTATCAGTGGCAGAATATGCTGGCGCCGGGCCCATATGGAAAAAAATCTTTGATCTGTTATCACTGATGATTGCCACTCCCGCCGTGCTCTATTCTGGACAATATTTTTTTAAAAGTGCTTTTTTTGCCATCAAAAATAAAAATATTAATTTAGACGTTCCTTTGTCTGTCGCCATTTCTGTGGGTTTTATCGGAAGTAGTATCAATATTTTTTGCAAAACAGGACATCAATATCTCGACTCAGTGACAGGTTTAATTTTTCTTATTTTAATGACTCGCTATATTTTACGGGTGAGCAGTCGACATGCTTTTAAAGTTTGTGATGTCAAAAATTTTTTTGAAAATGGATCGGTAAAAGTTTTTGACCTAGAAAAAAATAATTACCAAAATGTTTTTTATAAATCACTAAGGCCAGCGCAGCAGGTGCAAATTAGTCCCGGCCAAGTAGTTCCCTGCGACGGAAATCTGATAAGTGAAAATGCTTACCTCAATCTCTCTTTTTTAAATGGAGAAGCAGTGGTTAGTAAGTTTAAAAAAAATGATGAAGTACTTGCTGGCTCAATCAATTCTGGAGGAATATTTGATTTTAAGATCAGCAAAATCGGCAATGATACAAAACTAGGAAATATTTTTCATGAAATAGAAAAAGCTGAGAAAAACTTTTCAAAAAAGACTCTCATCGCCGATCGCCAAGGAAAATATATTTTGGCGGCCATGTCAACTTTAGGCATTGCAGTTTTAGTAACTTTTATTTCTCAAGGTAAATATGAAATAGCTTTCAGTCGTTTTCTCTCCTTATTTATTGTCACTTGCCCGTGCGCTCTGGCCCTAGCAACACCAATGGCAATGACTCGTGCACTAAAAGCGCTCTTTAATAAAGGTATTTTAATTAAATCAGAGAGTGCTCTTGAAAACCTCGAGGAAGTTCGCCATATTTTTTTGGATAAAACAGGGACATTAACGAAAGGCCAATGCCAAATTAATAAAATTACGGAATTAATACCTTCTTCTTATTCCTTTTCATGGCAAGAAGTTATTTTATCTTTGGAGTCCATTTCAAAGCACCCGCTAGCAAAGACTCTGACAACATATTTCTCTCAACATCTAGGGTGTACTACGTCACTTCACTTTGCTCATCACAAAGAAATTATCGGCAAAGGTGTCCAAGGTGTCATTAACCAGGATCTCTTTTTTATTGGAGAATACCAATCACATCAATTTGAAAAAAAAGAGCTGGCCCTTTACGTTAACCAGGTAGCAGTGCTGATTATCGAAATTGCCGATCAATTAAAATCTAATACCAGCGCACTCATTGCCGAATTAAAAAAAATTATTCCCGATCCAGAAGAAATTTATATTCTTTCAGGAGATAGGCAATCGGTTGTCAGAAGAATAGCACAAATGATTGGCATAAAAAGCGAACATGCCTTGGGTTTTTTAGGGCCAAGAGAAAAGGCCGATATCATCAAAGATAAAAAATATTCGCTGATGATTGGCGATGGAGTTAACGACGCTTTGGCGATGAAAAACGCTCATGTGGCAATCGCAGTTAACGGCAGTATGGAGGCATCCCTTCGGGCCTGTGATATTTATTTTACAAAGATGGGCCTAGAGCAACTTCTTTATCTTTTTTTTATCGCTAAGAAAGTAAAAAAAATAATTTATCGAAATTTAATTATTTCTGTTCTTTACAACAGTGTAGCAGCGGCTCTGGCCATCAGTGGACTGATTGGCCCACTAGTTGCTTCTTTAGTTATGCCCGCCGCATCCCTTACAGCGCTGATATCCACTCTTTTTGAACCATTAGATTTTATCTCGCCAGAAATACCGGGCGGTAAAATTTGAATATACTTTTTTTCATTATTCCCTTGGCCTTTGTGCTTGCTCTTTTTTTTGTGGCACTTTTTTTTTGGGCGGCATCTAACGGGCAATACGACGATCTCGATTCACCAGCTTATAAAATTTTAATAGACGATATAACAAAGGATGGAAGTCATGCACACAAAGAGTAAATCTGCGATGACGGGGGAGTTGGAACATTTCACTTACGACGATGACGTTGTCAAAAAATTTATTATCGCTGCTCTTTTTTGGGGAGCAGTGGCGATGCTTGTCGGAGTGCTCATTGCTTTCCAACTTTCCTCTTATAAATTTAACTTTGGATTAGAGTGGCTTACCTTCGGCAGAATCAGACCGATACACACCAACGCCGCCATTTTTGCTTTTTGCGGTAATGTTATTTTTGCTTGTGTGTACTACTCAACTCAACGGCTCCTTAAGGCGAGACTTTTTAATGACCTCCTATCCTCAATCCATTTTTGGGGCTGGCAACTTCTTATTGTGACGGGTGCCATTTCTTTATTTATGGGTTTTAGTCACGGCAAAGAATATGCCGAATTAGAATGGCCTTTCGATATTGCCATCACCATCTTATGGGTAGTTTTTGCGGTAAATTTTTTCGGGACGATTATCAAAAGAAGAGAACAACATATTTATGTGGCCATTTGGTTTTACATTGCCACCATTATCACCGTCGCGGTACTTCATATCATTAACTCATTAGAGATCCCGGTATCCCTGATGAAATCTTATCCCATCTACGCCGGCGTTCAAGATGCTCTCGTGCAGTGGTGGTATGGCCATAATGCTGTGGCCTTTTTTTTAACCACTCCCTTTTTAGGATTCATGTATTATTTTATTCCAAAGGCGGTAAATCGCCCAGTTTACAGTTATAGACTTTCTATCATTCACTTTTGGTCTTTGGTATTTATTTATATCTGGGCCGGCCCTCACCATCTGCTTTATTCCGCTCTTCCCGAATGGCTACAAACTTCGGGCATGGTTTTCTCTATCATGCTTTGGGCCCCAAGCTGGGGAGGAATGATCAATGGTTTATTGACTCTAAGAGGAGTTTGGGATCGAGTGAGGCGTGAACCAATACTTAAATTTTTTGCCACTGCTCTCACTTTTTATGGTATGTCTACTTTTGAAGGCCCGCTGATGGCCATAAAATCAGTTAACTACATCGCTCACTTTACTGACTGGGTGGTGGGACATGTTCACGCCGGAACAATTGGCTGGAACTATTTTTTAAGTGCCGCAATCTTTCTTTATCTGGTTCCCAAACTTTGGAAAACGGAACTCTTTTCGCAAAAATTAGCAAATCTTCAATTTTGGCTGGGAACCATTGGACTTGTTCTCTATTACCTTTCCATGGTGGTAGCAGGAATTACCCAAGGAGCAATGTGGAGAGCGCTTGATACTAGTAATCGTTTGGTTTATCCCAATTTTA
>JAHEZZ010000195.1 GCA_023250815.1 Bdellovibrionales bacterium
TAGGGTTTAAGAGGGTACCCGTGCCCACCGGAGGAACTTTCCTCAGTTGATTTTACTCCCTTGCCTTTGATTGTTTTAAACCATACAGCAACTGGAGTGGTTTCATTTTTAGCGGCAAAATCTAGCGCCTCATGAATCGCTAGCAAGACTTTTTCAAGGTCGTGTCCGTCGGGACATTTAATTACTTTAAGGCCCATGGTACTTAGAGATTCAAAAGTAGGATTCATACTGAAAGAATCTTTGTCGATGCGTCCGGAGAGTTTGGTGTTGTTATCGGAAATAAGCATGACGAAGGGATTTAGTTTTCCCGCTCTGGCAAGGCCTGGAATGGCAGCGAAAGATTCCTTGGCCTCGCCTTCCATGGCGCCCCCGTCGGAAATAGTGAGGATGGTTGTGCGCTTTTTTCCCGCCAATTTATCGGCCATGGCAAGTCCTTGAGCTTGAGCAGCACCAGAGCCCAGGGGGCCATTGCTAATAAGCACACCCTCTGGATTGAGATGGGCCTCGCCGTGGCCTGTCAGTTTACTTTCTATTGATCGAAATTTTTTTAGATCGCCAAAAGTTAAGTTATCAAAATGGTAATTGGCGCGAAGGGCATAGATTCCGTTTTCGGTGTGGCCGGCATCATTTACAAAATTATATTCTTGGTGCCATTCACGATTTGATTTTTTAAACATCAGAGCATGGGTAGCAGACATAATTTCAGCAAAAGCCGAGGGCCCTCCCCAGTGGGCAGCAGCGCCACCGATTACGGCGTGCATGTTCATTAGAGCAACTAGCGCCCGAGTGGCATTGGGATCGGCAAGAGTTATTTCTTCACCTGATTTAAGTTTGCATTTAAGAGCGTACTTTGGTGCACTTTGAGGAGTGGGTGCAAGTTTACATTTAATCTCTAGTGGTGTGAGAGAATCGTTTGTGACGGCGGCCATTGCACTTATTGTTTCTGCGCCCATAAAACCCCTCTGGTAAATTTTTTAGCATTTTACAGAGAGAGTTTGAAGTTGGGAATTGGTATTATTTAAACCAGGCCTTAATGCGATTGTAAATGAGGAACACCTTCTCTTTGGCATTTTGCAAAAAAGTTTGAGTGATTGACTGGGGTTTGCGAATCATCTGTTGAGTATTATTGCTGATATCTTTTTCCGCAGGGACTCTTCCAACAAAGGCCGGATGTCTTACTGCGTTGTCTTCTGCTCGTGTAATTATCTGACCTGTGGAAGGTATGAGTAGTGGGGCCATTTCCGGGATTTTTGGCGATTGAACATTAAAATTTGTGTCCCTTCGGTACTGATGAAAAAGATTGAGAGAAAAAATACCTTGAACTTTATTTTTATGTTCTTTTAATTCGATTAATCTTTTTTCTCTAAAATCATATAATTTGCTATTTTTTTCCATTAAGGCAAGACGATTTGCTCTGGCCTCTGTTAATTCTTCTTCAGCTATATCTTTCTTTATTTTAGAAAGCCGTGCTGCTTTTTTTGCTTCTAGCTCTTTCATTCGTTTATTTATTAAACTTTGATCTTCAAACTGAAATTTGGATTCATTATCCCCATCATCTAAACTGAATTCAATATTTTTGTCTTTGAATTCATCGTAGCTTTGCTCACGTCCGCTGCTTCTGCTCTCTTGGGCAAAGCAATTGGCCTCTAATAAAAATAAAAATGAAAGCAAAATATTTTTTTTATAAAACATATCTCACGCTATCTTTGCCAGCTTTTTTATCTGGCAAATTTTATTTCTTCCAGTATTTTTAGCTTGATAAAGAGATTTGTCAGCAGAATCAACCAGAGATTTTGTGTCCGGAAAATCGTTGCTAAATTCCGCTAATCCAAAACTTGCAGTGACATGAAATTTTTCGTTGTCTGCATTCCTGAAATGATGTTCTTGAATATTATTTCGAATTCTCTCCAGCACAGCTATCGCATCAAGTGAATTGGTTTCAGGAAGGATAATGGCAAATTCTTCGCCGCCGTAGCGAATGGCGGTGTCTTCAAAACGCAATTGTTTGGTTAAAATGCCACCGACCTCTTTTAAAACTAAATCTCCAATCGGGTGGCCATAGGTATCATTTACTTTCTTAAAATGGTCCAAGTCCATAATCACAAAAGTCATTGGCCTTTTGTATCTTTGACATCTCCTAAATTCAAATTCCAGTGAGCTTTCAAAAAAAGATTTGGTCAGAAGTCCTGTGGTGATATCTTTGGTGGCCAATTTAAACAGATAATTTTCCAGGTCGATTTCTTCGACAAATTTGAGATAAAATCCAAATAATAATCCGCCAATTTTTACCGTATCTCCGTTTAGAATTTCCACAGGTGTGGCAATCTTAACTTCGTTAACCCAAACACCATTGCGACTTTCTAGATCGACAATTTTTACAATGTTTTCCTTTCGTTCGTTGCTTCTCTTTTCTACTGTAAATTGAGCATGCTTTCTACTCATCTTGGGATCTTTAAAATAAAAAGTGCATTTGCGATCTCGACCGATGATGCTCTGGTCTTTGCTTAAGATATAGTGCTCGCCTTTATTAGCACCCTCAATAACCCGCAGTACGGGAATAAGTGTATCCTCGCCCTTCAGTACTTTGTCGGAGCGATTGAAATTGAGTTCCTCAAAACGATTGAAGCTAATTTCTGTTTGAGTAAGCATTGTATGATCTTTTTTTGACATAAAGTTTCCTTTAAGTTTGACATCTTTTCGGAGCAATCTAAAGAAAGCTTGAGGTGATTTGGCGGGTATCTGGAATCTTTTTAATTTTAATAACTTGGGGTGCTCTCTTCTTCCATACAAAAATAGATAGACTCTTTTTTTGCCCCATTTTCTAGGCAGCTTTGATAAACAGTATTTAAGATATGTTTTCGAAGAGGCATAATGGCACGGTATTTATTGTCAAAAGATTTAGTCATTAAATCCTGATTTAAAAAACTGGCAGAGGGGTAATGCTCCTTCACTTTTTCATAAACTTCCTTGGTAAAGCGAACTACTCCAATAGAAATATAGTTAAAATAGCAAAGGGGTAGATGATCAGTTATTTCCCGGCACAGTTGAGTGTATTCTTCTTTTAGCTGAGGGGAATAAATGACAGGGTCAAGGTGCAGGCCGAGGGGAAATCCTTTTTGCTTAAGGGAGTTCATCGCCGATAGTCTCGCTGCGAGAGTTGGAGTTCTAAAATCATTTGCCAGTATTTGTTGTTTTGGGGAAAGTGAAAAACTTGTAACAACATTATCGAGCGGCGCCAATTTAAGAAGTTCACTGATGTTGCTCGATTTTGTTCTAAGTTCAAGATAGGCGTGGGGATGAGATTTAAAAAAATTGAAATAAAGGGGGAGTTCTTGAGTGAGATGGGAGAGGGCCAAGGAATCGCTAAATTCTCCAGCGTGAAACCAGATGGGATTATCTTTGGTTGGAGAATATTGTTTTATGATCTTTTCCATCTCGTTTAGTATTTCTTCATGGTTGATAAAAAGAACGATATCGGGAGATTTAAAAAAACCTTGAAGGTAGCAGTAGTTGCATTCATAAATACAATTATAGGCGTGAATAAAATAATATCTTTTAATTTTCCCACCGCCATAAGCATCAGGAGTTTCTTTAAGTAGCTGGCCTTTTTTTTGGGCCAAAAATATATTGAGATTATTTCTTTTTTCTAAGTAGGGTTTGTAAAAACTTTGAAAAATATCTTCGTAATTTTCAATTTCAAAAATATTTTCTACTGAAAACATTTTTTTGAAATTTTCTACAATTTTTTGACCGTGGGTATTTTTTGTTACCCCTTTTTCTATTAATAATTTAGAAAATGTTGCCATAAAATTATTCTTCTTTAAAAACTTCGCCGTTTAGCAGTCTTTCTATCTTGGAAGAATAAAGTGTTTGTAATTCATCCTGGATTTGCTTTATATTTTTGATGTCGTCGATTTCACTTTTTATGACAATTTTTTCAAAGTCAGTCGACCATTTAAGGTTAATTATTTTTTGCCCTTGCTGCAATTCTTCTAGTTCTCTTTTTAATTTTGCTTTATGTGGGTTGAGATAATCATGACAGAGCATTAAAAAATACTGCGCTTGTTCTTTTGGACGAATTTCACTTTTTTGTGATTGTATTATTGCTTTTTGCAGAAATTCTTTATTGTCTTTTATACTCCCAAAGTAGGATATAAAAAGTCGTTTCATACTTTCGGTAAAATAAAAAGTCGCAAAAATTTGGTCAATCTGATCACTCTGTGTATGAGTTTGGGCCTGGTATTGGATGAAATTTTGGCAGTAATAATCAAAAAGGATTTGCGAGTATCTTAGCGCCTCTTCTTTTACCACCTGGCATATGTTGAGTGATTCTGGATGGCCAGAATCTAGCGGCAAATCTGAAATAACTTTGGCACAAATCCAAGGGATATTAAAAAGATGAGCGAAATGGGCAATCGCCCAAAGCTCTCTATCGA
>JAHEZZ010000196.1 GCA_023250815.1 Bdellovibrionales bacterium
TGAAAGGGAGCAAACCTTAAACCAGCTTCTGGTCGAGATGGATGGTTTTGAATCCAATGAGGGAGTAATTCTAGTGGCCGCGACCAATCGGATTGATGTTCTTGATCCGGCCTTATTGCGGCCAGGGCGATTTGATCGCAGGGTCACTGTTGGCACTCCAGACGTGAGAGGGCGACTTCAAATTCTTAAAGTCCACACTAATAAAACTCCTTTGGTTGAAAATATTGATTTAGAAGTTGTCGCCAAGGGAACTCCCGGATTTACCGGAGCAGATCTTGCTAATTTGGTGAACGAAGCGGCATTGCAAGCTGCTCGCTTGAATAAAAAGCGTTTGGAGATGCGGGATTTTGAATTTGCCAAAGACAAAGTTTTAATGGGGCCAGAACGAAAATCGATGATAATCTCAGAAAAAGAAAAAAGAGTGACGGCCTACCATGAAGCGGGACACACCTTAGTGGGAATGAATCTTCCGAACACTGACCCTATCCATAAAGTTAGCATTATGCCTCGGGGATTGGCACTTGGTGTGACGATGACTCTACCAAAGGAGGACATGCTCAATTTGACAAAAGCAAAAGCGGACAACCTGATTTCTTTTTTAATGGGTGGAAGATGTGCTGAAGAATTGGTCTATAATGAAATGACCAATGGAGCTTCAAACGATATCGAAAGATCCACTAATCTCGCTCATCATATGGTTTGTAATTGGGGAATGAGCGCCAAACTTGGGCCAATTAATTATCATAAGTCAGGCACTTCAGCTTGGAGTTCTCCAGTTTCTCAGTCTGATTATTCTGAAAAAACAGCGCAAGAAATTGATGAAGAGGTTCAGCGTATTGTGGAAGACAACTATACTGTTGCAATGAAAATTTTAAAAGACAACAGGCCAGCTCTCGATCGGCTGGCAGATGGCCTGGTGCTTTGGGAAACGTTAGATTATAACCAAGTTAAAGATTTAATCGATGGAAAAGATATAGGAGTTCCGATTATTACGCCAAAAAATCCTCCTGAGGGTGGCGGCCCTAAAAGTGAATCGGCCGGGATTGAAATTTTAGACATTACTAAAACGCCACAAATGGCCTAGCGCAAACGTGAACCTGCGCTAATTAAAAATGAAAAAAGAAATTCAAAAAATGGGAGTGATTAATATCACCCCTAATTCGTTTTCGGATGGTGGTCAATTCTTTGGTGATGGCGCTGCTCTTAAAATTGCCAATCAAATTCGACTTTTTTATTCTGCTCAAACTTTGATCATTGACATCGGGGCTGAGTCAACGGCCCCTATTAATTCTGCAGTTTCACAAGAAGAAGAAAGTTTGCGTTTTCAATTTTTTTTTTCTGCTCTTGATTTAATTTTAGATATTTTGCCTTCACTCACTTTTTCTATTGATACTTATCGTTTCGAAACTTTTAATTTAGTTTTGCGAAAAATACGAAGCAGAAATAAATTTATACCAGTTTGGTGGAATGATATTTCTGGCAAATGTTTTGAGCAGGCAATTATTGATTTACTTAAGAGTGATAAAAATTTGCATTATATTTATTGCCATAACTTGGCACCAACAAGAAATGAAAGTGGAGAGCATATCAAATTTATTCCTGCCATTCATACTGCTAGCGGTTGGGAAAATCATTTATTTAAATATTTTTTAAGCGCCTTTGAACATTTTGAGAAAGAGGGGGTACTTCAGCAAATTATTTTTGATCCTTGTTTTGGTTTTTCAAAAGGGCCAGAAGATAATTTTAGGATATTGGATGTTCTTCCCATTTTGATAGGGAAATTTCAGTTGCCATGGGTATTGGGAATTTCACGCAAATCTTTTTTAAAAAAAGAAGTTTTAAAATCTAAACCCAATTTGGAAGGCGTTGAGCTATTAAAAAGTTGTAAGCAGTTAGAGACTTCACTTTTGGCAAGGCTTTCTGCCCTGGTTGATTGCGGTAAAATCATTGAACGAACCCATTGGCAATAATGTTATAATAAAATCAGGTAGATATGGAGTATAAAAAGGCATGTAGACAGTGTGTCGCGTTGTGTTTTTTCCTGCTCGTGCTATAACTCACCTAAAATCTCCTTTAGGTGAAATTTGTGCTGAAAATTATTTTTTTATTTTTAATAAGTAATAGGGCCTTTTCTTTGAGCATAAAAAATTCGGTTGTCTACGGTAAAGATGATCGCTTTTTAGTGAATTCTTCAATGGATAAACGCTATGTGGATTTGGTCGATAGGATCGCTCCGTCGATTGCTCTTATGATTGATTTAAATGATTTAAGAAGGGGAAAACTTTTGGATTCCAAGGAGGGAAAAGAGAGTATCCAAGAAGTTATTGCTCCCAGTTTAGCGCATGAAAAAAACCTTTGTAGCAGTGAAAAATTTAGAGATGTTCCAGTTCTCGGCACATGCACAGGATTTTTAGTTGGAGAAGATCTGCTTTTAACTGCTGGCCATTGTATTAAAGGGCCAATTTCTTGCCAGAGAAAAAAATGGCTATTTGATTATCGCCAAGAAATGATGAATATTGTCGATTACAAATTTGAAAGTCCAATATCAAAATTAAAGAACATAGAAAATTCAGAAGTAGAGTTGCCTCCAAAAAATAACAAATATTTTAAAATGCAATTTCCTGTTAATAATATTGTTGGGTGCAAGGAAATTATTAGACGTATTGATGATAGCGATAACAAAATTGACTTTGCTCTTATTCGCCTTGATCGCAAAGTGATTGGACGACAACCTTTGAAATATCGCAAGACCGGACGTCTTCCCGACGATGCCAAAGTCTTGGCCTTTGGACATCCATGGGGAATGCCTTTGACCATTGCTCCTGTCGGAAATATTCGCAGCAATAACCAGGATTATTTTTTTACCACTAACACTGATACTTTCAGGGGGAATTCTGGATCGCCTGTGATTAATGCTGAGACTTTGGAAGTGGAGGGTCTTTTGGTTAGAGGAGAGGATGACGCTATCACTTTTAAAGAGGGTGAAGGTGATAACTCTTTTGTATGCAAAAAAGTTAAAGTTTGCGATGAGGGAAGTTGTGATGGAGAAGATGCTACCCGGATTACTTCGATTCCAGATTTAATTTTGTCTCCAGAAATATTAAAAGTTTTGAGGCTTTCGGAGTCTTTTATCCAGAGTCAAGTAGAAAGCACTCATACTTTTTCTCCCCCATCTATATCTACCCCAAGTGAGTCAATTGAAAGAGAGGTTGAGATTTTGCCTCCCCTTACTTCTGGGCAAGAAGTCACTTTAGAGCAGATTAACGAAGTATTATTCTCGCTACGCCCTCCAGTGGGCATACTTGAAAAATAAAGATTCAAATATTTTATGACAGCACTTGTTTGTGGTAAATAATTAGTTACAATAACTGTAGACCCTTCTTTCAGGATGATTGAGGAGGATTATGTTGGCATTAGGCCAGATACATTTATATTCGAAAGATCCCAAAGGACTTGCCAGATTTTTGGTGGATTTTTTGGATTCAGAAGTTCCTAAAAATCACAGTTCTGAAAAAATTGAGCTTACGACTCCTTGGGAAAATTTGTCTTGGGTAATTGAAAAAGAAATTTTTCCTCAAGAATTTTTAAAACTGGAAGGGCCGCTTTATACTTTTAAAGTAGAAGATGAATATGCGCTTTTTGAAATTTGGCAGCGTTATGTTTTTGCCCTCTATCGATTACAGGGAACAGAAATTAAAGATAGTGCGCCAATAAAAAGAGCAGTGAGGACAGAGGGCGGAGCAGCTGAGGAAGTTTTAACCCTCGATTTGCGAGATCATGAGGATCGCCCTTGGCGTTTTTATTATTGCCGCGCCCTAAATTAGAGCTTCTTGCAAAGAAAATCTTAAAACCGTGTAAAAAAGTAAGAAGTTGTTAGTTGTCAATGGTTTGTGCCATACGGAATAATCATTTTGCGTAAATATTGTTTGCGCCTGGAGTCGCTTCTCACACTGCAAAGGAAGGTCTATATGTCAGAAAGATGTGCTACTTACTCGCTCAAAGTATTGTTTTTGATGTTTTCAATTGTCTTAGGTCTGTTCTCTGTAAAAAGTTTTGCTGTTGAAAAGGTTATTTATGGCCCGGATGATAGATTAGATATCTTTGAAGTAAGTAATCCTCTTTTTAAAAACTTGGCCCATTCCACTGCTGCGATGATTTCCACCTCTTCACTTCAGATGAATGGCGAAAGAGTTTCTATCGTTGGAAAAAATCTTAGAGGCCGCGGAATTTGCGGAGGCGAAAAATTTTCTGAACAATTAACGGCGGCAAGCTGTTCAGGATTTTTAGTTGGCAAAGATTTAATTGTGACTGCTGGACATTGTGCCCGAACTGCTCGTGATTGTGAAACCAATGCCTGGGTTTTTGATTACTCTGTCAATTCTCCAGATCAAAATG
>JAHEZZ010000197.1 GCA_023250815.1 Bdellovibrionales bacterium
TGCCTCAATGGTTTTATCAATTTGGTGGTATCCCACTAAGCTTTGGCATCCGGGACTGACAAGTAGAAAGCATTTCTCAGATGCTTTTACAGTTTGGCGCTTTATTTACTCTCATTTTAATTTTTCTTTTTTTTCGTCTTGCAAATAAAAATAAATTTAAAAATTTCAGTGATTATAGATTGTCTGTAAGTATTTTATTTCTAATTATCATTTTGCTTGTTCTTTGCCGCAAGTTTTATTTAATGGACCAAATGAACACTGTTTTTAAATTTCAAACCTCTAGCTATTATTTTATGTCTTTGATGATCGCTGTGCTTTATTTGCCCCTATTGCAAAAAAAAATCCATAAAAAATTAAAATATTTTATTGTATTGGTTTTTTTAATATTAAATTTGACTAATCTTTCCCCTCTTCTTACGTTGCTTAAAACTTGGTATTTACCAGAAGATTGGAGAATAAGGACGATTGAAGGTAAGCGATTTTTAGCAGTTTCTAATCATGAACTTTACCAGTTGATTAACTATTTTAATCAATACATCGACGGTCGGCCTAATATTATGGAGCATTATGGTGAATCTTTTCAGCATGAAAAAAATATGCTCTCAACTTATACTGGCAGCTCATCATTTGTCGGATGGATGGGCCATGTCAGAATTCGCGGTGCCAATTTTAGAACTATTTTACTTCGAAGAGATATTGTTGATCAGATTTATGAATCACCCGATGCTTTGTCGAGCTACAATCTTGCCAAACAAAATAACATTGATTTTATTGTAACAACTCGCTCAGAAAAAGATGCTTATGGTTCAAGAGTTGATTTAAAATTCAAAACATTTAGCGATATTTTTCCGAGAATAATTTGTTTTGGAGACACTTGTCTTTTTGGAATAAAAGGAAATTACGAAAAATACTTGGGGCGCTGATGATAAGAGATAGGATCTTCAATTCCTGCTTTTTGAAAACCCCTTAGACGTAAAGCGCAGCTATCACATACTCCACAGGCCTTATCTTCACGAGCATAACAGGACCAAGTTAATTGTAGAGGTGCTTTTAACTCCATGGCCTTAAGTACAATCTCTTCTTTTTTTAAGTGAATGACTGGAGTAATAATTGAGATATCGCCTTCTTTGGTGCCCTCTTTGATTAATTTATTATAAGCTTGGTAATAGCTTGGACGACAATCCGGATAGCCGCTAGAATCTTCAAAAACAGCACCAATAAAAATTTTTTTTGCTCCTAAAACTTCTGCCCAAGAAACCGCCATTGCGATTAGATGAGTGTTTCGAAAAGGGACATAGCTGGAAGGGATTTCTTCGCTCTCTCCTTTAAAGGCGGTCACTTCCATTTTTTCGTCTGTTAGTGAACTACCTCCGATTTGTTGCAAAAAAGTGACATCAATAATTTTTCTAAGTTTGGGAGGGACTCCATAAAAGTCAGCAATTTTATGAAAGCATTCTAATTCTTTTTTTTCCGTTTTTTGTCCGTAATTAAGATGTAAAAGAGCAAGGTCATAGTTTTCTGATTTAGCGATTGCCGCAGTTACAAGAGAATCCATCCCGCCGCTTACTAGAGAAACTGCCAATATTTTCTTTGCTTCATCTTTTATGACCATTGCTTTAATCCTATGCTTTATTGGCACGCTCTTTAATAAATATTTCAAATTCTAAAGCTTTCTTTGCCGCTTTTTCTTTTTTTTCTTTTAGATTTCCGTTTTTTTCTAAAATCATAATATAAAATTTAATTTTGGGTTCGGTACCTGAAGGTCTTAAATAAAGTCGGTGGCCAGCTTCAAAGCTGAGTCCTATTACGTTGGACTTTGGCAGAGTAATTTTTGAAACTTTAGCAGATTTCAAATTGAGCATAGTTTGATTTTGATAATCTTCAATATCAATAATCACTTCATTGCAAATGGTACTTAAACCTTGTCTTCTAAAATCATCCATAATGCGATTTATTTTTTCAGCACCTTCCTTACCGAAATAATCTAAAGACAGCAAACTTTCGTGGTAAAGGCCATATTCTTCATAAATTTTATCCAATGCTTGCTGAAGATTGGCCCCTTGAAGTTTGTGATAAAGTGCTACCTCCGCCATCAGGGCGATGGAACTTACAGCATCTTTATCTCTTACATAATTGTGGTGCATGTATCCAAAGGATTCTTCAGTGGCAAAAATAAATTCATTTTTCACTCCTGTGGCCTTTGCTCTCGATTCTATTTCATTCATTTCTTTGCAAATCCATTTAAATCCGGTGAGTGTATTATAAACTTCCACTCCATATTTTTTGGCAATCAAGTCTAGCATTCGAGTCGTCACAATCGTTTTTACCACATGTCCTTTCGTTGGCATTAATTTAGCGAGAGTTCGTTCTTTAAAAATATAATCCATCATCAGCATGCCAATTTGATTTCCATTGGGATAAAAAACTTTTCCTTGATCGATAATCGCTACACCCAAACGATCCGTATCAGGGTCAGTCGCAAAAACAATGTCGGCATTTTTTTTCTTAAGAAGTTCAACTGCTAAAGCAAGTGCCTCTGGATTTTCGGGGTTGGGCCCTCGAGACACCGTGGGAAAATTGCCATCGGGCCTTGCTTGTTCTTCTACAATACTCAGATTGCTAAAACCAATATCAGATAAAATACGAGAGCAAGGAAGTAGGCCGGTTCCGTGGAGAGGTGAGTAGATAATGTGTAGTTTTCGGCCCTCTTTTTTGCAGACTAAAGGATTAATAGTTTTTGCTTCAACTAATTTAAAATAACGATCTTCAACCTCTTTTCCAATCCAGGAAATGAGACCCTGATTTTTTGCCATTTCAAAGGGGATGTCTTTAATTTCTCCATAATCTTTTTGGTCGTTATAAGCGTCTATGATTTTAGCATCGTAAGGGGGGGTGACTTGAGCGCCATCATCCCAATAGACTTTATAGCCGTTGTATTTTGCTGGGTTGTGACTGGCAGTGACCATAATTCCCGCTTGTGCGCCTTCGCTTCTCACCAGAAAGGAGAGTAATGCCACTGGATTCATTCGCTCATAGATCAAAGATTTGATATTAAAATGAGCAAAGACACAGGAGGCCTCTTTGGCAAAATCAAAAGAAAAATGACGACTGTCATACGAAATAGCGATTTTTTTTTCCGCAATTTGGGGAAAAGATTCACATACGGTTTTTGCCAGGGCATAGCTTGCTCTTCTCACATTGTAGCGGTTCATAAGATTTAGGCCCATGCCTAAAATCCCTCGAATCCCACCGGTTCCAAATTCTAGATCTTTATAAAAATTCTCAATTAATTCTTTTTTAGCTTCTTCATTTGAAATATTATTTAATAATTTTTGGGTGCTAGATTTATCTTTTGCATCTATTGCTGGATTTGCAATCCAGTCCTCTGCACGTTTAATCGACAGCTCTAAAAGAGTCATATCTAATCCTTCTGCTTCACCAATTTTAGAATTTTGCCCTAATTTTTATTCCTTCGGCCAATATTATACTAATAAAAAGATGTTTTTTTTAGCAGGAGATTGAGGTATAAAAGTTTTAGATTAATTTAAATTTTATAAACAGAGGGAGGGCCTATGGCCAATACAGCAAAAAAACATACAAAAAATATAGCAGGGGCATGGTTTTGTACGGATGCTGACGATGATAATGGAGAAGGTTGTATTGCTTGTAATGTTTGCTACACCGGGGCGCCGGATTTTTTTACCGAAGATGAAAATGGCAACGCTTTTGTCAAAAAACAACCGACAACTCCAGAAGAGCTTGCACTCTGTAAAGAGCAAATGGAAGCATGTCCTGTTAACTCAATTGGCAATAACGGTTAATTTAAAGATTGACTCCGTAGTGTCGCATATTCAAATGGTGGCCTCACTAATATAATTTTTTTATTCTGCGTTGAAAGAAATTTTATTGCTTAACCTTGGAATATGATATTCTTATATAAGTAATAGATAACTCAAGGATGAGGAGAAAAAAATGCAACCGACTACTCTGCAAATTATTGGTACGGCGATTTTTGCAATTGCTGTTTTACACACCTTCGTTGTTTCTAAATTCCAACACATTGCTCATCACCACCCCGAGGGCTCTATTGGAAGAAATATGTTTCACTTCTTAGGTGAGGTTGAAGCAGTTTTTGGGATGTGGGCCTTAATTTTTATTGCTTTTTATACCGTTATTGAAGGTTTTGCTAAATACGATGAGGCCCATGTTTTAATTGGAGGGGCCCTTCATTATTTGCAAACACAAAATTATACTGAACCGGCCTTTGTTTTTGTCATTATGTGTATGGCCGGAACTAGGCCAGTTATTCAGCTGGCAGAAAAAATTATTTTGCTCGCCTCAAAAATTATTCCCCTGCCTGGAAAAATTTCTTTT
>JAHEZZ010000198.1 GCA_023250815.1 Bdellovibrionales bacterium
GTGTTAGTTTTTTCCAGATTGCGTTTTGAAGAGGAGAAAAAACGCAGACGTGCCCTGGGGCACGTTGAGTATTTTACGACGATGAGAAATGTAAGATGGGAAAAAGTAGCGCTAAAGATGCCAGCATTAATTAGTGGAATTGGTATAATATATTATACTCATTATTTTACGTAATTGGTATTAGCTCAATTCATTTCATGAGGCATTAAGATGATTGAAACATCACAGCTGCAGACTTTAGTTGCCGTGGCCAAAGCATCAAGTTTTTCCAAAGCGGCGGAAGAATTGTCGGTAACTCAATCGGCAATTAGTCAAAGCATTAAGAATTTAGAAAATAAGTTAGAAGTAAGTTTGTTCAAACGATCGGGAAAAAAAGTTGTTTTGACCGCAGAAGGTGAAAAACTTTTTATGCTTGCCAATGATTTTTTAATGCAACTTGATGAAACCCTCGATGAAATTAAATATGATAAAGAAAGTATGTCGGGAAAAATACGAATCGGCACGCTCACCGGTGTGGGAAAATCTTGGTTGGCCCCTGAGCTTTTGGAATTTGGAAAGCGCTATCCGGAAATTAGCATGGTCATTCAAATGGGTTTTCAGGAAGAGTTAGTTAAAGAATTTCGCAACTATCGACTTGATTTGCTTATTTTGCCAGAAGAAGCACTCCCTTCATTGGGGGAAAAAATTCTGTTGTCTGAAGAAAAATCGACTTTGGTTTTTGCCAAATCAAATGAATATAAGATAGACAGAAATATTACCCTGGAAAAACTATGTGCCACACCGACAGTTCTTTTTCAGCCAGATGACCCTCTTTTTTTTAGATGGTGTCGAGAAAAGTTTGGGCAATTTCCGAAACGCCTTAATGCAAGATATATCATCAATTCTCACGGCAACATGATGCAAGCAGTGTTAGCTGGTTTAGGCGTCGCTGTTATTCCCAATCATGTTCTTTCCCGCTCTGTTTATCGTGACAAGGTGGCCATCTTAGGTAAAGATTTTGAAGTGACCAATGGCCGTTTTTATTTGGTTTACAACAAAGGCGCAGAAGAGTTACTGCGAATTAAAACCCTGATGGATAATCTTTTAAGGAAACCTAATCCTCTCGCCACTTTTATTTAAAAAGGGTATCGGATGATTCGTCAAATTGATGTAAACTTATTAGAACTTCCGGCCTCTATCATCACCTTAGCAGAAACTTTTACCGTTTTTGGTTTGCAACTTATTTTAGTGGGAGGAGCAACTCGAGATTTTTTTTTGAAAGGCAAAAAACCTCGGGATTATGATTTTGAAGTTCGCTCCCTTACTAAATTACCTCCTGGTGAAAATTGGATTAATTATTTACACCAAGTGATAGAAGCACTTAAAGATTTAGACTACTCCTATGAAAAATTGCCCTTCGAAGTTTACCGTCTTTCTCATAAAAAATTTGGAGTTGTGGAAATTGCTTCTGCTAGAGTTGAAGAGTATAGCGGGGGAATTGATTTAAGGGCCTTTGGCCACAGTGATTTTAGATCGACCCCTATCGCTTTTATCGACGATGCTTTGGCCTTTCGGCGAAGAGATTTTACAATTAATGCTATCGGAATAGATTTGATGACGGGAATGGTTCATGACCCTTTTGGAGGTCTTGAACATATTAAACAGAAAATTTTGCACCCTTGTTTTGATCATTTTTTTAATGATCCTGTCCGTCTCTTGAGGTTGATTCGTTTTGAATTACAATTAGAGTTTTCCCCTTCGCCTTTTTTGGCCAATAATTTGGCCCGATTTAATTTACTTAAGTGTTCATCTTTTTATCTTGAACAGGAGGCGAATAAAAGTAATCCGCTTCTTTTTTATAAAAGACTGTTTGATTTACCCCAAGTGAGGGTTCCCAAATTTTTAAAAGAGTTGAAATCGGTTATAAAAATTCCACAAGATTATTCTGGATATGAAAAAATAAAAGACTCTTGGGATCTTTTTTATTTCCTACTTCTTCGGAATTATTTTAACGGGGATACCGATCACTTTTGTTTGGTCATGGGAGAGGTATTTAATTTTCCCCAAAAAAAGATGGGGCAGGCCATCCAGCAGAAAAATGATTTAGAGGAAATTAAAAAGTTAAAAAAAGAATATTTTAGAAATCTTTTTAAGTCAGGTGCAATAAGCTTTTGTGGGGATATTCGAGTTTTTGCATTGACAAGGTTACTTGCCTCTCTTGATCGGGATAATTTTAAATCAAAACTTGAACAATTTAGTCCAGACTGTCTTATCCTTATTGACTGGCTTTTTCATCTAGGGGCCAATTTTAAATTTGAAAAAGAATTAGGCGAAAAATATCTCCCTGAAAACAAAAATCTTTGGCGCAATTTGACGACTTATTTGCTTTTTTTACCAACGGAGCAATAAAAGAGGTCAAATTTTCCGCTCTTTTGTTTTACTGGAAAAATTTTATAATGATGGCAAAATGTAAGGTGATGAACACTAATCCCTGATTTTAGGTTTTAAAAACTTAGAGGGTAGGAGGGGCGTATGGTTGATATCCAACAAATTATAGCAGATCACCGGCCAAAATCAAAAGTCTATGAAGAAGATCATAATGTAAAGAAAGGAAAAAGTAGTGGAGGGGCGACTAGTTCCGAAATCCCCGATCTTTTTTTTGATAAAATTTTAGTTCAGTTTAAATTATCGCGAATTGAAATCATGGTTAATATGTATTTGTACCGACTGGTTTGGTGTCGTCCTAATCTGTATAAAGAGTTTGGGATTTCGCAGATAATGTCACACACTGAACTAGCAAAAATATTGGGAGTGGAAATTGAGGATATTTATCAGGCCCTTCGAAAATTAGAAGAGTATGGCTTTATTTCAACAGTGAGATCTGGCCAATATTTTGTACGTCGTTATTTTACCAAAGAAAATGATGAGTTTTATTTTCAGAACTACAATGACTTTGAGTTCTAAAATTTGCTCAAGGAATGGTTTTGAACATTGCTAAGGCCACCTCTCAAAAAACGTCTAAAAATGCCAAGAGAATTGTTTATATCGGCAATGATACTGCTTATTGGAAAAATATTGAACAGCGCTATCGTACCATATACTTTGAAAAGGATTTTGCTTTTCAAATATTCCCAGCAGCGGATAAAATCACTTTTCAGGCCACAATGTGCGATGTTCTTCTGCTTCGCCCCCATATCGTTTATGTTGATCTTTCTTACGCTAAAAACTTTCAGCTTAAGGTTGCCCATTTTTTAAGAAGAGATAATGCCACTAGAAAAATTCCTCTTATTGGACTTGTGGAAAATAAAAGCATGCTAAAAGAAAGTTTGCTCACGGGAATGACTTTTACTCATGTCAAATGTGGAGAGTATCATGATGTAGTTTATGACCCCTACTATATGGCATTTCCCTCGGAAGTTAAGAAGCCAAAATTTGCCAGAGCAAGATTTATGAAATGGTATGAAACTCAAATGGTCGATGATTTTCTCGTTAGTTATTTTACCCCTACTTATATGCACGTGGAAGGTAACGTTAAATTGAGCAAGGGAGATAAGTTGCGTATTCGTCACAACCTTCCGGCCAAAATAATGGGGACAGATTTTTTTGTGGTCAAAGAAACCAGTTCTCAAAATATGTATTACGATTATAAATATTCCTATGATTTAGAATATCTTTTTTTGGAATCTCCTGTTTTAGATCCCAAATTGGCAAATGATCCTGCACAGGAAAAAATTTTTAAGGCCGCTCAAGATCAGTATTTGCAGGAACTGACAGTTTATAAAAAGAAAATGAAAGAGTGGGTGAAGGAACATGAAAATGGGCTTGAGAAAAAGCAGATTAAAGTTTTGGCGGTTGACCAGGACCTTTGGTATCTTAAAAATAGTAAAATGACTTTGAATGAATGCTCATTTGCCATGAGATCTCAATCTTTCTTGTCTGATGATCTTGAGGAATTAGAACGAATTATGCCCAATATGATTGCCTATCAGTTTCAAGAGTATAACGAAGAGTTGCATAAAGATTTAAAAGAAGAAAGTATTAAGGCCTTACAAGACAACGAGCAATTTCATTTGAATAGAATTGAAGCGATTGTTAAAAAATGTACCAAGATGACCGATTATATGCCTTTCATAATGATTTTTGGCACCAAGAAATACAACAGTGCTCATTTTCAACAAAAGTTATCCCATCCTTTTATTTTAACCAATATGAATAGCATGACTTTGGATTTGCTATCTCCCATGGTTAAGCTGCTTGAGCAGAAAATAAATAAAAAGGAAGAGGAAAAAATTAAAAAAATGTTAATGCAATTAAAAGCGGAAAACCCTGCTAAAAATAGCAAATTAACGACAACTGACGTTCGAGGCATGCAA
>JAHEZZ010000055.1 GCA_023250815.1 Bdellovibrionales bacterium
CCTCAGATGGAAGGATTAATTGCTGTCCTTCTTTTGCCAGTATTTGTAGCGCTAAATCTATTGAGTTGTTAAATGTATCTGGGGCCGAAAAATAAGCGTTAAGGTAGGCAACTAAAATAAGATCTCCAATAATTGAGATTATTGTTGATAGTCTTTTGTAACTAAAAAAAGTGATGTCTTTAAAGAAAATTTCCATCTAAGGTATTATACCAATTCTATTTTGCTTTTCAATCGTATTTTCCTTGGCGGAGTTTTTTCTCGATGTCTTTTTTAGCTTCAGCCTGGCGCTTATCATGCATTTTTTTGCCCTTGGCGAGAGCGATTTCCACTTTTACGAGAGAGTCTTTGAAATAGATAATGGTGGGAACTAACGATAGACCACCTGTTTTCATTTTATGGTAAAGTTCTAGGATTTGTTTTTTACTCAAAAGTAATTTTCTTTTTCTTCCTTCTTCATGATTGTTGACATTGCCAAATTCATAATGGGGTATATTCATATTGAGAATATAAGCTTCATTATTAGAGTCAATCTCCACGAATGCTTCACTTAGAGATACTTTTCCCGCTCTTAAGGATTTTACTTCGGTTCCTTTTAAGACAATGCCAGCTTCAAAGCGTTCCATTAAATGATAATCAAAACTTGCGCGTTTATGTTTTGCGATAATTTTCATATAATATCATTTACAGTGTAATTTTAATTCCAACTGCATAGGTTAATATTTTTCCACCGACCGTAAATCCTGGAGCACCAATTTTATCTCCTGTATTGCCGTTTTCCTGTCGTGTTGATTTTGTTACTATTTTATTTTCTAGTTTTTGGTATTGAAAAGATAGGCCAGTCTCTATTTCTTTATTAAAAATTTTCATACGTAGAAGGGGTCCTGTTGATAAAGCATAGGTGTTAGTATCAATTGAGTTTCCAGCTCCCGAAAAATCTCCTTTTAAGGGTGTAGGACGGTAAAGCGCACCAATTCCCCAGTCAAAAGATTCGCCAAAGTGAATAAGTGTTCCAAGTCGGGGAATAAAAATATTTTTTGTATTAATTTTTTCGTAGTCATTACTACTAACTATAAAAGTTTTTTTAGTAATATGCATAACTGGTGTGCGATAACCACTCCATAGTTGATATTCCACACTGGCGAGTAAATCTAGGGCCGATGTTTTGTATCCGCCGCCTATTCTGAAAGTATAGGGGTCATAGTAAAGCATAGAATCCACAGTGACATCAAAAGGGGCCGGAGGATCATTAATTTCTCCGTTAACATTGGTGTGCAAATATTGTTTCATTTCTTGTGAAAAAAGAAAGTATGTAAATAGGGATTCAAATTTTAAAGCAGCGGAAAAAATTCCTGCCATGCTGGGCCCCACTTTTGCTTTGGCCGCCCCAGAGGAGCCGTAACCAGTTCCGGAAAGGGAAGCTTGTGTGTTGACGTCTGCACCTGTTTGAAGACCGATTTTGGTACCGAGAGAGAGGGCAAAATTTTCGCTGAAAGGGTGGGCGTAATGAACTTCAATCATCGATCGACGATAACGAGAGTGATACATAACATATTCTGGTGCCGTTGGATTTCCAGTATTTGCTTCAATTATACTTCCAACGGGGCCTGAGTAGGTAGCCGCTAAATTTCCTGCACCTTGAGATTTGATAGGAAGAATGACGCCAAAAACATTATTTTTATAATCGGGGTAATCAACTTTTACGTTTGATCGTTCCGTATATTGAGAACTAGAGTTTGTATTGTTGGTAGAGTTTTTTGTTACGATATTATTTATATCTTTGAAGTCATGAGAAACAGATTGCAAGTTGGCAACCAGATTAATGTTTTGGTTCCAGGCGTGAATTGCCGGTGAATAATAAATATTATTAGGGTCGCCGATTCGTCCATTAGATTGCCCGCCAATAATTGATGTGGTTACCCCCGTTCCAAAAAAATCATTGAAGTTGGCCTTTGTTTCTGATGAAAATAAAACAGCAAAAATAATTAAAAAAATCATAAATCCTCATTCGTATTTTTATTTGCCAAACATTGATAAAGGGCATGCACTTGATTTAAATCAAAACTTTCGGCCCGATCCATCTTTTTAATGTGACATTGTAAGAATGCCTGGTCAATTGATTCCGGTGAATAAAAGCTTTTTAAAACTTTTTGTGCTTGTTTGCGACGGTGAGCAAAGAGTCTGCGACAAAATGATTCAAAATTTTTCCATTCATAAAAGGGAACCTTTGGAAGATCTCGCCTGACAAAGCTAATGACGGTGGAATTTACTTGAGGTGGTGGGGAAAATGCACCAGGAGGTACGGTGATTAATTTTTGTGTTTCAAAATATGTTTGTGCTAGTGCTTTTAGTGACCCCATATCATTTTCTTTTGGGCCATTAAGCGGATGAATTTTTTCTGCTACTTCTTTTTGAAACATTAAGGTTAGATATTTAATTTCTGGAGCCTCGAGAAATTTAATAAATAGGGGAACACTTATATTGTAAGGAAGATTTGAAACTATTAATCCATGACCAGATAAATTGTATTTTTTAATAAAATCGGAGAAATCTATTTTTAGGGCATCTCCCATAATAATGTTGTCATCAGGAAGCAGTTCTAAAAGAGAAGGTTTAAATCTTTTATCCATTTCAAATACGTGCAATGATTTATTTAAAAGGGAAAGACCTTTGGTGAGAACTGCAGGGCCTGGCCCCACTTCTAAAATATATTGGTAGAGATCCTGGTGATTGTGAATAATTTGGGAAATTATTTTTTGATCGATCAGATAATGTTGTCCCAAACTTTTATCGTTTCTAGGTCTCGGCCCACTTATTTTTTTTATTTTAGTTTGCATTTTGTTTGGCCAAAAAACGATTTTTTGCATCAATATGCAGACAATCTGGAAAGGGTACTTGGTTAATTTCTAAAGTTCTAAAAGCGTAGTTGGCAATCATTGCTCCATTGTCTGTGCAATAAATCGGTTTTACAAAAAAAACATTGGAAAAATTTTGAGCAAGTTTAGATCTGAGATAGGAATTACAAGCGACTCCTCCGCCAACAACAATAGGAAGATTTTTTTCTTTTGCTCGTTCTATGGCGAATGGCAATTTTTTTATTAAGGCCGAAACAATAGCGTGTTGATAAGAGGCGCATAAATCATAAATTTCTTGGCGATTTTTGCTCATGTCATCTTTGGGATTACAGATCAAGGTTGGATTTTTTTGTAAAAAAGTACGCAGTGAAGTTTTCACTCCTGAATAACTTAAATTAGCATCATTAGAATTAATTAGGCCAATAGGAAAAGAATATTTATGAGGGTCACCAAGTTTTGCGAGCTCATCAATTTCTCGTCCTGCTGGATATCCTAGGCCAATTAATTTTCCCCCTTTATCAAAAGCTTCTCCTGCGGCGTCGTCGGTGGTTGTTCCCAGTAGTTTAAATTCAACAGGTGTATTTACTTTGAAAAAAGAAGAATGACCGCCACTGACCAAAATTCCTAGATAGGGGTAAGAAATTTGTTCCGTAATATGAATGGCCTCAAGGTGGGCATACAGGTGATTGATTGGAATCAGAGGTTTTTCATAAATTAGGCAAATACTTTTGGCAGTATTAAGTCCGGTAAGTAGCGGCCCGAGCAGTCCGGGGTGAGTGGTGACTGCGATGGCATGCATATCTTGCAATTTTTTTTGGGAGGAATTCAGAACTTCTTTTAATAGGGGCCCAAGTTTATACATATGATTTCGTGCGGCAATCTCTGGAACTACGCCGCCCCATTTACGCAGTAATATTTCTTGGGAAAAACTTTGGTGAGCGAGAATTTCAACTTTTTTATCATTTCCTTTTAAAATAGCAATCGAAGTGTCATCGCAGCTAGTTTCTATTCCTAAAATTAGTTTTTCTTGTGTCATAATTTTCTTTTGTGCCTTGAGCTTCGCAAATTAGCATAAAGCAGGCACAATTGTCCCCATGTTGTTGAATAAAAACTTATTTTTTTTGATACTTCTTTCAGCTCTTTTTTTTTCTTGCAGTAGTTTTCTTTATCAACCAACTAGCTATTGGTATAGCGATCCCAAGTCATTTAATTTGGAATACAGTGAATTTAAAATTTTAAACAGCGATGGATTTAATTTAGTTGGTTGGCATTTTAAAACTAAAAAAGAAAATCCCACATTAATTTTATTTTTTCATGGCAATGCTCAGAATATCACTTCTCATTATCAACATTTGGCATGGCTACCAGCGAAGGGCCATGAATTTATTATTTTTGATTATCGAGGCTATGGAGTTTCTGAAGGGGCCCCTTATCAAATGGGATTACAAAGGGATGCACAGGCATTTTTAAATTATGGTTATGATGTTTATAAAGCTGGAAAATATAAAAAATTAATTATTTATGCTCAAAGTTTAGGAGGAGCTGTAGCGCTTCGGGCGCTTCAAGATTTTTCCCATAAAGATGAAGTTAATTTACTTGTACTTGATTCAACTTTTTTGTCTTATAGTGAGATAGCCAAGAGTAAATTACAGTTGAGTTGGTTGACTTATTTATTTTCACCTTTGGCCTATATTTTAATTAACGATGAAACTGCGCCATGGTTGACACTGAAATCTCACACGACTCCGACTTTGGTCATTCATGGAGATGCTGATTTTGTTATTCCCCTAAAATTTGGTGAGGAACTTTACCAAAAACTTCCTTTAGTAGAGAATAAAACAAAATGGTTTTGGAAAATTCCCGGTGGTGGGCATATCGATGCCTATTATCGTGAAAACGGAAAATATCAAAATGATTTGATAAAGTTTATCGAAAAAATCTAAGCACTTTTTTAATTCTGATAATTATAAGCCTGATATCTTTGCTCGGCCAAAATATACTTACAATGAGCACAATTATGTTGTGATTCATCTAGAGCATCTTAGGATTAAAAGAAGTAGTGCACTTGGGGGAGTTGTTTTTATTAAGGAGAGGTAAATATGAAAACATGGATGTTCTTTTGTCTGATGATCTTTTGTGGGCAATCTTTTGCTGGTGAATACCTTGCCAAAGTAGATCAGAAATTTTCTTTTTCTAAAAATCTCAAAGGGGTTCAAATAAAAAAAATGCTTCATTTGAGTTTTGGTGATTATCTTATTTTTGTAGGTGATGAAAAAAGCGCCCAAAAATTAAGTCATTTTGATGGCGTTTATTATGTCGAACCGAATGTTATTTTTACTATTTCGCCAATTAAATTGGATACCGTAAATGCCGGTGATATTTTTCCTCAGCAGTGGGGGCTAAAAAATACAGGTAATAATAGTGGTGGTCTTTTTTTTCCTGGAAAAAAAGGAATGGATGTCAATGCTGTTGGTGCTTGGAAAATTACGACAGGCGATCGACATATCAAAATTGCTGTTATCGATACAGGTGTGGATTACAATCACAAAGACTTGTCAGGACAAGTGTGGACTAATGATGTGGAAAAAAATGGAAAAGCTGGCGTCGATGATGACGGTAATGGATTTATTGATGATATTCATGGCTATAATTTTGTGGGTAATAATGGAAATCCAATGGATGATCACGGGCATGGTTCCCATTGTTCTGGCGTAATTGGGGCCAATCACAATAGCGATGGAATTTCTGGTGTTATGAATAATCTTGAGATTGTCGGAGTAAAATTTTTAAACTCGAAAGGGTCAGGGACGTTGGCGGCAGCAATTCAGTCGATTGATTACGCTCTAAAGCTAGGCGTCGATATTATGTCAAATTCATGGGGAGGTGGGGGGAGGACTCAGGCGCTTTATGATGCTATCGAAGCGGCAAATCAAAAAGGAATTATTTTTGTGGCGGCCGCCGGTAATGCAAGTGCAAATAACGATACGACACCTTCATATCCTGCGAGTTATGAAAATGACAACGTCATTTCAGTTGGAGCAATGGATGGGAAAGGGGTGAAGGCCAGCTTCTCTAATTACGGCGCTAAAAAAGTTCATGTCTTTGCGCCTGGAGTGAATATCATTTCTAGTGTGATTGGAAATCGCTATCAAAAAATGTCAGGCACATCGATGGCCACACCCCATGTTGCAGGAGTGGTGGGATTAATACTTTCTCATGAACCAACTCTTTCTCCTCCTGAAGTTAGAGCGAGATTGATAGCTACTTCTGCTAAGGTTAGCACGCTGTCAAATTATTCTCAGTCAAAAGGAAGAGTCGATGCTTTAAGGGCCCTTAATAATACTCGAAATTAGTTATTATTTGATTTTTGGGCAACTCATTTTTTTTACCAAAGCGTCGAATTCAGTATTTTTTAATTTCTCTTTTTGATACAACTCTGGTGATTGATCTGAAGTATGACAGGCGAGACAACGATTTTTAATTCCATCGATCCTTGAATCACGTGAGAGAGTAGATTTTTCTCCAAAGGGATGATCTCCTTTTTGGTCGTGACAGTTTAAACATTGGACGTTGGCAAAGTTATGGGACACTTTTATATTTTTAAATATAAATTTATCATCAAGATTAATCCATCTTTCAGAATGGGCGAAACGTTCTTTGGAACTCATTTTTCTGATGGATGTTTGGGGGAATATTTTAAAACTTTTTTCCCAATATTCATGGCGAATTTTCTCTAGATCATCTTCTTTGATTTCTTCCAGATCTTTGTTTTGAGATTCAAAACGCACAACATCTTGGGTGCTCTGAAAACCTTGAGGGTTTTTAAATCCAAGACTGTGACATCCAATACACTGTGTATTGTGCTGTCCTTTCGCAGTGGCCAGTGTGGGGTAGGCCAGAGCATGGCCAGTTTTTTGCCAAAAATTATGTTGTTCTTTGTGACAACTTATACAGCTTGCGGCAGTACTCAAGGGAAATTTTGTGCTGTTGTCGAGTTTGCTACTCAAAAGCTTTTGTTCTTCTGCCTGAATTTTTTCCAAACGTATTTTGTAATTATCTAAATATTTAATCCAAGGATTGGGATTAAGAAGTGCTGCTCTCTCCTCTCGAATTTCATGCATTGCAAATTTGTCGGAGGCCTTGGGAGATCTGCCGTCAATTACAATAGTTCCAAGGTAGTGATTGCGTGAAAGTGTCTGTACGATTTTGGTTGTTCCAATTTGAATTGGTTCTTGAGTAAAACGCATATCATGGGCCCCAATAATCCAATCAATCTGTGGGTAGTTTTTTGCCAACTCTTCATCATTTTGTGTTCCGCTATGAGAGAGAACAATGAGACGATGATTTTGTTTATTTGGATCGTATCCGTTAGCACTTAATAGTTTTAGGCCTTTTTTCATACCTTCATCAATGGAAGTAAAATAGCTGGCATTTTTTCCCATCACTTCGGGGTGAACAATTCCTAAAAAAAAGATAGTTGAATCTTGCCATTCAATTTTTCCCCAATGACGGTGCATAAAAGGTTTGTCTTCGCCGTCGTCAATTAAATTGGTGACAAGATAGGGAATTTTTTTACCAACCTCTTGTAAAAAAGAGGTACCCAAAGCAAAATCTTGATCGCCAGGGAGTAAAAAATTAATACCTAATTTTTGATAAGTATCGAGCAGTTCATGAGCTGTAAAGGTGAGCGATTTTTCAACTGAGGTGATTGTGCTGGCAGTAGGGAAAAAAAGATCCCCGGTATCTAGGTAAATCAGTTGCCCCTTATTTTTAAGATCATTGAGTTGTCCGGCAAGTTGGGGAAGCCCCCCCAGAGGAAATTGGCGACAACCACAAGGATGGGTTTCCCCATTGACGTTATGAGAGAATGCAAGGATTAATTGGTTTTCTTTTTTTCCACTGCCGAGAATGGAAAGAGATTGGTCATCAAGACCGACTAAAAAAGAGCAACCGGCCAATATGATTAGAAGAAGGTATTTAATCATAAATTCCTTATAACTTTTTTAAAAGATCATGGGCCTGTTGAGCGCTCTTGGTCTTTGGGTAACGGGAGATACATTCTTCTAGGGCCTGTTTGGCCTCTTGTTTTTTCTTTAGATGTTTTAGAGATAAACCTAAATGTAAAAGTCCGCTAGAATTCAGCGAAGAGCCAGGATGTTCAGAAAAGAGGCGACTAAAAAAAACCACACTATCTTCATAATTTTCTTCTAAATAATCTATCATACCTAAAGTATGAATGACCTTGGCACGATTATTTCCATTTATTTTTTTGTTTTTTAACAACTCAATTAAAAGTGGTTTTGCACGATCATATTTTTGCTCATGAAAGTAATCTAGCGCCATTTCTAGGGGAGCTTTGGAAATTTGTGACTCATTTATTTCCTCATCTCTTTTTTTAAACTTTTTTTTAGATGCTGAAGAATCGCCCATTGAAGCTAATGTACTTAGAACTTCTTTAATATATTTTTGTTGTTCTTCAACTGTATTTTTAAGTTCGTTTAACGATTTATCTTTAGATTCCATGGCCTTTTGGATAATCGTCAATTCTTGCTTTATCGCACTAATTTCGGATTGAGCATTTTGCTTGGTATCGTGTTCTAGCTCTTCCATTTTTCCGCTGATTAATGAAAGATTTTTTTCAATGACACCTAGGCGCATAGAAACTTCTGCTTGCGATCTTTGTCCTTGCCCAACTTGATGAGCGACATTATCTAACATTTGTTCTCTTCGAACCTGTTCTTGGGTTTTACAAGAGATAAAAAAAACCAAAGGAATAAGTAAAATTAGTATTCGCATATTTTTTCCTTAACTTCCACTTTCCAGTGCTGCTTTTCTTGCTGCAATAAATTCGGCATTCTCAGAATATTTTTTAGAGAGTATGGCGTATTGTTTTGCTTTGTTAAAATATTTTCTTTTGTAGGCCGACTTTGCTTTGAGATAAAAATATTCAGCTTTTCGAAAAATTGCAGGAGCAAGTGTCGCTGCTTTGGCCTCTTTTGCTGCTAAAAAAGCTGTAGCAGCAAGACCCATTTCTTCTTTGGGGCGAGTAGTGGCCAAACCACAGCCCCAAACAAAAAAAATTAAAAAGATAAATAAAATATTGCTTAATTTAAAAATGGTTTAACCTCATTCAAATTATTTTGCTGTTACCACAAAATTGGCACGGCGATTTTGCGACCAAGCTTCTTCGTCATGTCCAAAGGCCACTGGTCTTTCCTTGCCGTAAGATATAGTTGCTACCCGAGAAGCTTCTACGCCTTTAGCGACTAGGTAATCGTGGGCAGCTTTGGCCCTTTTTTCTCCAAGCGCCAAGTTGTACTGAACTCCGCCTCTTTCGTCGCAATGACCTTCAATTTGTACTTTTACAGCAGGATTATTTTTTAAAAAAGCTGCATTGTTGTTCAAAGTTGTGTTGGTTGCTGAAGTTAATTCAGATGAATTGAAGTCAAAATAAACAGTTTTTAATTCTCCTGCTTTATTGGAATCAGAATCTCCGTTTAGCTCAAAATCTAGGCCATGATTTTGTCCATTGTTTGCCGACAAAGTATCTTCAGATGCAGATGTTTTTGGTTTGGTAGCGCAACCTCCAGCGAGAAAAAGTCCCGTGAGAATGATAAGGGGAAACAGGCGTAAATTTTGCGATGATCTCATGTTAATATCTCCTTTGATTGTGCTAACATTTAATAAATTTTTTAATGTGCAGTTGTAAAATTACTAGTTTATTTTATCTAAAAGGGAAAAAAGGTGTCTACATACAATTTTCTTTTTCGCTTAATAGTTTCATTTTTATTTATTTTGTCGAATTTTCTTTGTCAAAAAAGTGAAGCAAATATACTTTCTTCCTCAGATTACCCTTACTATCTTGCAACTGATGAGACTTATAAATATATTTACCCTGAAGAGTATGCTTCGCTTATTCCTGATTTGATGGCGGCAAATAAATTATTGCAAAATAAATATCAAAAGGAGTTTGCCTGGAAACTAGACGAAAAAACTTCTCTGGTCATTGGTTCTTCAAGAAACCAAATTGCCAATGCTTTTGCGGCAGTTTATCCAAATAACCTGACAACCTTTTTTAATGGTGGTGCCGAGATTAATGATAGCTTTGCTTTTCGCTCCTGGGCCTTAGGCCTTCTTACTCATGAGACGGCCCATCTTTATCAAATCAATCCTAAAAGAGAAATTTCAAAATTGGCCAAAACTATTTTTAGAAATAATCCAGTGACTTTGATTCCCATTCCAATGCCCAGTATGCCTTTAAATTTTGTTCCTCTTCCAGTTGTTACAACACCCAATATTGTTCTTCCCACTTGGATTATTGAAGGCAACGCAGTTTTTAACGAATCTCGTTTTGGAAATGGAGGGCGACTTTATAGCGGTGAGGCCCGAGCACTCTTTATGGCGCTTTTAAAATCGGGAAAACTGTCAGAGAAGAGAATTACAAATAATCATATTGAATTTCCTTTTCAAGCTGAAAAGTATATTGTTGGCGGTTATTTTTCACTCTTTCTTGGTGAAAAATATGGAGTAGAAAAAACTAATAATTTTTTCTTTGATCACGCTGTTCATTATTTTAATCCTTTTCGCCTAAGCACTTCGTTTGAAGATCATTTCGGGACAAATTATGGTGATTTGATTCAAGAATTTTTTGAAAAATATAAAAATCTCTCCGCCAAATTTCAAAAACAGGAGGGAAAATTAATTACTAAAAGCCTTTTTTTATTTCCTCTCAATCGCCAAGGAAGTGAAATTTATTTTATGGCAAATCAGGACATGCGCAAAAAACCTACGATCTATACAGTAAGTGGTGATGAAAAGCATGTACACGCAGAAATTCACGATATTCCTACCGGCAAAATCTTTAAATTAAATAACGCCTTTGTTTCTGCCAGCAGTGAATTGGTTGATCGAGATAGAAATCGATATTCACTTTGGCCTATTGGATGGAATCGCTTAGAGCAATTTGACAATGTTTTTGTCACAGATATTCAGGGTGATGAAATTTTAGGAGTTGATATAAGGAAATCATTTGTAGAACCACAAATTGTACGAGGGAAAAAAGATCAGAATGGCCTTAATTTTCAAAATGTCGGTGCGGTCAATTCTCTGCCTCTCTTTGGTGCTGAAAAAAGTGGAAAAAAATCGGTTTATGCTTTTATTCAACGGGGGACTCAGCGATTTTTAACGAGAGATGGGAAAGATCTTTTTTCTTATCGAGGATTTTATGGAAAACTTTGCGATGTTTTAATTGATCGAGTTTTTTTTATTGCTGGTACAGAAAGTGGTTCGACAGTTTATGAATATTCACAAACCTTAAATAAAATTTCGAAAGTTTTTAATGCCGACAATGTTGTTGACTGCAGATTTAGCGATGAAAATCATTTTATCTTAAATACCGTGACAGAAAATGGTTACGAAATTATTTGGGCAAAAAAACCATTTTTGGCGTCTCCGGCCCCTCCCTTTGCGATCAGTTATTATTTTGAAAGCTCCGCCAATTTTAATTGGTTTGATCAAGTTAAAACAGAAGCACCAAAAATGGTTTTAAATAATTCAAGACCGCTTATTTTATCTGAAGATAAGGTGAGTAGTTATAATTCGTTATTAGATACTCGTTTTAATGCCTGGTCAGTATCACATAATCATGATTCAAAAGGCGCACTTACAAATTTGCAAATGACTTTTTCTGACCCTCTCAATTTTAATTTAATTCAGTTTAACGGAGTGTGGGATGGCCGTACTAATAAACGCAATCTTTTTTCTATAATGTATTTAAATACGAAGTTGCGTTTAAACTATGGGATTCGAGCTCGCTATAGAGATTTTGACAATCATTCTTTGGGATTGGCCTCTAAGAAAAAAGATGATTGGCGTAGTGACTTTATTTTAAAAACCCATTTAATGCGATCGGGCCGTTGGAATTTATGGAGTTATGGTTACACTGCCGTCGACCAAGGTGATCACACTTCTATGGAATATTATTTAAATTTTAATTTAACTATGAATCGAAACTTTGGATTAAATTTTTTTCCTGAAACTTTTTATGATTTTAGAATAGAGGGCCTGGATGAAAATAACGGTAACAGTGCTTCTAGTTCTGTTGATGCTGGTTGGGACATCGGTAGCGAATGGATTTTAAATTCTTCTTTGATAGGGTCAATCAGCAATCGTTCAGAGATCACACTGGCCTCGCATCTTAGAGAAACTGATCCCATTGTCCCCTCATCGATCTCTCGCTTAACTTTATATGGAAGTCGTGCCGGAGAAAAATACTCACAAGTTCACGGTGGCATGATGCTTTCCAAAGTTTTAACACCAGAGTGGTACTCCACCTGGTTTCCTTTAGGGGTAAGGCGGCTGGCCCCTTCTCTGGTTTATAACTATTCCAAAGTTTGGGGTGATCGGGGAGTCGACAAAGATGTTTACGACTATGGAGGTGGTGCTGATTTTGAAATTTTGGCAGGCCATTTAGCTCCTGTTCGTTTTGGTATTTATTATTTTAAACGACAAAAAATGTTAGAGGACACCTCAGTAGTATTTAAATTTTATTCGCCGATTTAGTTTTTGTTCAACTATCGCCTATTTTTTGTTGCACTTTTTTGTCTCAACTTTATTGATCGGGTATTCTTCGGGTCACCTCTCTTCTTTTATGTTTTTTGAGAAGAACTCCGAAATGAAGATAAGTCTTTTAAAAAGGGCAATCCATGAAATGGCAAAACATTCTTAATAAATTTTGGCAGGCAAATAAAACATCTTGGCCTCTAATGTTTATTTTTAACCTCCTTGTAGTATGGATTTCTTTTGTTCACTACAATGGCGATAAGGCCATTGATAATCGTACTGGCCTTCACAATTTGCTAATTTTTATTAATTTTATTTTTGCGCTTTGGAGTATTTGGAGAATGAATCTCAAGATGGATGACTATGTCACCATCCTCCATGAAAAAGCAGAAAATTTTAAACCAATTCATGTTATTTGGGCACTCATTTTTGTGATGCTTGTTGCACTTCTTCCAATGTATCTTTTTTTACCTGCTTTATGTTGGTTAGAAACTTTTTATAGCAAGGCCTTCCTTGGGAAACTGCTCAGTACTTTGATTTGTTTAACCAGTTTTGTACAAGTTTTTGCTTGCGGCTGGGCAATGAATCTGAACAATCGAAAAATGTTCTTGGCCCATGTGGGAGAAAATCCTGAAAAAATGGAAGGGCATTTTCTTTTAAATCTTTTTAGAAGTTTTATTGATTTTTATTTTTACTATATGATGTTGGCGTGTTTTGGTTTATTTCTTTACAAAGTTTTTGGCGATAACATGTTTTCAAAATTCCCCAACTTTCGTATTCTTGATGTTATTTTTTGTGTTGCTGCAGCTGATGTAATGCTAGTAAAAGCAATTTATGAACTTAATTCGAACAAACCATTTTTATGGTCCTCAACCTCTAGCTGGGGAATAGATCTTCCGGCCGGTATCATTAAAGTCTTAATGGTGTCGATTATTGCAGTCACGATTCCAGCACCAACAGAAGAAGAGGCGCAAAAACTCGCCAATATTCAACAAGAAGAACGTATAAAAAATATTCCAAGTTACGCCGATATCAAAGTACAAAATGGTGAATGTATAAATGGTAAGGATCAATTGGGCAAGGATTGTGATATAAAACGCATGCCCTCCTCTGGAGATGACATTGATAGGGAAATAAAAAATCCCCTGCCAAAAGGAATTGACCTCGAAAGTATTCGCTGATCATTTAAAAACTTTATAATGCATTATCGTTAGAATTTCTCGCAGGAAGAAAAGTTTTGTGCTATAAATTCTTGATACTCAAAATGGGGGTGCCCTGGTTTCGACGAGGGCCGCAGATGTTTTGGGGGCGTGTCCTGGCCGTCCATCGGGACCAGGTTAAAAAGGTGGACAAATTTAAATGCAGACTCTTCTGAGTTCGCACTTGCTGCTTAGTCACTGACTAGATTGCAATGAGGCTGCCTAGGGCCAATAAACAGAAACTGGGCAAACATGCTTTGCGAAGCAGGTTAATCTATCGCAAGTGGGACCGTCGGGAGGCCACTTAAAAAAGTCACCGAGTTTCGCCTGATTTACAAATTGAGCTGGCCTTGCACACTGGCGATAAATGAGTGCTACACACGTAGTCCCTAATTTTGAAGCGCTTTCGGACGTGGGTTCGATTCCCACCACCTCCACCATTAGTTTCTAATGGTGGGGCCCCTCTCTTCCTTAAACATTTTAAAATCAGCAACTTGATTACGGTAACTTACGTTTTCACGATGGGCCTAGACCTGTCTGAAACTGTCGCAAACTGTCCCGATGTGGCTATTTGTAGCCAACCCGAAGGCAGGGCCACTGTGAAATGGACTACGCAGTGTAATTAACAGTGCAGAATGTGAAGTGAAGTTACCGAAATTGATGGACTACTCTGTGTAGCAAAAAGGGCGTTTCTTGAGACTTTTAACAAGGAGAAACGCAAATGGAGATCAAGAAGAAGAAAATCAGAAGATGTGACAGCAAGCTCGAAACCAATGAAGGAAGACTACTCAAATACCTTCGAGAGTCGCGCAATTTATCTGTCAGGGCCGCTGGAAAAATCATGGGCATCTCTGACTCAAGCGTTAGTCATGCAGAACATGGACGGCGCGATCTGGATCAAAAATCAATAGCGGCCTTTCTTTCGGCCTACGGTTACACCTCCGAACAATTTGAAGAGATGCTTAAAGGTAATTTAAAAATCCCTGAGCACACTAGATCGGAGTGCATCGAAATTATCCAGCGTTTAGATGAATCAAAACTAAAAACCGTTAAAGCGTT
>JAHEZZ010000056.1 GCA_023250815.1 Bdellovibrionales bacterium
TGCTAAAAGGGCCAGCATTTGTCCGATTGGCCCAGCGCCAAAGATAGCAATATTCATTCCACTTTTAACTCGGCCAACTTCAAATCCATTTAAACAACAGGCCAGAGGTTCAGCTAATGCAGCTTCTTCATAGGATAAATTTGTTGAAAATTTTTGTATCGGACCGCTATTTAATACAAGGCCATTAAGTACGATATATTCAGCAAACCCTCCAGCGAACTGATACCCGATAGCATAGTTTTTGTGGCAATTATTGGCCTGTCCTTTTTTACAAAAATCACACTCCCCACAGGGAATATCTGCGCCAACTGAAACTCTATCGCCAATTTTTAAATTCTTTACTTTTTTTCCCACTTTTACAATTTGGCCTGATATCTCATGTCCAATTATCTGTGGCCCTTGTATTCTTTCATGGCCATGAAAATAGGTTCGCAAGTCAGAACCACAAATTGCACAGGCCATTACTTTGAGTAAGGCTGAATCATCATCAAGCAGAGGGATCGCTGTAGTTTCAAAACTCATGTCTTTTGGGCCATTCCAAAAAACAGCACCCATTGTTTCTTTCACCATTTCGCTCATGACTCACTTCTTTAATAATTAAAATATAACTGAAAATATCATAATAGAAGACACTTCCCAAGTCATATTTGGCCCAAAGATAATGGAGGTTTTATAATAGTGTATTCCATATATTAAAATAGGTCAGCTTTGCGCACACTGCGTCGGGTAGGATTTTATTTTTTTTAAAAAAGTCGATAAAAATATTAATTTGTTCTGGCCGTCCATGAAGTTCGGGGGACACAACGCAAATTTTATACCCTAATGATTTCAGCTTAACATAATTTTCAATTGTTAAAATATTATTGTGGAAACAGTCGATCCATACCCAATCTGCTCTGTGAGACATAAGAGTCAATGTCTCAAACCCTTCGTATTCTGAGTAGCGTAAAGCAACTTTTTTGAAGTTAAGGTCATTGTAGAGCTTTTGTATCATGGGAAAAGAGCAATCAAGAAAAAAATATTGTTCAATATTGTACTTCAAAGCAAGATCAAGAACTGTATGTTCAAGACCTTCACATTTTATATTAAAAATAATTGGGCGTTCGTTGATATTTAATAAATATTCCTTAAGTTCGATGCCAGAAGCAAAAGGATCATGTGTGACAATAATTTTATTTCCTTCCGAGCGTATGTCAATTTCTACGCCTAATGAAAGGGGTACTTTTTTTAATTCTTCTGTAAGATTTATTCTATGTGCAAAAAAAATCATTGTGTTCTTATGTGCCTGGTAGATAACGTTGGCAATTTTTGGTTATGGAGAAGTGGGATTTGATAGATAACTGAAAATGCTGCAAGTATTTCAACATCATTTTTAAAATCTGGGTAGGCCTCTAGCATTTTTTGGGGGTTGAGTTCAGTTAGATTCATTTTTTTTATATCGTTTCGTACATATTCCATACGATCAAGATCTACTTTAAAATCTTCTGGAAGTCTTAAATGAGGAAGCTCAAAGGGGAAGGCCAAAAGACCAAAGAGAGCAAAAGCTGTATAGGAATATTTTGTCAATTTTGTATTGGCAGATAAAAATTTTTTTAGAAAAATAAGGCTTAACAACACATCAAACATGACTAAGGCAATTGGCCCCTTAATTGCATTTGTTCCTGTCATTAGCAATAAATGACAAATAAAAACCATCATCAAAAGCATGTAGCAAAATTTTTTTTCATGACAACAAAGTGCATAGGTCAAGGAAAAATAAAAAAGCGACATGGGAACTAAGTATTTAGCATTGTGTCCGAAGAAAAGAGAACAAAAAATTATTATCCAAAATAAAAAAACCATTTTGTCTTTTTTATAAGCGTAAAAAGGTGTCAACAATAAGAAAAGCAGACTTATAACAAACTGAATTGTGGTAAAAACTTTATAGAACGGCATAAAATGCATCTGGTTTTTATAAAACTCCAAATGAACACTGTTATAATGATTTTTAAAAATAGAAAGGGGCGAAAGTAATTGATAAAAATATGTTGGAGATAAAAAGGAATCAAAAAAACGGTTTTCGCTAATAAATTCGACATAAATATATTTAGGATAAATTGTGCTGAAATTATAAAAGAAAAAAATAATAATCAGTAAGATATATTTGTAGAATTTTTTAAGATCATTTTTTAAATTATTTAAATATAGTTTTAGTTGCATTGATTTATTTAAAACAATATACCTTTCAATGAAAAGGCAACCCAGAGCAAAAAGAAAATAAGGGGCCAATCTTGAAACGGACATGCCTAATGCAAAAAACCAACAGAACATATTTTTTCGAGATGGCCAAGAAAAGAACAATAGGGCCATTGCCAGTAGTGTAATTGTCCCATTGGTGAGAAGGTTCCATTTCACAGAGGGCGCAAAATAAGTAAATAAAATACATATTCCTAAAATTGTTTTGTAAAAAGGGGTGGCAAATTGCAAACGGCATTTCTCTACAATCGTGGCAATGACCAAGGAAATTACAGAGGTCAATGTTAGGTAATATGAAAATAAATTATTATAGGGGAGATAATATTGAAGGTTGGCAAGCAGAGATGAATTCATAAAATGAAAATTTCCCCATTCATTGGGATAACCAGTAAATACTTTTAGTCTGCTACTGTAATTGGCGCTAATAATCTCAGACACGAGAGAAGTAAAATAAGCATGGTGCGGATTATATAAAATATTCTTTTTTCCCTCGCTAAAAAAAAGATAACCATTTAAATTGTGATTAATAAGAAAAATGACAAGTGCCAATAGGGTAATTTTAAGAATTTCTAATTTTTTTTGTTTTGTTTTGTTTAAAATTAATTTGCTGGTTAAAAGAAGAGTTATAACCGTTGTTGTTAAAATTGAATATTTTGCATATTTTGCGTAGTAATTTGCAATTATTGCGGTTGGTGCTGATGCTATAACCAGTCCAAAAAAAGCAGTTTCAAATACTCCAGATTTGATAAATATCTGACCGATTCCAAAATGCAGCAAAAATATGAATAGTATTAAAAAAAAATACAATGATGATGGGTCGTGAATACTATCGTACATAGTTATTTTTGAATATATTAGATATTTATTTGGATGAATAGTATAAATGTAGATTTTGATGAATTTCATTGCTGGTCAGCATTTTTATGCTGACTTTGGGTAACCGGGACGGTGCAGTGTTGGTCTTTTCTTAATCTTGGTTTTTTGAATCAAAAAGAGTATTTATTATACTCTTCACATCTGATTTTTTTGGTGCTGCTTAAATGAATGAGATAAACGGTTTTGAAATGTATGAATGGGTTAGGCATTTGTTTCCGCTGTGTCGAAGTATTACAGGGAGTGGGAATAGGGAAACATTAAATTTTTTTAAATCTAAAATTCCCGAGATGAATATTTTGAGTTTTCCTACTAATAAAAAAGTGTTTGATTGGGTGATTCCTGAGGAGTGGAATATTCGTGATGCTTTTGTCGCCGATACAAAAGGAAATAAAATAATTGATTTTAAACAAAATAATCTTCATCTTATGGGTTATTCTTCACCTGTCGATAAAGTTATTTCATTTGAAGAATTGGATCAGCATTTGCATTCTTTGGTTCACCTGCCAAAAGCAATCCCCTACGTAACATCGTATTACAATAGAGATTGGGGATTTTGTTTATCACACGAAAAACGAGAAAGTCTGAATCGCAATGAGAAATACCATGTGTTGATAGATAGTTCACTTGCTCCTGGTAAGAAAGAAGCCTGGGCCACTTCTAAATGTTTAATAGATTTTCTTGCCTACGCTGATGGCTCCAAAGACCTTGTGGAAGTTGCAGATGAAATTAATGAATCTTCTTTTCAATTAATAAAAATAGCCGAGATCCTTGAAGCAAATAATTTAATAAAAAAATAATTGAATGATTACTTGGAGTAGTTATGGGAATTTGTTTGAATGGAGTCATGGTTGGTCAGGGTTATGCGCCTTACATTGTTGCAGAAATTTCAGCTAATCATAATCAATCTTTTGAGCAGGCCCTTAAAATAATTGATGCTGCAAAGGCCACAGGTGCTTCCGCAGTAAAAATTCAAACTTATACACCCGATACAATGACACTCGATTGTCATGGAGAAGGATTTGATGTTGTTGGGGCAAAGAGTGAGGATTGGAATAATAAAAATTTATATAGCTTGTATAAAGAAGCACAAACACCTTGGGAGTGGCATGGTAAGCTTTTTGAATATTGTAAAATAAAAGAAATTGCCATCTTTAGTACTCCATTCGATGAAACAGCAGTAGATTTTCTGGAAAGTTTAAATTGTCCATTTTATAAATTGGCCTCATTTGAAGTTTTAGATTTGCCTTTGATTAGAAGGATTGCCAGAACGGGGAAGCCGCTCATTGCTTCAACGGGGATGGCCAATATTGCCGAGATCTATGACTTGATTAGCGCATTTAAAAGTGCAGGGGGGACAGATTTATTAATATTAAAATGCACTAGCTCATATCCTGCGTCACCTCTGGGATCAAATTTAGTTACGTTACCCTATTTAGAAAAAGTTTTTAGAGTGCCTGTTGGATTATCAGATCATACGATGGGGATTGGTGTTTCTGTTGCCGCAGTAGCTTTGGGGGCAAATTTTATTGAAAAACATTTTATTTTATCGAGAGCAGAAGGTGGAGTTGATTCGGAGTTTTCCTTGGAGCCGAATGAGATGAAAAATTTGGTCAGAGAATGTCACAGTGCTTGGCAGGCCCTAGGTGAAGTTTTTATTGGGCCGACAAGTGAAGAATTGTCTTCTAAAAAATACAGAAGAAGTTTGTATATTACACAGGATTTACATGCAGGTGAAATATTAACCGAAAAAAATATTAGAAGTATCAGGCCCGGTCTTGGTTTACCTCCTAAATATTATGAAAATTTAATTGGTAAAAAAATAAATAAAGATGTCAAAAAGGGAACACCTCTTTCTTGGGATCTAGTTTAAATATTTTAAAAATAATCCGTCTTTTATATTATCCCATTCCCCTTTTCTCAGAGTTAATAATATCGCTGGTATTTGTCTTCCGAGTGATGTCGTTTTTAAAAATGTTGCTTCTGTTTTAAATCCTATTCTGGCATTGAACCTTAGGCTGGTTTCATTTTTTGCCACTGCTTCGCCGATCAGCAAGTCGATATTTAATTTTTCAAAACAATATTCAAGGGCGAAAAGGCCCATTAAAGTTCCGGCCCCTTGAAAATAATTTCCGTCTCCAAGATAGCAACCCCAAATCCATTTATTAATATTCGAGTCTAATTCTTTAGCTGTGATGACTCCGATATTTTCTCCCTTCCATTGAAACATGACACACTTACTGCGGGTGTTATTTTTAAGTCCTTCACACCACTTTAAATGGTTCTCAAAAGGTATAATTTCGCTTTCAAACATATTGAAACGAACTCGATCTGAATTTCGCCAGTCATAAATTATTCTAATGTCATTTGGGCCAATAGTTTTTAAGCTAAAATCTTTTTTGTTCACGCTTTTAAATCCGCAAAAAGTTTACAAACGCAGAAATCTTGGTGTCATAAATATTTGGAACTCGTTCGTAATCAATAAATAAAGCAGCGTCAGCTATATTCCAAGAAATATGACCTAATAATAAATAGACAAATAAGTCGAAGGAGCAGGACAACAAAAGATAATTTTCGTTTTGTTTCTCTGTTATTGAAATTTCTTTTACTTCTTGTCCTGTTAGTTTGATTTCAAAAAGTCTTTGCCTGTCGTTGATTAAAAAATAATATGTAAAACTTGGGAAATAATTTTGTTTTGTTTGCTCCAGCCACATGCGATCTCGTGCATATTTAAAAAGTCGCTCGATTGCAATGCCCTTATTTAATTCAAAGAGCTCAAATTCATATTTTTTCTTTGTAAGGTGATTTTCAATGTAGGTTTTTTTGTCATCTTCCGTTGGGAAAGCATATTCTTCATTTGGCCATTTTAAGTTTGTTTCAAAATCATAAATTTGATCTGGGTTTAACAGGAGTAGTTTGTTTTCGTGGCCTATTTTTTTCATTGATTCAAAAACGGAGCCAGGCCCAACGGGATGAGATAAAAATTCGTTTAAAGCATAACGGCTGCCGGCGATCACGTATTGGTCGGCAAAGGGCATGATTTTATCTGGCCTTAGCATTTCAAAATTTTGCACAAAGCGATCGATACATTTTTTTTGGATTTTTTGAGACTCTGAAATTTTTTGTTCATGCGACAAGTTTAAATAACAGGCGGGGTAACCAGAACCCCCTGCGTAGGGGATGAGTGCTAAATCAATAACAGGATAATTTTTTTTGAGATAATTCAATCCATCAGGATAGGGAGCGCAATCATTGGCATTATACAGAGTAAAGTCATCCCATTTTAAGACAATTGCTGAGTCTATATAATAATTATATTTGTGACTAGGATCGGCGGTGATCATATCAACAGTTAGTCCAGGGGTTATAATCGTAGGGGTAAAAGGAGAAATTAAATGAATTTTTTTAAAATTAAAATGATTCACTTCTAAAAAACGCTCAACTAAATTGGGATCTCGATTCATCAGTAAAATTTCAGCGTCCCTATTTAGATATTTAATTGTGCCCTTTGAGCAATGGTCCTCATGGATATGTGAAATATAAATATAATCAAAGTGTCCTAAATCACTAGGGGTCAGCTTGGAAGGTGGAAAATGATACCATGACCCACTAAAAATTCCGTCATCTAACCAAGGGTCAAATAGAATTCTAATATTATTATGTTCAACAATTGCAGTGGCCCCACCAATATTTGTAATCTTCATCTTAAAATTTTTATCGTTCTGCAATTTATTTAGCTAGGAATTGTGCGTTATAACAGTCCCTCAATTGACAATGTGAATGGCCACAGCGGTAAATTATCTATGTAGTATTTAAATTGAGGTTTCTTACGAAAAATTCAATATATTTTAGAACAGATTTCGGTCCCGATATTGGAATGGGTCACGTTACTCGATGTCTTGCTCTTGCCACTGAGCTTGTCAAACGCAAGTATAATGTTTTTTTTGTCTGTCGGATTGATGAGAAAGTGAATACAGAGATCGTTAAAAACTTCAATTTTTTTTTATTGAATAGCAAGGAAATGAAAAGGGATGTCACTAAAGATTATAATTATTGGTTGGGGGTAGAGCAGGAGTACGACGCCGTAGAATGCATCAACGTGACATCCTGTGGCCGCAATGCCACTTGGGTTGTGGATCATTATGGAATTAATCATTTTTGGGAAGAGCGAATTTCTTTCTTCGGTTGTCGAGTTATTGTAATAGATGACTTAATGAGGGATCATTTCGCCGATATTATTATCGATTATAATTTAACGGCCGACTATAAGAGGTATTTTTCTTCGAAGCTAAAAAAAGAGAATGCAAAATATTTAATGGGTATTTCATTTTCAATTTTGCGAGAAGATATTCTTCAGGCAATGAAGTATAATTTTTCTGGGGAAAAAAATTCATGCTTACTTTTTTTAGGCACACCTGCCCCCTCACTTTTTAATCGCTTAATTGTCATTCTGAGAAGATTTAATTTTAAAAAGTTAGAAATTTTAAATCCTCCCAGAGGATTTGTTCCATATGAAAATGAGGTTGTGATTTCGTTTACTTCAAATATTGCTGAACTTTATCAGTATCAGAGAATTGTTTTTGGAGCTTGTGGTTTGGCAAATTTAGAAAGGATATTTCTAGGTGTCCCTACTATTAGTTTTAGTGTCTCAGACAATCAGAAAAAGTTGAGCGATAAAATTAAAGAAATGGAGCTGCAATTTTGTTTAGGGGATTTGAACTTACTCGCAGATGATGACATTTTTAAAAGTATTAATGAGATATTGAAAAAATCGCATGATGAATTAAAGGATTTTTTTAGCAAAGCGTGTGAGTTGGTGCCAAATGATGGGGTTAAAAAAATCGTCGATCAAATTATGCTGATCTAAAATTATAATTATATACTGGTTCCAGTTGAGTTTTCCTGCCGATTATATTTTATTTTCTTTTATAAGCTGTGATAATGCGGCCACAAAATATTTGCGATCATTTTCTTTTAATGATGGGTACAGGGGTATTGAAAGGCATTGTTCATAGTATTCTTCAGCCTTTGGAAAATCTCCCTTTTTAAATCCTAGTTTTTGATAATAGGGTTGTAGATGAACAGGAATATAATGAATTTGAAGACTGATATTTTTTTCTAATAATTTTTCAAATAATTGTTTTCGGTTAATTTTTAGGTTTTTAAAATTGATTTTTATAATACAGAGATGAAAAGATGAAGATGAATATTCTTCTTCTTTAAGAAAGGTAATCTCCTCAAAATCTTGGAAATCATTTTTATACTTTGTTAAGATCTCTCTTTTTTTTCTTGAAAAAATATCAAGTTTTTTGAGTTGAGCAATTCCTAGAGTGGCCTGTATATCTGTTAGGCGATAATTGAAACCTAGTTCTTGCATTTCATAATACCAGGGCCCTTCTGTCTTTGACATTTTTTGTGGGTCTTTGGTAATTCCGTGGGAGCGCAGGAGTATTAACTTTTCATATATCTCTTGGTTATTTGTCGTAATTGCCCCGCCTTCTCCCGAAGTAATATTTTTTACCGCATGAAATGAGAATATTGCCATATCGGAGTTATGGCATCCGCCAATTTTTCTCCCCTTGTAAGTGGATCCTAGGGCGTGTGCTGCGTCCTCAACAATATATAATTTATTTTCTTGGGCAATGTTAAAAATTTTATCCATGTCGCAGGGTTGGCCAGCAAAGTGAACGGGAATAATCGCTTTGGTTTTTTTGGTAATTACTTTTTTTATCTCATCGGGATTAATACAAGCATTGCTTGTATTAATATCAGCAAACTTGATAGATGCTCTGGTATATAATACTGAATTTGATGACGCAACGAAGGTTATGGGAGAGGTGATTACTTCGTCGCCCTCATTTAGATTAATCGCTAGCATCGCCAAATGTAATGCTGTGGTGGCATTTGAAGTAACTACAGCGTATTTGGCCCCAGTGTAATGACAAATCTTTTTTTCAAATTCAAGAGTAGCAGGACCCTGAGTCAGGTAGGCCCCTTTTAATGCACGGAACACCTTAAAGGCATCAAACCATGAAATATTTTGTTTAGAATAGGAAATCATATTTAAATCTTTTGTTACAGTTATGACGCCAACAAATCTGGTAATCAGGTGATTGACAATTTACTCCTGGGGTATGACAAATACCAGCTTTATCATAAATGATGAATTTGACAGGGGTGACTTCATACCCCAACATTTTGCCCCTAAAGGGATTCACTTCTTACCGATACAACGCCAAAAATAAATCTTTCGAAGAAAGTAAAGATTGGATTTTTTACTCTGTGCCCTACTGGGACGAAGAAGAGACGAAGTCCGCAATGCTTACTTTCCTGATCAGAAAGTGGTTGGTGCCTGGTGAAAATATTTTTGCTGAAATAAAAAGATTCAGAATTATTGTTGAGAAATATCGCAACAGAAAAAAAAGATTTGGCCTGAGATTTGTGATCATCGCCTCAATTTTTATGAAATCATTAAGGCTTGTGATAGCAATCGCAAAAATTAATTCGGGATTCTGGCCCAATCTCGAGAGCATAATCTCTTAACAGCTCCACTCTGATCAATAAAAGTTGTCCATGCTTCAACTGCTGCAGAAACTATCTCTTCATATCCATGGTAACAGGCATTAGATAATTTTATTTTTCGAAGTTGTTGCCAAAGTTGTTCCATGGGATTTAGCTCTGGAGAATAGGGTGGCAGTGGAATCAATGTTATGTTCTTTGGTAATTGGATTTCTCTGTCGTGTGCCAGTTCGCCCTGTCAACCAATTTTAATGCATAATAATATTTTTCAACGTTTTTTGATATCTCTTGTAGATGAATTTGCATCATATCGGTATCAACTCTTGGAAGAATTAAACCACAAGATTTGTCTTTGTCGGGACAACAAGCACCAAAAAGACCATGACCATTATCTGGGTAAAAATAAAAAATTTGATACCGCTTTTGACGCTATATTTACCAGGCCTATAGCCCTCCATAAATATATTTAACTTCCCGATTGAAAGAGAAAGAAAAAACCACCACCATGGCGAGCAAAAATCCGTACCAAGCCATTTCTACAAAAAATTTTAAAATATCTTTTTTATTCAATTAAATATCTCCATTTTCTTTAAGCTTTTTAAAAATTTCATGGGCCAATTTCATTTTACCTTTAACTGAAAAATTAATGCAATTGAAGGTATCAACTCTTGGTTCCATTTTTACTTGGCGTAGGTCAAAGAGGGGAAAGGAATTTAAATCACTAATTCCTTTTAATAAAGGAACAACAAAGTTTTTGGTGAAGAACTGATCTTTTTCACAGATGGCATTAGGGCCTAGGTAAAAATATAGTTTTTTATTATATTTTTTTGCTAGCTTGGCCATAATTCGGAGGGCAATAATTTGCCCAGTTTGATCCTCCGCATTTTCTCGTTTTTCATAGATGCCGTAGAGGGCTGGGGTATATGCACGAGTAGAGTTTTGAATAGAATCAAAGTGCGCCTGATAGGCATTGCTGGGTATAGGAATAGAAGTTAATTTATAAAGTAGAGAGTTTATCTGTCTTAAGTAATTTGTATTTTGATTGATATCTCGAAGTACACTACCAAAATCTCTTTTAATCACTGAGGAAAAAAAATCTTTTAAATTATTAAAAGTTCCTCTCAAAAAAGATTCATTGGATTGTTCCCATTTATTTAGGAAGGGTTGATTAGGTATTGCTAGACCTGGGTATTTTTTTTCAATCTGTGTTTTAAGTTCTGCGATCTCGGGAATTTCAGGTGAATCTTTTTCATAAAAAAGCAATTTTTGATAGAGAAAAGGGAGATAGGTCATGAGTCTTTCATTGGGCTGGGCAAAAATACTGTCGTTATGTTTGTAATCATTTTCCCATAAAAAGACTTTAAACGTGGGGTTTTCTAAGGTTTGTAGGAAGATATTAAGCGAATGACCTATTGTCATAGCTGGGAGTGAGAGATTTGTTACGCGCCATTCTTGTAGTCTTTCTCTAAAAATAATTTGTTCTAAAAGGTCCGATAGTGCACATTCCTGGTAAGTATCATTGCCTCTGTGATCGGCCACGCAGTGAATGGTTCCCATCATGCAAGATCCTAAAAGCACGACCTTCTTTTTATCCTTTCCGATATGATGCTCTTGTAGGGATTCTTGATTTCGAACTTGATCAAACTCAAAAACAGAATAGGGTGCTGTAAAGTTTTTAAGTACAGGTATGTTTTTACCGTCCATGATTAAAAACAGAAAAGCAAAAAGACCAATTCCTATGACAGAGATTATTTCTTTGATATTTTTATTCCGCATAGCTTTTAAATATTTTGAAAAGTAGTTGTAGTTTTTCTGGGGTATTGGCATCAAAAAAGAGTACGCAAAAAGAAAAATAATTAATTGTCATAATAGTTGCAATCAATTTGATGGGTTTTATCGCCAGATATTTTTTGAGTATATTTCTTTTTTTAAGAAAATTACCCCAGAGAAAAACTACCACGACTCCGCTTGCCAAGCTCAGTCCATGAAGGAAATAATTTATTCCAATTCCGTTAAAAATCCCCATGAGAAAAAAAGTTAAAAATAGAGATAGGGAAGAAATAAAATTGAGCGACAATTTTTGGTTATTGATTTCCAGTAACCATTTGTAGAAAGGAAAGAAGATATAATTTTTCATCCAATTGCTTAAGGTTATATGCCAGTGTTTCCAAAAATCTTGGAGATTTCTCACCAGAAGTGGGTAGTTGAAATTTTCTGGAACTTTGATTCCCAAAATGGCGCCAATTCCAATCGCCAGATCGCTATAACCGGCAAAATTAAAATAGAGATTTAACATTCCGATATTGGCATAGAGCACTTGGCCCCAAAAGGAACTATGAAGTAAGAAGGCGGGCCCTAAGTTGAAAAAGGCAAAGGGTGCTGTAAATTTACTGACGACGATAAGTTTAAACATCCCAATGATAATTCTTTTGACTCCACTGATTATCAAAGAAAAAATCTCGTCCTTCTTTTTAGTTGTAGACAATTCCTCATAAAAGTCTTGATAACGAAAAATTGGCCCGGCAATAAAAGTGGGAAAAAAGAAAATAAAATTAATAAAGATCAAAAAAGATTTTTCTTTTATAACTCCTGCCTTCGAATCAATCAAGTAGTGTACAAATTTTAAGATGATATATGAAATGCCCAAGACATTAAAAAAATGATGATGGCCTTGAAGAGATGAGGTTTTGATCGTTTTAGAAAATAAAAAAATTAAAACTAGAACAACTAGTGATAGTATCAAATAAATTTTTGAGCGGCCTTTCTTAGAGGTAAAAAAAAGGCTTATTGCCAGCCCCATGAGGATGGAAAGATGAGCAAAACTCACTGCTAAAAAAAAATGCAGAAAAAAAAGAGAAGAGAGGAGGATTAAAGATTCCTTTGCTTTTTGCGCAAAAGAAGCGGTGTTGAAATATTGAATGATGAGACTTGGAACCAAAACTGCGGCATAGAAAGCAATATATTTTGCCTGCAGATAAAAAAGCATTATTGTTTTTTCCCTTTATTAATCGTCTCGACTATATTAGTAAGACTAAAAAAACCAGGTTTAGAATAATCGGCAAATGAAAATTTGATAGTAAATTTTTTTTCCAAAGAGACAATCAGACTGATGGCCTCGAGAGAATCCAAAATCCCTTGATCCAGAAGATCCATCTCTTGATTTTCAATTTTGTTTCCCACTGTATTTTCGATAAATTCAATAATTTCTTGATTCATATATAATCCTTCACTGCTTCAAGTTAGAACAAATGATGAAATTCTGAAGGCCACTGACTTTTCGTGAGGCCATATTTGGCGATTAAACATAGAACCCAGCGCTCAAGTCCAAATCCAATACAGCCGCTATTCGTTATTTTACCTTCGGGATCCTTAATATTAAAAGCTTTGCCAAAAGTTGAGCTATGGATATTAAAGCTTGAGATGGCGACGTCTTTATTCTTTTCATAATTGGCCACTAACTCAAATTTCATATTGCGATTAAATTGCACAGCAGCCCTTGGCCCTAAGTTTTCTGTAAAAAAGGGATCGAAAGCATTTTGAACTCTGCTCTTAAGATCGAAGGAGACGGCAATTTCCCAAATTTTTTTCAAGAGCATTTCTCTAAAACCTGCAACACGATCGGGAGAACCCAAGAAAATAATCTCGCGCATTTCAAATTCTCTTTGACGTTGAAAAGCACTGACGGTGGAAAGTTCATAGCGAAAACAACGGCATTTGGCGGTGACAATGGTTTCTTCAAAACTCTTTAACATTTTGTCTTGAAGAGAGCGGTAATAATTATAACAAACCGAAGGGGTGAGACAAAAATCAGAATGAGTGGTGTGATGATTGAGAACTTCTTTCAGCTTGAAGGAGTCGTCGCTCTTTTTTATTTGGCATTTCTCTTTAATAAAATCGATATGTCCCGAGAGGTAAACATGGTGGGGGAAAGTTTCAAAATGCCCAGTCTTTAATAAATCAGAGGTCAGAATAAAAGAAGGCAATTCAATCGCCTTTGCCCCGATCTTCAAGGCCAGATCAGTGAACAATTGATCCAGGTATTGTTTTAAATTGAAAAGAAACCCTCGGTAGGAATAAACTCCTGGAGCGTACTCATAGAGGAGATCAAGAGCTTTAGCCTCTTCGATGACGTCTTGAAAAAGATATTTGGGAGCATGTTCATAAAGTACTGATTCGTTAAATTCTAACGGTAAAAAAGTGACTTGATTTAAAATTTCGCCAATCTTGTCTTTGGCCAGGTTTTGTTCGTTCTCATCTTTTGCTTGGATAGTGATAGTGGCAGTAGTATTGTCGGCATTAAAAATAATACTTTTTAAACCTTCGACCTGATAGCGAAGTCTATCTTCAATATCCTTATTGAGTTTCGCATGATGGTTTTCTGGTAGATCAACAACAATACAATTTTCAGTCATAGATGATTACTAATGGTGCTAAATTAAGGGGCAAGTTTATTATATTTAAAGTCGTTTTTGCAAGGGAAAATGAGTCGAGATTGGCTGTCTAGATTACGAGATCGTCTTTTGATATTTAAACGACTCATAGCCCCGTAGTATGCAGACCAAGAGGTTTTGTCGTTTGCCAATAACAATGGTCGAGTAATTTAAATTTTTACTATTAACAGTTATTAGGGCGTGTTTCCAAAGTTGTATTGGCGAATTCAAATGTAAGGCTTCGATAAGGTCATTTGTGTTAGCCTTTTATAGAATTTGTATTTCTATAAAATTATGAAAACAAAAAAAAGATTTTATCTTACCAAACAAAATGTGGAGTAAGTAATCGCTTCTTTTGTACGCAGAAAAAGGGAGATGCACGGACGGCTAATTTAATAATTTTAGTGAGGCCTATCAAGAAACTGTTCGCTTTATTAATTTTTATAACCGCTTTCAAATCCACGGAGGTCTAGGAGGAAAATCACCGCAGAAATTTAGAAGTTATTGGGAAGCCCTAGATAATCTTGACTCTCTAAGTATAGTTAA
>JAHEZZ010000057.1 GCA_023250815.1 Bdellovibrionales bacterium
GTGAATTTAGAAATTCCTGGAGTAATAGGGCCAACAGTAACCTTAATAGAAAATAAAGTTCTTATTTCCGCCGTTTTTGAAAATGTAGTAATTGATGTAGGGCTTCGTTATAGCATTCCGAAATACCCCAATTCTTATTTAGAAATTTCTCCTGATTTTCAAACAGGAGGAACCGTTATGGCCGTTGAAGTGGCGCTTGAAGATATTTTAAAAGGACAAGGAAAACTTGAAGACCCCAAAAAGCTACCTGGTGGTCGCCCTCTTCCTGGAGTCTTAGGCGGTCAACTTCCGGCCGTCGCTTTTAGCATTGAAAAATTCCACAATATGACATTTTATCTAGGAAATGAAGTATTCGGATTTTTTGCACCAATCGAAAATCTTGGTCTTAGGGGAAGTATTATTACTGCCAGATTTTATATCAAAGAAACTCGTGCCGGAAATCTTTCTTTGGTTGGACAAGATGAGAACGGCGAGCATGGGGGATTTTTACTTCTTCTTTCAATGGCAGGAAAAGTTAAAAATGAACTGGTTAAAATAAATCAAAAATACAATTGATTCTTATTTGGGAGATTTTACTTTGAGAGGAGAAGGTTTAACCTTCTCCTCTTTTGGCGGGTATTTTAAAATAAGAATCTCCCAACCCACGCTATTTTTACTCCCAGATTTTAATTGAATATATTCAATGTCACTGCTTTGATCAATGTCATTAATAACAAAAAACTTCTCACCAAGTACTGACTGAATATTATAAAGGCCTTGATGAATTTTATTATCTAACAAATATTTTAAAAAAATAAGCCTAAATGGTTCATGCACAGATCCTAATTTGTCGAACTCTTTCATTTCTTGAAGTGACTCTCGTTTTTGATAATTATCAAAAATTTTTTTATATTCATAAACTTGAGACTGCGGTATGCCGACATCTTTTTTAAATTTTTCCATATCAACTGCCAAAAAATCTTTGTCACCAATTTTGCGCATTTTCGCAGCTAAATCAAACTGAGTGCTTCTAAATTCTGTCAGTATTGGACGAGGAGTAGGAATAATAACAATTGGCGTAGGGACAGGTGCCGCCACGATGACAGCAGGTGGAGTTGGGATTACAGTGGGTAGTGGAAGTGGAGTTGGGACAACTGCAAGGGGAATGGGGGTGGCCCTTATAAAAATGAAATCGTGAAGACCTCGATCGTCGAATTCTTTTAAAGACCCAGGTAAAAAAAGAAGTCCTTGTTTATATCTTCGATCTTTGTCATTTGAAATTTGGGTAAAGACAAGAGAAAATAACCCTTTTAAATAACTTGGATAATGTTCTTTGTTTTTAAGTTCACTTGAAAATCTATTTAAACAACCAACCCCACTTTCAACTGAGTTTATCACTGAAATAGTGTTTGATTCAAGAATTAAAGACGATGCCAAGGGAATTGTCGACAAGCCCATTAAGTTATCTTTCTCTGAGCAAATATTCTGAATAAAGGCGGTGTCTATCTTACAAATTTGACTAATGGATTTCAAAATATCTTGAATATTTTTGGGGCAATTTTTCTTTTTATAACAAAATTCTTTGATTCTAAAAATCGATAGTCTTTTACTCTTAAAAGGATCATCTTTATTATTTATTTCACCAATGATTTTTTGTACTTCCCCTCCAACAAATAATTTATCAGTTACAAATGACCACTCTTCTGCTTTATGCTCGACCCGAGACAAGAACTTCTTCATTTCGTTATCCTTAGGCGAACAATCTGAAAATAATTTTTTTCCCATTGGGCAAACATAAGCAAAGCCCCCTAAGCCAAGTGCCGTTTTTCGAAGTTCTCTTAAATTTTCAAATAAATAACTTAAAGTAATAAGTCTAAATAAATAACGAGAATATTCAAAAGATTTGTCTATCGAGTAATCTGAACAGGCCACAGAGGGAAAAACTTTAAAAACATTTTTTTGCAATTCAAAAAATGAAGGAAAAAGAAGATTAGAGGGATAATTATCGTAAAATACGTCTGTGCTTAAAGCGAAATCACTAGAAGGAGGCGCTAAGGGCCCAAAAAAATTTGGTCTTATCCATTCACCATCTTGTTTTAAATTTTTATAATTCAATGGATGATTAAAATTTATTTTTTCTTTATCTTTTTTTTCTGCCGTCAAAATAATTGATGAGTAGAATAAAAATACAAAAATACAAAATAAATGTTTTAAAACCATACCAGCGTTAACCAAGGCACATAAGTGATAATTGCCAATGCAAATAAAAGTAAAAATAAATATGGCAAGGAAACTTTGTAAAGATCTGTCACCGAACGATTAAATCTAAAACTGCTAATAAAAAGATTTATTCCCACAGGTGGAGTGATATATCCAATTTCTAAATTGGTTAAAAAAATGATCGCCAAATGAATTGGATTTACTCCAAACTCCTTGGCAATTGGAATAATCAAAGGAACTACCACAATAATCGCTGAAAAAATATCCATCATGCAACCAACAATCAGCAGAAAAAAATTAAGAAATAATAAAAAGCTATAGCGATCGTGAAGAAAAGTTTTCATGAGAACAAATATTTTCATGGGAACTTCTTCGTCCACCAGGTAATTTGTTAACCCCAAAGCACAACAGAGGATAAGCAAAATAGCGCCAACTAAACTCATACTTTCTACAATTACTCGCGGAATATCTTTTCTAAAACTCAAATCTTTATAAACAAAACATTCTAAAATTAAAATATAAAAGGCGGTAATTGCTGCAGCTTCAGAGGCCGTGGTATAACCACCGTAAATGCCAATTAAAACTAAAAAAGGCAAAAGGGCCTCCCAAAATGCCAACTTCAAAGCGGCAAGAAAGGCGCTTGAATTAAATTTTTTTCTTTCCAGTCTTTTAGGATTATTCTTGATTGACCAAGCGCTTAGAATAAAAATTAAAAGCAAACCTGGTATAATTCCAGCTTTAAATAATTTATCAATATCAACCTTGGCCACTAACCCATAAAGAATAATGGGAAGACTTGGGGGAAATAATAACCCCAATGATCCACAAGTCGTAATTAATCCTAAACTAAATTTTTCTGTATAACCTTCATTTTTTAAAATGGGAAAAAGCAATCCACCAAGGGCGATAATGGTAACACCCGATGCTCCTGTAAAAGCGGTAAAGAAAGCACAAATAATAATAGAGACAATTGCCACACCTCCAGGCATCCATCCAATCGCTTCTTCAGCTAATTTTAATAACCTTAAGGGAGATTTGGACTCTGCCATCATGTATCCGGCAAAAGTAAAGAGGGGAATAGTAAGAAGAGTAGGAGCACTTGCAATGCGATAAATTTCAACCGCAACTGCGGAAGTATCTACCCCGCTAAAAGTAAATGCAGTCAGTGCAGAGGCGGCCATAATAACAAAAATAGGTGTTCCAATTGCTGCTAAAATTAAAATTGCTAGTGCACACAAGTAACCCACAATCTCTCCCTGATTTTAGTGTAATCCTCTGTCATAATTAAAAAATGTCATTGATAATTTCAATAGAAAGCGAAAAGCAATTAAACCAAAACCAATGGGGATCATAGTCACCAGTTGTCCCGAAGTAATTCCCAAAAAAGAATTTTTCCCAAACTCCAATTCCTGTTTAACAAAAGCAAGTGAAGCAAAAGCAAGCCAAGTCATAGTTAACAGTGATGCAATATATATTATTCTTTGCGTTTGTTTTACGATGAAATAAAAACCCTTAGTCTCTAAAAATTTTGTGCCGACATCAATTCCAATATGAGTACCCCGCCCTGTCGCAAGAATACCTCCTAAAAAAGTACTCATAAAAACTAAATGTCTGACAAAAGGCTCCACCCACATTAATCCAGTCCCAAACCATCGCAATACGATAGTTAAAACACTAAAAAAAAGCATGGTTAAAACAGCACAAACTAAAATCCAAACAGTAACTTTCTCAAACCCATTATCAATATTTTTTAATAATTTGCCCATCATTAACCCTTAAGATTTTTTTCTAACTTGCTCAGAGCTTCTGGCGAAAACAATTTACCTTTTAGCTTGGCAATTATTTTTACTCTCAAATCCTTCGCTATTTTAGTATCCTTTTCTGGAAATTTTAAAAACTGCACACCCTGACTTTTCATTGCCGCAAGGGCCTCTATATTATCCTGAATAGTATTATTATTGGCCATTTCAACACATTTCTTGGCAGCGTCTTTTACAATTTGTTGGTATTTAACGGGAATTGATTGCCATGCTTTATTGCTTAGTAAAAAAGCTCCAATAGAATAAGATAGGGGGAAGTCCACTACAAATTTAATTTTAGTATTCCACTGTAGTGCGACGATCCCGATAGGGGGGGCGTAAGCTGCTTCAACCACTCCTGTGGTTAAAGATGAAAGAACATCTGGAAGAGGTAATGGAACAGAAACTAAATTCATTTCTTTAATTAAAGCAGTAACAAGATCATCACCTTCCCATTGCCAAATTTTGAGCCCTTTTAACATCTCTATATTTTCAGTTTTCTTTTGCGAGACAAAATACACAATTCCGATTTCAAAAAATCCTAAATTGGTAAATTGATTTTTCTCAAACCCAATTTCAAAAAAGGGGGCCATTTCAATCATTATTTTCAAGGCCTTTGCACGATCAGAATCAAAGGTAAAAGGCAATTCCATTACACGAACATCTCCATTGACATCACCTAACGTTTTGCCAGTAAAAATCCCGCCGTGGAGCTGCCCAACTCTCACTTTTCTTAAGACATCTGGCTCATCTCCCTGGGACCCACCAAAATACATTTTGAGTTTAACTTCACCGTTCGTTTTTTCACTTAATTCCTTGGATAACTTTTTTAAAGCATCGGCCCAATTCGTCCCCTCTGGCGCAAGAGTGGCCACCTTAAGTATAGTTTCAGCATACAAACTAAAAGTGCAAAGAAGGGACCCAATTAATAAAATTCTTTTCATGTAATAACCTCTGAATTATTAAAATAATTTCTTTTCGTATTTCTTGATAATTTCAAACCGTTTAAGCCCTAGTGCTTTGTAAATGCAAAAACCACCTTCATGATGATTGCCTTTGGCATTTTCTTTTTTTAATTGGATTGCGGGAGTCCAACTCATCTCTTTTTTAAATAACGCCCCTGCTTCCTCTAACTTTACTTTTTGTACTTGATAAAGATCTATCTCTCCCTGAGGGATTAAATAGTATTGGATATATGAGACCCTCACTAACGTATTTTCCGGATATTTTTCTATTGTTTCTAAAAAAATTTTTTGTCCTTTTTTAGGATTGCCACCTAAGGCCCGGGGCCGACCTGATTCGTATGCGCCATAAAAAATTCCACAAGCTCCAAAATTTATATCTGGAGATTTGGCACAAACCCAATCAAACATCGCTTTGGCAATAGGAAGTTGCGCTACCAATGTCATATTCGCTCTCTGTAAATTGATTAAACTTCCAAGAGACTGAGCAGTAAAAATAACCGCTTCTAAATCAATCATTTTAGAAGAAAGATTTTTTTCAAGAAGATTGAAAATACCATTATCTTCAATAACTCTTGCCTGCAAATCTGAATAGCTAATCCCTTTAAGTTTTAAATATGACAAACCATAATCCATGGCCTTTGAATAATGCATAATCGCCTGATTTTTATTTGGAGTCTTTTCACTCTCTGTCATTTGCTCTTCAAGGTACAATGTTTCATCTACCACGAAGGCCAAACCTGCAAGGCCCTTGGTAAGTGAAACCAAAAGCTCTTCATTTTCCGGACGAAGATAGGCCAACCCTTCAAGCATTTTTAAATTTCCAGGGGTACCATCTCTAAACATTTCCCAATTTTTTTCGCCAATAATTTCATCTGTGCCTTTGTACATAAGGCCGGCGGTGGTATCAATTGCAGTGTTTTGGATAAAGCTGCCACAGCCTTGCAAGAAGAAAAAAAGTGAAGAAAGAATAAAAGAAATAGTCATGGGGGTGCGAACACCACGGGGCAAGGACAGTCTTTCCATGTCGATCCTTTTATTTTCAAAGTTTAGAACTTAACTTAAGATTTTGCCCTAAAATTCAAGTATTTACAACGATTCATAACTTGTGCTCAAATACCTGATATTACATTGGACAAGCAAATTCGGCGCATTTATAGAGGTCCTTGAAGTTATCTAAAGTCATGATAGTATACAACTAAGATGGGTTAACTTTTATGATATTTTAACCGATATGGTTAACAAGTAATAAAGGTCAGCTCTAACACTTTTAAGGAGAAACTATTGGAAGCTACTTGCATGAACTGCAAGTAACCAGGAAGTAGTTTAAGTCTATCTCTCTAAGGGATAACTTAAGTTTTCTGGTTACTACCTAAAAACCATAAACTTAAGGAGTCCACAATTGAAAACACAACAGGTATCTGACAAGGACATTTTGGTACAAAAAATAACTGTTTCTGACGGAATGGTTATAAGCGAAGAAAAAAAAGATATTACTCTTTCTAAAAAAATAAGCCTTAGACCTCAAAAATCAGTTATTAGAAAAAGCATCAGGCCGATAAATCTTTTTTCTGACTCTAAAAGTAATACCAATTCCAGATATTAATTTGGAATTGGTATAAATCGCAATTGTCATAATTTTATCTCGCAAAGGTACTTTGTAGTTCTTCAATAATTTTATCTCTAGCAAGAGAGAGTTCTTTCATTCTTTCTTCGTGCATATATTCCAAAAATCTTTTTCTTGCGATAAACACATTGTTGATCATTGTCACTTGAAATGCCTTCATTTCTCTGAAGCAAAGTTTCTTTTCAGCAGTATTTAATTTTCTTTTTAAATTGTTTTTAGCATCGGCCTTCTCATCTCCCAGCACATTTGTAGTAAACTCTCCATTACACACTCGTTTTTTGTGTTCAATATACTTGTCAATATCAACCCTGTAATGATCAATTTCTTGAAGGTATCTGTCTGCACTTAGATTTTTAATTTCTTCCAATTCATTCTGAATTTTCTGAGTATATTGCAAATTGCTCTCTGGAGAAGCTGGCCCATCATCCTCTTCAGAGGTTTTGATAATTTTACTAGTTTGAATGCTTTTTTTAGGCCTTTCTAAAGGTTGAGTAGTGGGGATCAATGGTGCAACAAGAGGAGTGATTGGTTCAGATACAACAGGAGTTATGGGGGAAGGTGAAGGTGAAGGTGAACCTGCATCCACACTTTTTTCTTCTGCACATAAAAGCGAACCATAAAGTATAAAAAAGAAAAATATTTTATTCATGAAGATGATGGTAAATCAAATGTTTCAATAAGAGAACTCTCTATCTTGCTCCAGCTACTTAAAAATATCTCGCCAATTTTCAGAGGGTGAATTGGCCCCTAAAAAAAGACCTATCTCTCTAACTACATCGCTTAAGGGCAGTCCCACAACGTTAGAATAACTTCCTTCAAGTTTAGAAATAAAAGTAAGGCTTGGCCCTTGAATACCATAAGCACCGGCCTTATCTAAAGATTCTTTTGTATCCAAATAGATTTGTAAAATTTCATTTCCAATAAGGTCAAAAGTCACCAGAGATTCAACCACAAAACTATGGGTTTTTATTTCAGAGTGATTTTCATAAATAAACGACACCCCGGTAAAAACTTGGTGAGTTTTGCCAGAAAGTTCCAAGAGTATACGGGCGGCATCTTTTTGATCTTTTGGTTTCGAATATATTTTATTTCCCAATGCTACTAAAGTATCGGCAGATAAAATGAAGCAAGGATCTGTGTGTTCTTTTCGAAATTGTTTATGGGTGGCCAGACCCTTGTCGATCGCTAGTTTTTCAACAAGAAAAGAAGGTGTAGGGGCCTCAACTTCTTCGTCAATATTCGCAGGTAAAACAACAAAGGGAATCTTTAGATGAGAAACTAACTCTTTTCTTCGGGGACTGGCAGAGGCCAATATAAATACATGCTTCACAAATATTACACTCCTCACCTATAAAATTTTCAACATGAAAAACTCAATACTGCGAATGATGGGCCGCTGCTAATTTATACCATTCCGGCGAAAATGTATCAACTCCCAAAACTTCTTTTTAGTTGAATTTAAAATTTCAGTATCCTCGGATTTATATGCCCTTTTATTTCCCATCAAAATAAAATGATTAACTGCGCTTTGATAAAAACTTTCATTATAAGGAGTTGCATCAACGGGCCTACCACGTTCAACTAATAACTCATCAAACCTCTTTGCCACTCGAAGAGTTGTGGTCTCCTCTCGCCTGGTGTATTCTTTTAAAAAATCAACACGCTTTTCCATTTCATTTTCAATAACCTTGTCTTTTCCATCCCATAATCGATAATTTAAATCGGCCAAGACTTGCTCATCTATTGTTTGATTGAATAATTTTTTAGAATACTCGGCCAAAAGCATCTCTCTCGCCAACATAATAGTAGGAATTCTTTTGGTGAGATACTCTCCAAAAGAAAAATTTGGATCCCCATCTTCATATTTCATTATATTATTTCCCTCTTCGGCAACCACGTACCATTGATTTAAATTAACTTCAAAAATATCCCGATTTATATAACCTCTATAAAAAAATGTTGCCCTTTGAGAAATCTCAGTTGCCTCTGGATTGTAAAATGAGAAATGTCGATTTTTAAAATAGCTTTTTCCCCTTTTTAAAACCACTGCTTCAAATTGCAAATTTTCACCCAAGATTGAACCATTGGGCATTACTAAAAATACTTGTGTCTTCCTATTTTTTATAAACTCATTGTTGTCTTTGATTAATTTATTAAGAGTTTTGTATTGTCTTTCAACACCATTGCTATTTCCCACCAAATATTTATACAAATCATCTTCACTCGGCGCTGATAAATCCTCAAAATAATTTGCTTCATAAAAACTCAGAGGTAAAAAGATACTATCGGTTTCTCTTTCATTGCTTTCTTTAATTGTTTCAGCAATGCGAGAAAGCCATAAAAGATTGCCAAAATTAAGTCGAGCATGGAAAAATATTTTTTGATTCGAAATATTTATTTCTTTAAATGATATTGATGTCTCTGGAGAGAGACGAACTAACGTGCCATCCATTAAAAAAATCCATAAGTATGAATCCTTGCCAGTCACCACTTCATCGCCTTCTTTAATGGTGCTTTTAAATTGAATATTGGCATAAGAATTACTGCGATAACTTTGGCAATGGCCTACGCAATCTAATACTCTCCCCATAAGCTCAACGACATTCCTCGTTTTCAGAGCAATCATCCATTTGGGGTGTTGATCTTTTAGGGCCCTTTCTCTTTTCCAATCGCCTAAATCTGTCCACAAAAGCGGATCAATTTTTTTCCAAAAAATAAGACTGTGATTTAAGCCGGAATAGTTGAGTCCTCGATTTTCTTTTTTTTGTTCATTATTTAAAGTTAAATCGTCGTACTCAACTTCCATTTTATCAATTTCGCTAAACCATTTATCGTCTTCAACGACCGCTCTGTGATGATCGATAGTCTCACCAAAATTAAGCAAATCATTTTCATATTTTGATAGATCAATACTCGAGTCCGACTTTACTTTTGAACTCATAAAAATTGCTGATACAAAAATAATTAATTGTAATTTCATATTGACATTGTTCGGTGCACACAAGGAGGCCAATGAATAACTTCAAGGCCATTTAAAAATAGGAAAAACATTTCCCTATACTTTGAGTTTTTTTGATTTTTTTGCCTATTTAAAGGCGCTCTTTTATGTTAATTTTCAGTTTTCTAAAAAACTGCGAAAATCAGGCGGAGCAATGTCAGAGCAAATAGATCAAGAAAACCAAAGTGTCGAATCATTTTCTTTTCCCAAAATGGAACACGAAATTATTTCTTTTTGGAAAGAGAAAAATATTTTCAAAAAATCATTAGAGAAAACTCGCAGTGGAAAACCTTATATCTTTTACGACGGGCCACCATTTGCCACAGGACTTCCTCACCATGGCCACTTAGTGGGATCAATTTTAAAAGACTCAGTGCCTCGCTATTTTACAATGAAAGGCAGGTATGTCGAAAGAAGATTTGGTTGGGATTGCCATGGCCTTCCCATTGAACATGAGATCGATAAAAAATTAGGCATGAGCGCTCACGAAGCAGTAAAAGAATTGGGGGTCAAAGGCTATAACGACGAATGCCGAAGTATCGTTCAGCGCTATACTTCTGAATGGGAAAAAACTATTACTCGTATTGGCCGTTGGGTGGATTTCGAAAATGATTATAAAACGATGGGCCCTGAATTTATGGAATCGGTCTGGTGGGTTTTTAAACAACTCTGGGATAAAAATCTGATTTATCAAGGAACAAAAGTCGTTCCTTTTTCTACCGCTCTTGGAACTGTACTTTCTAATTTTGAAGCATCTTCAAATTATCAAGACGTACAAGACCCTGCGATTACCGTACTGTTTAAATTAAAAGATGAAAATGCTTTCATGGCCGCATGGACAACAACTCCTTGGACTTTACCTTCTAACCTTGCTCTATGTGTGGGGGCAGATATCCATTACGTCAAGGCCCTTGATGAAGAAAAAAATATCGAAATTTATTTGGCCAAGGCCCTAGTGGCAAATGTTTTTAAAAAGAAAAAATATAAAATCTTAGCAGAAATGAAGGGATCTAAATTAAAAGGTAAAAAATATATTCCCCTCTTTCCTTATTTTGAAAAAAGAGAAAAGGATGGCGCTTTTGTTATTTTAAATGATGACTATGTAAGCACCGACGCAGGTACAGGGATTGTTCATACTGCCCCTGCTTTTGGTGAAGACGATAATCGCATTATGAAAGAGGCAGGGCTAAATTTTTTAGAATGCCCAATTGACGATGCAGGAAAATTCACTCGTGAAGTTCCCGATTATTTTCAAGTCCACGTAAAAGAAGCGGACAAGGCAATTGTTAAACGTCTTAAAGAGGAAGGAAAACTCTACGATCAATCAGTTCTCGTGCACGCTTATCCCTTTTGTCCACGATCAGATACTCCACTTATCTATCGAGCAATTCCCTCTTGGTATGTCAAAGTTGAAAGCATTAAAGAAAATCTTTTAAAATCAAATGAGGAAATTTATTGGGTGCCTTCTCATATCAAAGAAGGGCGTTTTGGAAAATGGCTAGAGGGTGCCAGAGATTGGTCCATTTCTAGAAATAGAATTTGGGGCACTCCGCTTCCCATTTGGATCAACGATAAAAATAAAAAAGCAATATGCATAGGTTCCATCGCCGAACTTAAAAAGTTTACAGGAGAAGAGATTTCTGACCTTCACAGAGAAAATGTCGATGGGCTTACTTTTAGCTTACCAAATGAAGAAGGGGTTTATCATCGCATTCCAGAAGTTCTAGATTGCTGGTTTGAATCGGGTTCTATGCCCTACGCTCAACTTCACTACCCGTTTGAAAATCAAGAAATGTTTCAAGAGGGGTTCCCTGCAGAATATATCGCCGAGGGGCTAGATCAAACTCGTGGATGGTTTTACACTCTCACCGTTTTATCTACCGCCCTTTTTAATAAACCCGCTTTTAAACATGTTATCGTCAACGGAATTGTGATGGCCGAAGACGGCAAAAAGATGAGCAAACGTCTTAAAAACTACACTCCACCAGATGAATTAATGGAAAATTTTGGAGCGGATGCTCTAAGACTTTATCTCATCAATTCAGGACTCACCAAAGCTGAAGAGCAAAGATTTTCAGATGTCGGTGTAAGAGATATGGTGAGACGGGCCCTGCTTCCTTGGTATAATTCTTTCAAGTTTTTTCAAACATACGCTGAGGTTGATGGATTTAAAGCTGACCGTGATTTTGTTTACTCTGACAATATTATGGACCGATTTGTTTTATCTAACCTTCAAACGCTCAAAAAAAATATCGCCAAAGAAATGGAAAACTATCATCTCTTTAACGTTGTTCCAGCGCTCTTTACTTTTATTGAAGATTTAACCAACTGGTATATTCGCCTTAATCGTTCCAGATTTTGGGGCGAGGGCCTTAATCATGATAAAAAATGCGCTTATTCGACTCTCTATACTTGCCTAAAAGAAATCACCATGAGCATGGCGCCTTTCACTCCCTTCTTGTCAGAACATATTTATCAAGAACTGAAAAAATTTGGCGAATTAAAAGAAGAATCTGTTCATCTTTGTATGTACCCGGTGGCCGCTGAAAGATTTATCAATCCAATTCTAGAAGAAGCCGTAGGAAAAATGCAAGAAGTGATTCTTCTTGGGAGACAAAAAAGAAATCAAGTGCAAATTAAGGTAAAGACTCCCCTTTCAACTTTAACAATTCTTCATCGTGACCAAAACATATTAGATGAGATTAAAAAATTAGAAGAATATATTCGCATTGAACTCAACGTTAAACATGTCGAATATAAAACCAATGAGTCTGATTATATCCGTCTTTATTTAAAACCCAATCTCCCGATTCTTGGAAAAAGACTTGGAAAAGATATGGGCAAATATAAGGCCCTTTTAGAAAAACTAACAACTGCAGATATTGAAAGCTTAGAAAGCAGCGGCGAAATAAAATTAGCAGAACAAATTTTCACCCCCGAAGATGTTCTTATTTTCAGAGAAGCGCTTCCCGGTAAAAATGCCCTTTCTAATCGCCTTATCTCAATTGATCTCGATTGCACCCTCAATGAAATGTTGGTAAATGAAGGTCTCGCACGGGAAGTTGTTAGTCGAATACAAAAAAGTCGAAAAGATCTCGGTTTTAACGTTGAAGATCGAATTAATATTCTCTTTGCCGCCAGTCCCCAACTTACTGTGGCCATCGAAAATAACAGAGACTATATCGCAAGCGAAACTCTAACAATTTCACTTAGCAATGAATCAGGAAATTTAACTGACGAAATCACTTTTGACATTGAAGACTTCAAACTTGGACTTAAAATAAGCAAACACACGCCCTAATACCAAGCATGGATATCTTATGAATATTACAGGATGCCGGAGCTTTTAGCTCAAGAACTCACGCAAAACTTCCGAGAAGATAAAGAGCATTTGGGGAGTTACAATGAATAAATATAAAGGTGCCATCACGATTTCTCTGAACTTTGAAAATAGAGTTGATACCATTCCTTACCAATATGAAGTGTGTGAACATAATTCTAAAGTTAGCGAGACCATAATTAACAACTTCGAATGGCTTAATCTTTCCTGCGAAGAAAAAAAAATCCTTACCTGGGCAGATCGAAAAGATATACTCTCTCTTAAAAATTTTTCTTACAACGAAATCATCAACCATGCACAGCAGTTAAAGTTATTAATTAACCATTTTGAATGTTCCCACATCACCTTAAGCGCTGGTTTTTTTGGTGCACTTATTTCCGTTGCCGCAATAAGTACTAGTGATTCAATTCCCGATCGTTATTTCACTCTTCACCTCCACAATCTTCCACCACAACTAATCCCCCATGAACTCACTAACATTCTAGAAAAAACAAAAAGCAAAATAGTTTTTCACTCAGAGTCTCAAGAGAATCTAGAAAAGTTTGGAAGCTTATTTCAAAACAACAAGATTCTAGGTTTTCCTCCTGTTATTATAGAAAAACAAATACCTCACAAACTAAGAAACAGCGCCTAATACCAATCCCACTAATTAATCTTGGTTAGACCTAATGGAATTGGTGTAACTTTGACGTCATTTACCTTATTTGGCACAATAGCTAATGACTATTTTTTTTCGAAGCTTCATTAGCATTATTTTTATTTGTACTTCATTTAGCGCAAATACCTACCAAACTTACAACTTCAATCCCAAACAAGTGCACATAACGGAGGAATCATTTCGTCGGATTATTCGCCCAGAACTTCAATTAATTGTTCGAGAATATTATAGCGTCCTGAAACAAATTATTCCTTTTTGTGACGAACTCATTCAAATAAAACAAATCCTTCTCTCCCTTAATACTGACTGGTCAATTTGGGTAAAGAAATGTCAACTGATCGATTATGAATGCACTGTTGACCTTCGAACATTTTATAAAAAAACTCGTGACCTTGATCAGGTTATTTTTAATATTCAAAAAAGCGAATTGAGTTTTTCAAAATCAAAAAATGAACATGATATCGATTCTATGATTTACAGCACCTATGCACTTACTCAAATCTCCAACAATAATTACTATCTCATGCATTTTATGGAACAATTTTTAATAACCTCCAATACCACTTACTTCAGAAATCTCACCAATTCGGAACTTTTTATTCCTATCCTTAACCGAATGCTACTCACTTCTGAAATGATGATCACTGAACAAATTGACCCCAGCTATCGTAAAGAATTTGAATTTATCTGGAATGATTTTATTCGAACAGCAGAACGTTATATTGTCCTAAGTGGTGATAAAGAATTTTTTATGAAACGATTAGAGGATTACAATATTGCCTGGAATGACTTTCACATGAGAACAGTTAAAAGTAATATTGATCTTCCAATTAATGCGCAAAAAATAATCTCTCATATTCATGGAAGGTG
>JAHEZZ010000058.1 GCA_023250815.1 Bdellovibrionales bacterium
GATCGTTAGAATAAACTAGTGGAAATTTAAGGCCAAGGCTCAGGGCCCTATAAATCCACCTGACTTTGGAAACTTACAAAAAATTTATATAAAGAAAACAAAAGCAGATGACAAATTCATCAAACGTTCTTATATATCAATTCGATTGTGGATAATTTATTTTAATCGAGGAGAATACCATCATGAGAAAAACAAACTTACTTAGTTCCTTTGCCCTAATCACTCTGCTTTTGACACTTACTTCAGAGGCAAAAGGTGAAGGACGATCACTCTATCAAATTCATGACGGCGTTTGTTTAGGAGTTGATCTCAAACAACCGATAGAAAATAATGGCCCTGCATTTAAAGGGTCTATTCGGTATATCAATCGACACTTGCCTTGGGGTGTGGTTGTAGAGTTTCAGCAATTTTTATGGGATTGCTACACGCCAGAATCTGGCGAACCGATATGTCACGATTCAGATAAATTCACATCAATGACTGCGGTGGGCCCTTGGACTTGGCAGGCCCCCATCGAAGTGTTCGATACATTCAAAGAGGGAATGCCTCATTTTGCTGTTGTAATAACTTTCCCTGATGGCCACAGATACGTGGAAAAAGGTTTGCCCTCTGGATATGAAGGCACAACCTTTCCGTTCGTAACCTATTTGGCCGATGCCGGCCAACAGATGACCTCGATTCGCATAATGCCAACAGAGGGATTCCGTGTTCTTAAAGAAATAGGCATGTGCCAAGAATAAAGTCATTCAAAAAATTTTTTAAGAATTGCTATTTTGCTAAAAAAATAATCAGTCCAATCAGTGCCGAAATCAAAATGAGAATTGGCTCCTTAATTTTTGTTTTAACAAGTATAATAGAGGTTAAAGCAGCGATAGCAAATGTTGTTTTATCTACAACTGCTTTTTTGCCAAGAACCCAGCAGGCCCCAGCAATCGCTCCGATGGCCGCCGCTGTTACTCCCAATACAAACGATTTGAGATAGATATTTTTAGCATATTTATTAAAATAGGGCGCCGGTATGATAGTGAATAGATAACACGGTAAAAATGTGCCAATCGCCGCCAAAAAGGAACCACCTAAACCGGCAATTAAAAAACCTATAAAGGCCACAGTTATAACCACAGGCCCTGGGGTTATCATGGCCACGGCAACAGCATCTAAAAATTGATGTTCGTTCAGCCAGTGAAATTCATTTACCACTCCAGAATGTAAAAATGGCACAATCGCAAGGCCGCTTCCAAATACAAAAGTACCGGCCTTGGCAAAATAGATCAAAACATTTAGTGCTGTATTATCTTCAGAAATCCCATTGATTCCTTCCCAAAACAAAGGTGGAAAAAATAAAAATGCTTTTTTTGAGCGTAAAGTTTGAGGGTTTTTAAAAAACATAAACGCCAATCCAGAAAAAATAAAAAACCACACCACTTCTGTTTCAGTGATAGCAGTAATGAGCGCTGATATTAACCAAATAACAAAAAGTGCTTTTTCTTTTCCGATCGCTTTTTTCGCTAATTTTTGGGAACTGATGGCAATAATCCCAATCACACTAGCACCAACTGTATAAAAGATAGGGCCAAGCCATGGCAGATTTTTGAAATGAATATAAAACCATGCCAAAACAATGCACATAATGAATGATGGGAGAACAAAACTCAGTCCACAAAGGGTTGCCCCCAGAATTCTATAGCGAACCCAACCTAAATAAATGGACAATTGTGCGGCCAAAGGCCCAGGTGCCAATTGGGCCAAGGCAAATCCCTCATTATACTCGTCTTGTGAAATCCATTTTCTCTCTTCCACAAGGTCTCTTTCCATATAGCGAACCAGGGCCCCAGGCCCACCAAATCCGGTAAACCCGAGCTTGGCAAAGTAAAGAGAAATTTTTTTGAGTGAACAGGAATTCATATGAATGATTTTCCTATTTACATTTTTTCTGGGTACCAGCCATGCTTTTCCCCTGTTAAATCCTTGCACCAACGATAAAGGCCATCATATAAGATGGTCGCAACTTTGAGTAGTTCATGATCATTAGAAATATTTTGAGATAATCCCAAGGTTATGGCCAGCAGTCCGTAGGATTCCTGTGATTTTTCGAGCGTATCAGTATCCGCTGCCCTGACAATCTCCGCAAGTTTTTCAAGTCCTTTATCCTTCAATTGATATTTTTTAATGAAGGCATCAAAGCTGCAAAGTTCACCATCATGAGTCAGTTCAACATTTGGAACATCGTAAGGAACGGCATTTTTATTTTTTGCTTCAGAAATAACTTGATCTTTGGGGACATAAAAAAATTCTGCCTCTTTATCGATAAATCTTTTAATAAGCCATGGGCAAGCAAGTCGGTCAATCTTTGGTTTTTCTCGAGTGATCCATTTCATTTTTTACTCCTTATTTTTATTAAAGTTAAAATTGTCGAATGAAGTGATAGTATCAGCGGTGGTAAAAAGCCCTACTTTTCCTGCTCCTAAAAAAACTTTATCTTTGATACTTATAATAGATTTTTGATCTATCAAAATATCAATTTGTGCTCCTTCAAATTTAACCGCTAAATGGTGCCACGTCTTAAAGGGAATTTTATAGTCTGCTTCCTTAACCACTTCCTTTTTTCCATCGTGCATGCGATAAAAAACAATGTTATCTTCAACCGCATTGGCGCGAACGTAATAATAATTTTTTCCATCTTGATGTCTCCAAACCAGACCGGCCTCAGGATCTTCTTTCCCACTTAAAATTTTAAAATCAACTTCCACCATCCCATCAACAAGAGAAGAATCATTTTTTACCAGCCATCCATATGTCGCCTCACCACTTTGCAAAAGTGCCATTGGCAAAGACGGAGAAGAGTCATCTTTAATTATACTCCACTTCGGATTTCCTTTGGCCCCAAAAAATCCGGCCGTCCAACCTTGAATCTTTGATCCTTCTTTTTGCTTATCAAAATTAATAACCTCAGCATGCAGTAATTGAAAATGTCCTAAAATCAAAACGAGAATTAATTTAACCATGTTCTACCCCCTATATGTAATACCAATTCCACTAATTAATGGTGGCATCTTTAGCGCTACTTTTTGCCATCTTACATTTCTCATCGTCGTAAAATACTCAACGTGCCCCAGGGCACGTCTGCGTTTTTTCTCCTCTTCAAAACGCAATCTGGCAAAAACTAACACCAAATCTATCCAGCATTAATTAGTGGAATTGGTATTACTGGCCGGAATTTCGATGATAAATTCACTGCCATTATTATCGCTTTTAATTTTTAGTTCTCCTTGATGAGTATGCACAATCCATGCGGTAATTGCTAATCCAAGGCCGGCACCGCCAACTGTTCTTGATCGCCCACTGTCGATACGATAAAAACGATCAAATATTTTAGAATGATGATGAGATTCAATTCCTGGCCCATTATCTTTGATGCTCAAAAATATCTTGTTGTTTTTATCTTTTGCCAAAACTTGAATAGTTGATCCTACCGGACTGTATTTGATCGCATTGTCGATTAGATTGACAATTGCTTGCCTAAAAAATGCCTGGTCAATAGATACCATTAGATGATCAGAAATTTCTATCTTTATAATCTGATCTTTTTCTTCTGCTAATATTTCGATCATTTGTAATGCATTGATAACGACGCTTTGTAGTTTTTCTTTTTTTAAATTAAAACTTAATGTGCCACTGTCTGCTCTTGAAAGTAATAATAGTCCTTCACATAACTGGTGAAGGCGGGTCGACTCCTCTAAAATATTTGAAATTGTCTCTTGATAGTTTTGCAATGTCTGTGGTTGCCTTAGCGCAACTTCACCCAAAGAGCGAATGGCCGCCAGCGGGGTTCGAAGTTCATGAGAAGTATCTGAAGTAAAACGCCTCATTTGTTCAAAAGATTTTTCCAAACGCTCGAAGGTCTTATTAAAAGTCTCCGCTAATTCACCCAATTCATCATTTTTATTTTCAATAGGAAGACGTTCAGACAGTCGTTCGGCCGATATTAATTTGGCCTTCGTCGATATTTTTGAGATAGGCGACAATACTTGCCTTGCTAATAAATACCCAATTGCTCCGGCCAAAAAGATAACAAGTGGCGCCCCAAATAGCATCAGCGACAAAAAAGACGATAACTGGCCCTGATATCTTTCGGTGAGACGTGCTACTCGAATAATATATTGTTCTGGATATGCCTCTGATTTGAGACACAACCCCCGAACTGAAGCGTGACGATCGGAAGAACATTCATAGGGAATACCCATTTCTTTACAAGAGGAATTGAGATCACCTAAAAAATAATCACTTTCATTTCCGCTGGTGTAGATTCGTTTCCCCTCAATCGTCCAGATTTCACTTAGCCAATTATTAGAATCGAGATTTTCAGACTTTAATTTTTTAAAATTATTATTCTCAAGAAAAACTTCAACTGTCTCAACGTCCTTTCGAAGCTTGCGATCAAAGTCGCTTAGAATATTTTTTCGATACAAATAATAAATGGAAGCGGAGTAAATCAAAATAAGCAAAGTAAATGCTAAAGTATACATAACAGTTAAACGACTGCGCACACTGTGCAATTGCCATCTCATGATTTTACCGAACTATCTTTGAGTCCAAATCCGACCCCTCGAATCGTTGTAATAAGTTGATCCGAAAAACCGTGATCAATTTTTTTGCGAAGCCTTGCCATATGAACATCAATCACATTATCGATAGGCGAAAAACGAGAGGTTTCTTTCCATACGTCTCGGGCCAACATTTCCCTAGAGACAACTTCATTTTGGTGACGAAGTAAATATTCTAAAACTTCAAACTCTCTCAACGTCAATTCAATTATCTTACCACTGCGCTTAACAACTCTTGCCAGTAAATCCATTTCCAGATTAGAAAAAAAAAGTTTGACGATATTTTCAGTTTTTATTCGCTTTAATAAAACACGGATGCGTGCAAGCAGTTCTGCAAAAGCAAATGGCTTGGTTAAATAGTCATCGGCCCCGTTATCAAGTCCTATCACTCGATCTTCAATACTATCTCGGGCAGTCAGCATAAGAATGGGAATTTTATTATTTTTTTCACGAATTAACTGAGCAATTTCAATTCCACTTCGCCCCGGTAACATTACGTCTAAAATCATCAAATCAAAAAAATCGTTGGCCAGATAAAACAGGGCCTCTTCGCCATTAAAAGCGGGAACTGCTATATACCCCTCTGCCTTTAATCCCTCAGTTAAGGCCTTGGCGATTTTTACTTCATCTTCCACAATCAAAATACGTTTTTGTTCAGTTATCATAGGGCCTTATCTTAGTGCAAAAATTGAAATTCTGTCCAGCTTCCTAGAGATCCTGACGAAGATGTCAGAAAAAAGCACCTAGAATTGCCCGTATTTGTATTCTCTTCAAATAAAGAAGCAGAAATAAATACGCAGGCGAGCTTAAATTATTTAAAACTTAAGTAATTCGAGATAATTATACTCTATCTTTAATAAATTAAAAAAATTAATAGATGCATTAGAACTATTAATTTTCCTTATTTCTAGATTTTTAGTAGAAATATTTGAGGTCGCTATGAAATCTATTTTATTTTTTATTTTTTTAAATCTTTGGAGTGCAAATGGCCAAAGCGAATGCGTAGTTTTAAATAACAAAGGAGAAATTGAAGAAGCACAAAACGATTCTCTTTTCCTTTTTTTAACTTCAAAAAAGATTTGCCCACATAACGTAATTGAATTTAAATTACTGCTTCAAAAATCAGGCCTTCAAATCGAACCTGCAATGGTTGGAAATCGGGGCCGACATAATTTTGCAGGAGGCAGTTTCAGTTTTTTTGAAACAGTTTTTTCTCCATCGATACCTAAAGGGGATTTTTTCTTTGGGCATTTTTCCAAAAAAGAAGGCAATACTCTTCTTCTTGATAATGAAAATGCCCGGGGAAAACTTTTAATTGAATTGATCGTTTGGGATCAGGTCAAAGAAGTTTATAATTTTTATGAAATGATCGGCGGACAAAATTTTCCTCAATGGTTTTATCGAGGAGATAGCTTAGATATATTAAAAGATAATAAGTACATTCACCGAGATCCACCTTTGGGTGATCGAAAATTTGGAACGACTTTAAGATGTGCCGCTTGTCACTCAAGTGGTGGCCCCATTATGAAAGAAATGGCAGCACCTCATAACGATTGGTGGACTAAGCTTAGGCCACTTCCCTTTGGTGAGAATACCAAACTATCAACTGAAATTTCTGATTATGTGGCAAATCTTATCGATGCTTCAACTTTTTCTGACAACGTCATGACAGGAATTAAGCATTTAGAAAATTCTTTTAAATATCAAAATTTCAAATTAAGTTTAGGTCTAGCAGAAAAACTGAGACCTCTATTTTGTGAGAATGAAATCAATTTACAATCAGATCAGGTTTCTTTCTTTGAACAGAGTGACAGTATTTTAATCCCCAGTTCTTATTTGATTTCGCCCTTCCTGGGAAAGATTTCTCTGCAAATTAATAAAAATAATTATTTGAGTCTTCTTAAAAAGTATAAAGTAAAATTTCCAGAAACAAAATTAGCTGATGCCGATCACGCATGGTTAACTCCGGTTAAAAGCACTTCCGACTTGATGGCGATTAAGACTCTTAAAGAAAATGGTGTGGTTGATGAGGAGTTTATTTTAGACGTGCTTGCCATTGATTTTAAAAATCCCACGATATCAAAAACAAGATGCGATCTTTTAGGGCTTCTTCCTGGAATTGAAAATGAGGTGTGGAAATCTCAATTTATTAAAAACCTAAAGACTGCTAACAGTGAGAGCGCTCAAGAATTGTTTAACAACTTAACAGATCCTAATCGTGATGCAAAATTTCATAGGAAAAATGCTGAGTTTTACTTAAAAGAGTTGGAACAAAATTTTCCTTTAGAAGACCAGTTTTTAAGTCTTTTTGAGGTGAGAAATGCCATTTTTAATAGCGACATTTCAAAAAACCCTCGAGGGCAAATTTTAGAGCCAGGTTTTCGAGTTATTTTTCCTCAGGGCCTATAAAAAGACTGAAGCAAAAGAAATTATGATTGAGGCCATTTTATATTTTCTTTGTTTGTAAATCATCAAAACTATTTTTTCTTTACCTAGATCTTCCTCTGGCATGTCAGTTCTAAACCTGCAAAAAACCCATTCTTCCAATGCATCTTTTGCAGCTTACGGCGACCCGAAATAAAGGTACTCAGCAACATATGGAGGTATTTATGAAAAAATTATTTTTAGTATCCTTAATGATGACCACAAATTTAATCGCTCAAGATCTTACCACCACTAGGGAAATTACTTTTCCTGCAGGTGAAATTAAAACTGTTCTTCAAGATAGCTTTGGCAGATCCTTGTACACTTTTGATGTTGATAGTGAAGGCAAATCTAATTGCAATTCTCGTTGTGCGGAAGTGTGGCCACCTTATACCCTAACCAAAGAAGAGGCGAACGAACTTAAGGCCCCTTTTGGACAAACTTCCAGGAATACAGCAACTGTCCAATTAACTTATCAAGGAAAACCGGTTTATACTTATTTCGAAGACCGCACCACTGGTGACTTTTTAGGGAATGGAATTGGCGGAGTTTGGCACTCTATTGTTATCCAGAAATAAAAGAGAATAAAATATGAAAAATATTTTTTTAGTAATGCTCATAATTTTTTCTTTCACCACTTCATTTGCCGAAGATGATTTTACAAATGAAGTGGTGAAATCCACAGCACTCACCCAGTCGCTTTTCATGCTTGAAGGTGCCGGAGGAAATATCACTGCGTTGATAGGTGAAGACGGGGTCTTGTTAGTAGATGATGATTTTGCCCAAATGGCAGACAAACTGGTGACAAAATTAAAAGAACTAGGTGGAGGTGTCCCACGTTATATTATCAATACTCACTTTCACTACGATCATACAGGGGGCAACCAAGTTTTTGGAAAAACGGCGACCATCATTGCGACAACGGAAGTAAGAGCTCGACTGATGAGCGAGCAGACCCTTTGGAAAAAACAGCACCCAGCGATTCCAGTGATTGGATTCCCCTCCTTAACATTTGATCAATCTCTCAGCTTGCACACCAATAATCAGGATATTCGCATTGTTCATTTTGCTCATGGACACACCGATGGCGACACCGTAGTTTTTTTTAATCAAGGAAAAGTCGTCAGTATGGGTGATCTTTATTTTAGCGGCATGTACCCCATTTTTCATCCTGAACATAAAGGCAGACTAGATGGCGTGGTCAAAAATTTAAAACTGATCCTGAATCAAATTTCTTCTGAGACACAAATTGTTCCAGGCCATGGCCCCCTAAGTAATAAAGCGGAACTTCAAAAATACTATGAAATGATCCTGGACAGTATTAAGACTGTACGCCAAGGAATAAAAAAAGGGCTGATTCTAAAGCAAATTCAAAACAAAGGGATAAATAAGAAGTGGGAATCATTCTCTCACGGTTATTTAACCACAGAAAAATGGATCGCCTTAATTTATTCAGATTTATTCCCGGTAATTATTTCCGAAGCTTCATAAATTCCACTTCAAAGATTTACAGCTCATCGAAAATATATTTTAAAGAAAAGATTATTTTATATTTTTAAGGAGTTTTTATTATGAAGTCGTTTAAAGTGGTTGCTTTTTTAGCTGTTTTTCTAAGTTCTTTTTCTGCAAAGTCGTCCTTAAAAGAATGCCAAAATTTGGCAAAAAAATCAGTTTTATCTGCTTTCAAATCCTATTTTACAAAAAACCAAACCAGCATGAGAAGGATTGAATTAGTTGAATGTGAGAAAAAAATTTCACTCAAAAATAACCCTTACGTTCGTTGTTCTTTATCGGCATCTAACGGCGATGGTGCAGGCGATGTGGAGTTTCAAGCGATTTTAAACAATACTTGTACTAAAACATTATCGACTTTTATTATCGGTGAAGAATAGATAAATTTTGCCTGCCCTGTGCCAGGGGCCCATTTGCTATACTGGGCCCAGTTCAATAACTAAAACTTCAATTTAAATTCTGTCCGCCATCATCCATTTTTTCAGGGCGTTTCCAATAATTAAATTGAGGCACCCATTCTTTGCTGGTGAGGCCCGCAAGACTTAAAATATTCCACTGAGAACAAAATTCATCACCAGGCCCAAATTGCGAAGAATTTTTTCTAAAAATTTCATCCCCTTTGCGAGTATAACAAACGATTCCAGGTGCATTTCCGCTGTCCAAAGCGACACTTTGTTCTTTGATATAATCACCACCACCATGTGAGACTAGTTTGAAGCGCCAGTTTCTAGAATTGGCGAATTGCCTCTGAATCAGGGGATTGTCTTTTGATACTAAAGTAAAAGCAAATTGTGATTCAAGGTGAGGAATAAATCCATTGAGGCCATCGGCCCAAAGTGTGCAATAGCGACAGCCTTGTCCCATATTGTGAATCAGAAATAAAATATCTCTGCTACCAAAAAGCTCCAGCAAAGTGACTTCACCTTGCTCTGTTTGGAAAACATAATTTTTCACGGGAGTAGCTATTGTGTCTCGCCTTAGTTTGGCAACTTTTTCTGTGAGTTCAAATAATTCTTTTTCCGCTTCTTGTAATCTGGTCATAAAATCTCCTTAAAACTTGCTCCCATCAAAATAAAAATACTCTGGAAGGAACGAAACCACAACGACAATTTCGATCAGTGGATGCGAAGCAAATTTTCGGATTTCTAGGAAAAATTATTTCAAAATCTGAGTGATCACAAATGCACGGCGGACTTTTTGACAAATTTCTTCGGAATAGAGACCGGAACAGACATCGATGGTGTCTTCCGCGGCCTCTTTGAAGGTAGCAGTTGATGTCAATCTTTGGGTCAAGACGATGTAATAAATTTTTGAAGCAATTTCTTCACCCACCGCTTTAGCAATAAGATAGGCGGCGTGACTGGGAATCGTGGAGTTGGCGTGAACTTCGCAGTTGTCATTCTCATCATTGCATTCTTCTCCTACCGCTAATTTTTCGCTCATCTTGCTTGGAAAAGGAACTTCGATCTCTTCGCCTTTTGCATTTTTTGTGAAGGTTTTAAATCGGCCAGGATTAGCGATTGATCTCATCGCAACTTCATCGCTGCTGCCATCGGGATCATAAAGATCTCGTCCGATACTCCAGTCGTCATTTTTATTTTTAAAGTGAGAAATCATGATGCCAAAAAAATCGGAATAGGACTCATTAAGAGCACCGGCCTCATCATCAGAAATAAGTTTGGCAGTATTAGCGGTGATCCCGTGAGTAAACTCGTGACCGCCAAGGTCTAGAGACAAAGTGAAATCTTTGGTCTTTTCACCATTGCCATCACCGTATGCCATAAAATTATGCTCTTCATCCCAGTAGGCATTTTCCAATTTTTCACCGGCATGAACCACGCTTACAACTTCGCTGCCTTTATCATCAAAACTATTTCTCCCATGTTTTTCTAAAAAATACTTAAGAACAAATTGGGTATTTTGATAGGCCCGCATGGCACTTTTATCTGGAGAAGAAGGCCGTTTTTTGATGTCGCTCAAATGCAATTCACAATTTTTAGGGGTCAAAAGAAGAGGTGATCCATCAGAGTTTTCATCGGTGGAGATCACTTGGCAGGCGTTTTTAAAACTTTTTGAAATTTGCTTGGGGTCTTCTGGCAGTTCTTTTAAATTTGTTTTTATTTTTTTGTAATTTCCAGAATAAACAGTAACTGGAGCAATTCGATGTCTTTTGGAGATACTCATAATTACTTTTCCATTCATAGCATTTATTATGAGTAATCTTCCTTCTAATTTTTTAAAATCTATCCAATAAACCAACTGGGCACTGTGATTTTCTTTATCAGGCATAATTTTAAGAATGGCCTTGGCCTTCGCACTTTCGCCGAGTTTTAAATAATCACGACCTAATTTGATTGCTTTCATTTTAGGCATCGCCAATTTTGGAGTTAGATCGCTTGAAAAATAGGCCAAGCGATAAGAAAACTTACACTCACCCTTAATTTGATGGTGCATAACCATTGAACCAACCACCTCGAGCCCCTTATAGTAGTGCTGTAATTTAAGGGTTTCATAATCTGGGTCGGTTTTAGAATTTGAAATGGCAATTAATTTATTATTTGCTGAAGATTTTAAAAAAGAAAAGAGAGTAGGATCAGATAAAAGGTGAATCTGAGTGTGCATTTTTTTCAACTTGAGAGACGTCAATTGACTTGCCCAAAGAGGATTTAAGGTAAAGACAAAGAAAGACAAAAATGACAAGATTTTCATAGTGAAGAAGACTAATCCCTTTTAAAATTGGCCTCAATGAAAATTACTTTTCAAGGTATAAATTTCAATAAACAAGGAGATTTCAAGTGAATTCAAAATTTTTTGCCAATTATTACTCACCAGTTGCCAGTGTTTCTACCTCGAGCAAGAAGAATGAAGGGGACGAGTTTACGGTTTATCTCTCAAGTCTTAAGTCGCAAATGACGATATGAAGGGCATGAAATTAAATATTTTTTTGATTGCTCTTTTTTTGCCAGGGGTTTGTTTTTCACAAAATTCCAATGATTGTATTGATTGCAATGTTTCTGTCGTAGAAGAAAAAGAGAATAAAGTTTCAATTCGTCAGCAATCTTTAAATTACGTGCAAAAATGTTCCAAGAAAAAATCTCCAGATGGTTTTGTGGTGGTTGATAAAGATTGGAGTGCCCTTTGTAAAAAAGAAGGGCAAGTTTATATACCTGAACACACTTTTTATAAAATCAAAAATACCGACCAAGGAAAAATTAAAATTCAAGGTAAAATTTATTTGAAGACCATTGACTCCAAAGGTTTGGCCCTGGGCAGAGAAAAAAAAGATTTTCTCATTCAAAAAACTAAAAATTGCCAAAAAGAAATGAATCAATATTGGAATAGATATGGAATCATTTTAGATTTCGATTATCTTCCCGTAAATGATCGCCCCAATGGCAATAATGCTTTCAAGGGAGACCTCGCCAATACCTTGACCATTATTAACGGTGGTGGAGTTTCAAACTCTAGAACTTTCTATTATGAAGGTTTAAATCAAGAGGTAACATTACCTCAAGGACAAAAAATTCCCGGAGGCCCAGGCCAGACTTGCTTAAAGAAATGTGAAGAGGCCTCTAGACTGACTTTTTTTTCAGCGATTGGCATGGGAAAAAGTGCTTGTTATGATTTCTGTACTGCTCCCAGGGATAGAGAATACTGCCTGATGATGTTGCATGAATTTGGCCATCGGCTATCACTTGAAGATGAGTATGCCAATGACCTCTGCCCCGATCGATTTGTTTCCCAGGAAAATAATCCTTATTCGGTAATGGCCATCCCCTATGTAGGTTTTTTTGATGTGCCTGAAATTGTCCCGGGAATAAGTTATGATTCCAATCTGCTAGATTTTTATCCCAGGCACTTGAAAAAAATTCTGGGGGACTTTTGCCAAGATTAAAACCTAACTTTTATACCGTTTTAAGAAAATGAAAAAACTGCTTGCTGGTGTGTTTCCTCTTTTCTTTTTTATTCTAGTTTTTAAAAATTTAGAAGCAGCTAAGATTGATTGTTCAAGCCCTAGGCAGAAAATTCAAAAAAGGGCATCCAATCTAGATGCCCTAGAAAAGTCTGAAGGCCTTGGCGTCTGGCAAAGATTCAAAGCGATGGCCCTCAAATCCATTTATACTCATCTTTTTAACCCCCTATATAATCGGGAGAGTTTTACCAAAAGATTTTGGCCCTTGGAAAAGGGATACATTAAAAATGATAATTGACTGTCTATATTGGACTATTGGCAAGTACTATAAGTAAAATGCCGGCAACCGATAAGAATTCAGCGCTATGAAACTTTTTTTAATCTTTAGTATTTTATTTCTTTTAATTGGTGGCCCAGTTTATGGGGAAGAATCCATTTGCGATATCACCACATTTTTAAAAAGCATTGGTCGTGAGGTAGATGAACTCGAGAGCGGAGAGAATGGGCTTAGCAAAGAGGTGGCCATTCTCTGGTACCCCAAAACCTATGACAAAGCTATAACTCATACTGAGCTTTTAGTGGGAAGAACTCTCTACAACCCAATGGGCGGACATGTTGTTTCCAGAACCCTAAGCAAAGCTGAGCAGTCTGCTAGGAATGGGACAAAAGGCTTTTTTAAATTTCAGCTCAAGGTTACCGACGCCGAATTCGCCAAGCTGGAAAAATTTATGGCAGAAAATGTGAATCAGGATGCTTTTCAAACCTGTGTCAGCGGAGCATGTAGTGCCATCACTCAAAATACAGGAATCATTATTCCCCTACCATTTACTCAGATCCCAACACTCAATGCCATTTACTTTTCAGTTTTAAATAAGCTGGGTTATAAGCGCATCTTAAAAATTGAATATATTGGAAAAGACGCAATTTCTAATTTAATTTCCACTAATGTTGTTGGAGAGCTTGTTATTGCCGGAGTTGCTGGTGCAGCAGCGACAACGATTGCTGGAGTTTTTGTAGTCACTGCCCTTAATTACAGCGGCGAGCAGGTTAATTTTATCATTCCTCTAAGTAAATAATCCTTATATTTCTGAAATTTTTAATAACGAAAGAGAGGGGCATCTTCTGGCCAGGGAAAAAAGATGAGGGGAGAAATCTGCGCCTATTTCATTCTCCAGCTGGTCAATAATAGCGAATTTTAATTGAATAAACCTAGGCCACTTAATATTAAAACTGCTCAACTAAGCCAGAACCTATAACACTTTTATTTTTGTAAAACGAACTTTTTGAAATAATTGAAAATGACGGCATCGTAAGAATATAGAGGAATCAGGGAAAACGCATCAAAATGAAATGTAAGTATATTTCATTCGTTTAAGCTTAGACCTTGATCAATATCCAAAATAAATAGATTGCGGCGCCAATCATCGCTAATCCACTAATAAATAAAAACCAGTCCAGATATACCGGTTTTGCCTTCAAAAGTTGTTCTTCAAAACAATCTGCAAAACACAATTCTTGGCCAGAATGACTTGAAACCATTCCGTATATTTTTTCGGTTGGATGCCCTTCCGATTTTAAATTAACTACAGAAAAATTTCCTGGTGAAATTTTTTGACTTCCCTTAAGAGTACTTATAAATCCGGTGCGCAACTCTTTTAAGTCCACCTCCCCGTCTTTGTTTTTATCAAATATATTTTTCATGAAGCTTTTATTTTTTAAAAGTTTACTAGTTCGTTCTCTAAAAAGTGCTAAATCTGGACTCAGGCTGATGTAGTGAGAAAAATCGGATGGATTTAGGTGTCCATGGACTAAAAGAGGAGAACCTATAGGAATGCTATGTTCAGTTAGTTTGAATTCCGAACTAAATAATTGCCCCAATACACTTTTACCTAGGGCCGGACGAAGTCCATCAACTGAACCATCATATAAACGG
>JAHEZZ010000199.1 GCA_023250815.1 Bdellovibrionales bacterium
ATTGGGCCCAGTACATTTAAGACAACCAAAACAGTAGAAGTAAACATGGTAGCAATAAAAGGAAATCCAGAGCCGATAGTAACTCCAACCGCCGCCACCGTCCAAATGGTTGCAGCAGTGGTTAAACCTACCACATGGCCCCTGCCGTGAATAATGGCACCAGCACCTAGAAAACCTATGCCACTGACAATTTGAGCAATAACACGATTAGGATCCCCGGTATTCCACATTGAACTATTTAAAATGGCCACAGTGGTAAAGAGACAAGCGCCAAGACAAATAAGCACGTTTGTTTTAATTCCTGCGGCCTTTAATTTTCTTTCTCGATCAAGACCAATCATGCCACCTAAAAATATGGCAGTAAAAACCTTTAATCCGGTGGCCAAATAAACATTCACTTCGCCCAACCATTCTACATGCATGGTCTGGCCTTGATGTATAAATGAAAAGAAATGATCTGACATAAACACCTTCTAAAATTTTGGCCCTGGCCGAATATGGGCCCTTCATGAGATTATACCCTGGTTTAGTGGAAATTTGATCAAGGAACATCCGGCCGGCCTAGTTGGAAGAATTTATAAAATGAAACGTCCAGAAATAGTCAACTTCTTGGCCATCTTAAATGAGGAGTTCTTAACGATAAGGGCCAGTATCACTATGGCCAAAAGCAAATTGCAATCCACTCCCCTACAATCTTTGCAATCACTCAACCCGCTTAATTCTCTCAGTGCTCTTCACGCTCTTGATGTGCTTGAAGAGTTAGATCCTTTAAATATAGAAGAAAAAATATTTACTCCCAGTTTTCCAATTGCCGCATTCAGGCAGCTTTCTTCCCATCATTTTGTTTTAAAATTATTCTTTAATGTAAATGATCAAGAATATTTTGGCCGATCATTTGACTCAGACTCATTTGGCAATTTTTTTATTAAAATACCCAGGGCCACAATCAGTGCTCTTTTTGATCCTAATAATTTAAACATCATCAATCTTTTTGAAACCCGCACCAGACGTGGCTTGGAGCTTAATTTAGGAACCTACTTTCCCATAAAAATTGAGACGGCCAAAAAAATAGTCATTTGTGATTTTGATAAAACCTTAGTGGATACTCGCTACTCAACAACTAAAGAGGTCTATCGCTCTTTAACCAAACCTCTCGCCACTTTCCCGACGGTCATTCAAAGCGTGCAAATTTTAAAGGCCAGTATTAAAGATGGCTTTCATCCTTTTATTCTTTCTGCCTCTCCCCATTTTTATGAGGGGGCCATCCGCGATTGGCTTTATCAAAATCATATTTATACCGCCGGAATTTTTCTCAAAGATTACCGCCAAGTTTTTTCACTCTTTGAAGGTGACCTGACAACTAAAGATATTAAAAAACAAGGCCTCTATAAACTGACCCACCTGCTAGACATTTTATCTATGACAGGAGTGCCAGACGAACTTATTTTAATGGGCGATAATTTTGAGTCAGATCCGGTAATTTACCTGACACTCTTACAAATTATTTTAGATTTACATGACCCTTGGTTTATCTGGAAAAACTTAAGTGAATTTGATGCTTTTAAAATGTCCAGCAAACAAAACTCCCTTATCCTAAGTAAAATCTATCAACTCTCCAATGCTGTTCGAGGGAAAAAAAGAAATAATCCCCATGATGAACCTTGTAAAATAAAAATATATATTCGAAAAAAAATCCACCAAGAAGAATTTAATATTAAAGAATCCCTAGCACATTTAAAATCTTTTATTACCCTTTATGAGGGACAAGGGCCACCTCCCAATGAGAATATTACTTCTTAAGAAAAGAAAATTTGAGGAGCGACAAAAAGCAAGTAACCCAAAGAAAAATACAATCCCATTTTATGAAATTTTCGAAGAGATTCTTGATTCTCATGATATCTTTCTAAAATTTCCCTTTTATTTTTAGAAGAAGATTTAATTTTTACCATCATCTTAGAAAAGGGAAATTGCGTTAGGTCTACCCCTTTTATTTCTAAAAATACCCGAAAGAGGGCCAGGCAAGTAAGAAAGATTTGAAGCTTCTGATTGTCGGGGGAGTTGATTGCTTCTAAAATAGTATTCATTCGTTGCCTTAAGGGATATTTTTATGAGTGAAAATAAAATGAATAACAATTTTAAGGATTGGGATATATCCCCTACACCCCTACCTCTTATAACCCTTGTCGGCGATCCTGAAGAAAATTTTTACCAACTCGGAGTGAAGGACAAACAAAATCACTCGGACGTCTTAGTTCATATGCAATCTCAACTTAAAATTTTTGGGCCAACCATCGATTATTACCTGCATAAAATATTTCAAGGGGCCCTTACTCACAAACTGCAAAGAGGGGAAATCTTTTCCAAATTACTTGGTGCCTATTCTCAGGGATTAGAAAGAAACATAGAAGATGTGGCCTTGGGGCTTCTTATTCCGGAAATACTTTCTGGACTCGGAGGAATTAAATCATTGGGCCTTGCCAAAAAAAATCCCGCATTATTTGGCTGTTCTAGTTTTTTTGCTTTGGGTGGTGACGAAAGGCCAATTCATGGACGCATTTTAGATTTTCCGCTTTTTGGCAGCTATAATAATTTTGAAAGGGCAACGATCTGCCAATTCAAACAAACCCCACAAATTTTTTCTCTCTCATCCGCCGGACTTCCTTATCCTTCAATCACGGCCATGAATGGCAATGGAGTAACACTTGCACTTCACCAAAAATTTAACACTATTTTTAACTTAAAAGGACGATCTATTTTTGAAATTTGTTTTGAACTTCTATGCGAAGCAAGTAGCTTAGAATCAGCACTGCGTTTTTTAAGAAAACAAAATTCTATCACCGCTTGGGGCATCAATATGTCCTTTCAAAATGGTGAGGTCCTTTTAGTTGACTTGTGTGGCGAAGATCTGATCTATAAAGAATTAAATCTTCATAAACACAAAGTTATTTACACCAATAATTTGCCAATTAAACGCCATCAAGCGACCAACAACCCCTTCCCTCCTGGAATTATCAACTACAGCAAAATGAGAGAACGAGTCGCAGAAGAAAAAATAAAAGAACTAAAAGTAAAAGGATACACAACAGAAGAAGAACTACTAAAAATAATGGCCACCCCTCTTGAGCAACGCCACCGCCGGCCTAAAGATTACGAAATCTCGCCCCTAACATCCAGTAGCCTGACGATTGCAACTCTAAGGCCCGTCGCAGGCACGGCTAGCGTTGTTGCCGATCCAGCACCGCGCCTCTTTCGCCAAAACTACCATTCGATCTACGACCTTTGGAGTGATGCTAAAATTCGCTCTCTAAAACTTCCAGTAGGCAATCAAAAAAAAGAGCATGTCGAAATGAATAATTATTATCAAGGTATGAATCATCTCATCTCCGCCCAAACATCAATGGACTTAGGGGACTCTCAAGCTTCTCACCATCATATCCAAATGAGCGTGCAATATTTTAGCGAAAATAAATATCACGAACAATTTTCTGCTCAATTTTTCTTTTTAGTTTTACAATTTTTAAATGAAAAAAATAATAAAGTAAAATTTCAAATCCTAGATCATTTCAAAGAACTTATGCCCAATCTTCCCTCAAGGTTGGCAGAACATTGTTTACTTTTTATTTTTAGGCTAGAAAATATTTTACTTAAAACAACCAGTGTTAAAGAAAGTGATTTTAAAACTAGCGAATTTAAAAAAATATTTAAACTAGAAAATAAAATTCCAAAGATACTCTTTTCTCATGCTATAAAACAATTAATTCGCCCCAGATTTGATATAATGGACATTGTCTATCTTCATTAAAATTTCATCATAAGACTAGGATCACCTTGCAAGTGATACCAAATAAAATTATATCGAACTTGATTTTCATCTGAATAATTTTTCATTAAATAAAGTTGTCCCTTTAAAAGAGAAATGCCTAAAATATTTTCTTTTAATCGGTTTAATTCAGACGAAATTCCCATCGCCATAATAGCAGGAGGGTCCCAAGAAATATCCACTGTCCCGCCATAGTAAGCAACTGCACCTGATGGCCGATCATGAATTCCGGTAACAAAACTTTCGCCAAAACGATTCTCCCCTTGAAATCGGCCATTTTGACAAGCAACATCGATAACAATCGGATACCTTTCTTCATTATTTAGATTTTTAAGATGCGAAGAATTGTATTGCCCATTGCTTAATGATGGCCAAGAAAAACCACTCCCGTGCCCAATATAATTAATGAAATCAAC
>JAHEZZ010000059.1 GCA_023250815.1 Bdellovibrionales bacterium
TGGATAAAACTGAGATTCCAAATCATTTTTAAAAACTATTTTAAATCGTTTTTCGACAAATAGTGGGGCCTCGATGAACTCAAATTCTTCAATTGGCAAATTTTCCTCTTTTTGAAAAGTTGTTAGAGGTTCGTATTCAAATTCTATATGATCTTGAATTGAAAAATTTGTGGTTGTTAAAATATCTCTTAAAAAAAATGGAACTTTTTTAGTCTTAATTCGTCGACTTAAAACCCCATCACTAAAAATTCCCATTAATGTTAATGTTTCATATGTTTTTATTTTTCTAGCATTGGGAAAAATTCCCAGAGGCGAAAAACCATTTTGAATAAGCATTTTTTGAGGAGCAACAGATTCTGTTCGAGTTGTCGCATAAAGTGAATTCACTAACTTTTTTTCATAAAGAACTTTATCAACTCCAATTTTAATTAATTTTTGGGCAATTCCCTGATTTCGATAAGAATTATGAACAACTGCTCCAGTTACTTTCCCAATTTTTAAGTCCGGATCTATTTCCACAATAACAGAACCAATAATAATGTTCCGAGCAATGTCCTTCATCACTGGCCAATAATAAAATTGATTATTTTGCAAGGCCTTAAACATTACCCGACGATTTGTGCCAATTTCCAATGGATAATCATCACCATAAATAGAGTAATAAAGGCCCAATAGCTCATCACAATCGCCAGGTGTGGCAAGCTCAACTCGATAATTTTCCAAATGATGATTGTCTAAGGACATTTTTACCCACGGTGTCAATTGATCTTTTTCGTGTATCATGAAAAATAATGCCAAGCAATGACGGCGTTATTCAGAAGGCATGAAATGAAAAATATTCAACCCTGTAAAACATCTAAGTATCTTAAATTATTTATATATTTTATTATAGTGGGAAATCTACAAGCTCGCTCTCCTGCAGTGCTCCCTGTTCGAGGACTTGAAATGCCACACTCCTCTAAAAAATACTTAGATGGGCCGGCCAACTTAAATAAAACTTCTTTTCATTTCGATAAAGGCACTGCAAATACACTAATTGCCATCCCAGATAGACCAACATATTTGGCCAAATCAAACGAAAAAAAAACAACAATAGTTATTGCATTTTCTGGGGCTTTTTCATTAATCTCACCATTCCTATATTTTATATTTTTTAGACGCAAAAAAATTGACCTTTTACAATCGACTTCAATTCATGAAAATGACCTCTCCACTATAATACCAAATAATATTTCTCAAATTACAAGAGCAGAGAAAATAAAAGAGAACCATAATATCCGTAAAGTTTCTTAGAGCTTAAATGGTCGACCATTGACCATGACCCAAGTAAAAAAATATTTTTGTTATATACTGATGCTTGAAAGCAATTTCTTTTACACCATCGTTATTATAATCATAAAGAGAAGTTTCATATATCCGCTGATGATAATGATTTTTTTTAGTTTCTTCATCCCAAACTGATGGCCCTCTATAAATAGCAATGGTTTTTAAATCGCTATTATCAATAGTAACAAAATAGACCCTACTTGTGCTCTTTATATTAACTTGACCTACAAACCCTTCATAATAATAAAGAATTAATACTTTTGTAGGATTTATTTTTTGTCCCAAGCTTCGAACATTAATTTTGTATAAATGTGAATCTATGCCTTGATGATCAAGCTTAAAACTTGCAATTCTATCATTTTTAGAATTATGAATATTTAACCAATCTTCTGCTTCTCGTTTTTCTAAAACAAGTCCTTCATCTTTACCATCCCCATCTAAGTCATAAAAATAAACAGGGGAATTATATTGATATTTTAGTGTTCGACTTTCTTCTTTTTTCTTTTTGCTATCTGCATCCCCAAAAAAATTTCTGAAAAATCGCTCATCTTGCGAATAAAGATTATTGGCCCGTATAATTATAAAAAAAAGTAGAATTAATTTTATTAGTAAACTCATCTTTCACATTGTATCGCATCATGAGTAAATTCCAAGCTAAAAGACTTCTCGTTGCTAATTGACCGAGAATTTTTGTACAATCAGGAGTCTCTATTTTAAGAGGAAATCTATGGAACTTAGTATTGGTTATCTTAAATCTGAAAATCAATTCGATATTATTAAATTTTCTGATAATAAAAATACCAAACTAGAAACTAAGGATATTGTTGAATTACAAGATGAGCGCTTTGATTTGCTTCTTCTCCATTCAAGCGAAATCCATACTCCTGATATCGCTATGGCCATTGAAAAACATAAGCAATTTTGCCCAATAAGAATGGCAAGTGATTTTTCAATTGCTAATTTTTCATCCCTAAATACAATTTCTCTTAATCAAGTTTATTCCTCGGCCAGAGAGCAATGGGTTTTGCAAAATAACTTAAAAACTCTTAACAATTTATTCACCTATTTAGCACATCTTGATAAATTTTGGCCAAACGATAGAACAAATTTTTTTCAAGAACTTTGGTTCCAACTCAAAAATAATATTGGTGCTCAAAAATTAACACTCATTTATAATGACATTAAAAAATCGCAAAAAGAACACGAAAAAAATAAACTTATACATGTAAAAATTGAAGGGGATAAAATTCCCCATCCTTTTGACGGAGAAGATATTGAACACAGATTAATGAAAGATTTTTCAGAAGATTTTTCATCTCATTTTAATATTATTATGTTTGAAAAAGAAAAAAATGAACTAACTGCAACTTTTTCAATTAATCAAAGTCCTGTTTTGCTTCTTGCCAAGACATGCTCTTTTGGTCCGCTGCAAAAAGCCGTCATCACAGCACTTATCGATGGAATTAATTTTGATAAAGTTCTTCACTGATTTTTTTATTTAGTGTCTTTATTGTTACCCATCCAACGAAATCAATATTCTTATAGATGTTTTCTTCTTTTTTCTCTGGAAGTGCATAATTATAACTAAAATTATTCTTTCCTGCACCCTCATTGCTTAATATCCTTTCAAGGCCAGTAAACACTTTAGGATTTTCAATCGAGAAATATTCTGGCAATAATAATAATTTTTCCAAAAGAAGACTATCTGAAAGCATATTTGAACAAAATATTTGAACACCATTTGTAAATTCTTTTTTGCATTTATCAAATTTATCTTCAATATTTCTAAAGACAGGCAATACATTATCAAAATTATTTTCCATCAAGTTAATCTTTTCAAACGATTGAACTTCATTTACAAGATAATTAACTATTCCTTCTTTTTTCTGGTCATAGCATACTCTTTCCTTATTACGATTGCGGTCTGGACGATCTGGATGATCATAATGACAGGATTGCTCTGTCCAAGATGTACTAATTCGACCCTCTTTTGCTTGAATTATCACCTTATCTGCAGTCATCTGAAGATGAAAACTAGCAGCAAATGGTTTTTTAAATTCTTTTTGATGAATATCTGTAATAGAAAAACTTTTTTCATTAGATAAATAATTAATAATCTCATCTGATGTGCCCCAAAAAAGATTATTCTTATAAGCAATCCAAATTTTTTCTTTTCGAAAATCATTATTAGAAATAAACGATTCTATTTTGAGAAAATTACCACATTTTTTTTCTAAACAAAGGGATTCAAACTCAACCAAACTTTTAAAATCAATCTTTTCTTCAAAAACCGTGCCATCAATAAATGCATATTTTTGATTCGACTGGATTTGAAAAACAGTTTTATTAGAAAATAGATTTAGCCTTCCATCAATTAGGATTTTGGAATGAAAAAATTTTGGGTTGCTAATTTCAAATATTAATCTAGCCTTTAAAGGATTAACACCACTTAACCCATAAGTTTTTGAAATTAAATATCTTTCATTACTTTCGGCCTCTCCTCCAAGAAAAATTTCACCTAACCCTTTATCGAAATTACCCTCTACAACCAAACTACTGCAAACATTAAAATCTATATTTTTTAGTTTATAAATTTCATTAAAATCAATTTTTATACTCTTAAATAAACGTAAATCATTTCCCTCAATTAAACTTTCATGTTCTCTATCTAGTACCACTAGTTTTTCTGCGAGAATCTCTTGATTGCAAAGTACAATTTTATTTATTTTTAGCTTCTGAGTTTCATAAACTATTTTTGATTTATATTTTTCTTCTGATGACTGGCTTGGCCGATTGACAACTGATGCTGGATTAAAAGTACTTTTAGAATTGCAAGCGCTTAGAATAAATGCAAAACACATAATTATAAATTTCATTTTTTACTCCTTTAAAATGGAGTAATCAATTTCCCGTTTTATTTATAGATATTTGTCTTAACTAATAAGAAAAATTCATTTTCGAAATGCCCCAAGAGCGCCAAGTGGCCCACCAGCAAGAAGATGAAAATGAGTATGAAAAATTGTTTGGCCAGCATCAGGGCCCGTATTAGTGACAATCCTAAAACCTTTTTCTTCTAGTCCATGCTGTTTTGTATATTTTGTAATTGCTATAAAAATTTCTGAAACCTTAGATATGTCTTCTTCCATCATGGCATTAATATTTGAGCAATGTTTTTTGTGAATAAATAATATATGAATTTTGGCCAACTTTTGAATATCGTAAAAGGCCAAAATTTTTTGATCTTCATATACTTTTGTTGAGGGAATTTTTCCTTCAATAATTTTGCAAAACAAACAATCCATATAGCACCCTCTTTGGCCTTAATTCTCTATTCTTTTAAATAGCAGGCCCGCTTGCCCTATCAATTATCGCTCCAAGCTTCCTCAACTTTTGTTCTAGTTTTTCATAGCCTCGCTCTAAATGGTAAATCCTAAACACCTCAGTCGCTCCTTCCGCAGCAAGTGCTGCTAGTACTAAAGCAGCGCTCGCTCTTAAGTCTGTACACATGATTGGAGCAGACTTAAGAACTGTTGGCCCCTGAACAATAGCAGAATTTCCTTTAAGCTCTATTTTTGCCCCGAGCCGATTTAATTCTGGAACATGCATAAAGCGGTTTTCAAAAATGTTTTCAGTAATGATTGAAGTGCCATTTACTTGAGTCGCCAAAGTTAAAAGCTGGGCCTGTACATCAGTTGGAAAACCAGGGAATGGTGACGTGTCAACTTGAATTGCACGCAAATGACTGACTTCCAGTATCTGAATAAAATCATCCCCAAATTTAAATTTTGCCCCCATCTCTTGGAGACAAACACAAACTGCATCTAAAAATGAGGGATTAATTCCCCTAATTGTAATTAAAGATTTTGTAATAAGTCCTGCAATTAAATAAGTCGCAGCTTCGATTCGATCACCTATGGCCTGATACTCTACTTCCTTGAGATTTTTGACCCCAATAATTTTAATAATGGATGTCCCAATCCCTGAAATTTTAGCACCCATCTTGTTCAAAAAATGTGCAAGGTCATCAATTTCCGGTTCCAGTGCGCAATTTTCAATAATTGTTTCCCCCTCAGCAAGCACAGCTCCCATCATTAAATTCTCAGTAGCACCGACGGAAGGGAAAGAAAGCACTAATTTGCAGCCTTTTAAACCGTTTGTTTTGGCATCAACATATCCAGAATCCAAATTTATTATAGCACCCATTTTTTCAAAGTTTTTAAGATGGATATCGATTGGTCTTGCTCCGATAGCGCAACCACCCGGCAAGGAAACATGACCTTTTTTAAAACGTCCAAGAAGGGGGCCCAATACTAAAATTGAGGCCCGCATAGTTTTTACCAATTCATAAGTTGCTTCATAGGAAGAAATCTTTGAGCAATCAATCGTAGTTCTCAATCCCTCGTAAGAAATAACTGCGCCCATTTTTTGAAGCAACTGTATTATCGTTTTAATATCTCTTAGCTCTGGTAAATTAAACAAATGTACTGGCCGATCAGAAAGGAGACACGCTGCAATTATCGGTAAATAAGCATTCTTAGAACGAGAGACCTGAACTTCTCCCTGTAATTTGCTTGGCCCGTGAATGATTAATTTATCCATATTTTTTACCTTTTGGGGATGATAAACTTTCTTATAAAAAGGGTCAAAGTAATGTTGTATAAAAATTAATTTCTAAATTTTTTTAAAATAAAATTTTTGATGGCGATTGAAGCAGGCGAAAGTGTTCTTCCTTCCAACGAAACAAAACTGATTTTATTAGATAAAACCTTTCCACTACCTAAAAATATATATATTTTTTCACCTCTGGTCTGCAACTGCTCAACTACTTTCTCGGGCAAAACTCCAACTCCCAAACCTTCAGTTATTAATCTTGATACACCTTGAACATCCATCAAGGAAACCCTTAATCCAACTTTCGGCACAAATTTATAATGATGCTTAAACCACTGACAAAGCAAAGTACCGTCCTCTACATAATCTACATAGCTCAACTTCTCAAAGTTTTCTTTTTTCATTTTCATATTAGTTATTAATTTTTGATTTTCTAAATAATAATTTTGATTGCAGCAAAGTTGTAATTTTTCTTCGTATACAATTTCAGAATGTATTTGTTCTCCGAATGAGAAGTTATCAACGAATGCAAAATCCAACTCACCATTTTTTATAATTTGTTCAACTTGTGAAGCGTGTCCATATTTTATTTTAAAAACAACAGCGGGTTCAGATTTAGAAAATTCCGCCACCAACGGTAAAATAAAATTATTTCCAAATTCAATTGGAATTGCAAACTGAACAACCCCCTGTAAAACCTGCTTCTTCCCGGTAATCTTTTGGAGAGATTCTTCAATACTAATTAAATGAGGCTCACTCGAATTAAACAAAAGCTCAGCGTGATAAGTTGGAAGTATTTTTTTTTTATTTCGATCAAAAAGCGTTACAGTTAAAAGGTCTTCTAAGTTTTTTATATTTTGACTGACTCCAGATTGAGTCATATGCAATTGCTCTGCTGCCACTGTCATATTTTTAACTTTATAAACACAGCAAAAAACTCGCAATAAATTCAAATTCAAATTATCTATGATCATAGCTATATTATACTACTCACATATGGGTTTTTGTGCATGGAAAATACAACATAATTGACATATAAATATAATATGTTTATGCGCCAATTAGAACCTATTTTTTCGCTTTTAAAAATCTATTCCGATGGGTTAAATCTTGTATAATTTGAATTTCAGAAAAATAATTTTGAGCAATACATCCAAGATCGGGCAAATTATCCTCATGGCCCTCCATTAAAAAAACTCCATTAATATTAAGACTTTTTTTTACCTGATCAAAAAAGAACTTAAACCACTCTTCAAACTCTTGATCTTTTATAAATAATGCCACGTGCGGTTCAAAATCAACAACCTGTTGGTGAACATTCTTTTTATCACTCTCCTTTATGTAGGGCGGATTAGAAACAATAAGATCAAATTTTTGATTAATACTAATCAAACGATCGGATTTTTTTAAAGCTACAATTTGATTTGTTTTAAACTTTGGCCTTAGCAAGCTTAAATTTTCATTGGCAAGGTTCAATACTTCTTCTGAAATATCAAGGCCCAATGATTCTAAAGAAATGGGCGAATCTCTTAAAACAGAGAAGAGAATTGTTCCAGGGCCAACTCCAACATCGCAAAAAGTTTTAAAATTATTTTTTGAAATTTCGCTCAATGCTATTTCAACTAAAAGTTCAGTTTCGTATCGAGGTATCAATGCATATCGGTTAATTTTAAAAATTGAATTATAAAAAAAACACTTTTCAGAAATGTAGGCCAGGGGAATACCAAGATTAAGAGCTTCAAGGTATTTTTTAAAATGAGCATGGTCCTGAATATGAAAATCTTCAAATTCAAAAATCAATCTTTGTAAGGTTATGCCTGGATAATGATCAAGAAGAATAGGATATTTTAAATTATAAAATTCTTTCAGCCCTTCTCTAAAGGAATCCATTTATTCTTCTTGGCCTTTTAGTAATTCACCCTGATGGTAGGCAATCAGTGAATCCGTAACCTGCTCCAGATCGCCTTCCATTACTTTATCTAAGGAATAGAGAGTTAAACCTATGCGATGATCAGTCAAACGGGCCTGGGGGAAATTATAAGTGCGGATACGTTCAGATCGATCACCTGTACCAATCTGACCTTTTCTTTCCGCCGCTTCTTTGGATAATTTCTCCTGTAACATTACATCATAAATTCTATTTCTTAAAATCTTTAGTGCCTTTTCTTTATTTTTAACCTGAGATTTTTGGTCTTGGTTAACAACCACAGTATTTGTTGGAAGATGTACAACCCTTACTGCAGAGTCTGTTGTATTGACTGATTGTCCACCTGAACCACCTGATCTAAAAACTTCAATCCTTACATCATTCATGTTCAATTGAAATTCTAACTCTTCTGGTTCGGGCATTACAGCAACAGTAATAGTCGAAGTATGAACTCTCCCCTGAGATTCTGTTTCTGGAACTCTTTGAACTCTATGAACACCTGATTCATATTTAAGTTTTGAATAAACCTTATCACCGGTAACCAAATAAATAACTTCTTTTAAACCTCGATCTCCAGCACTTGATGAAACAAGTTCAGATCGAAATCCTAATTTTCTAAAATAATTTTGATACATGCGATAAACTTCAGCGACAAAAATTGAGGCCTCATCCCCTCCGGCACCCGCCCGAATTTCCATCATCACATTTTTATCATCAAGAGGGTCTTTTGGAAGTAAAAGAAGTTTTAATTTTTGTTCAAATACAGGGATTTCTTGCTCCATGTTTGAAACTTCTTCTTTGGCAAGTTCACGCATATCGGGATCGCTTTCCGTCTTAAGAATCTCTCTAGCATTTTCTAATTCAATCTTAACTAACTTGTAGGCCTTGTAAGTGTTAACTAATTCCTCTAAAGATGCACGCTCTCCAGAAACCTCTTTAAATTCTTTTTGACGATCGTAAATTGATGGGTCGGCCAACTTTTCAGTGAGAAGCTCATAACGTCTTACGACGGCATCAATTTTATTAAAAATGGACATGAACTTCTTCTACCCTAAATTAGCCATTCATGGAATCTAAGAATTCAGCATTCGTTTTAGTTTTAGTAATACGACTTAACATAAACTCCATAGAATCAACTGGACTCATAGGGTGAAGTACTCTACGAAGTAATGTCACTCTCTGAAGATCGGCGACATTCATGAGCAAATCTTCTTTTCGAGTTGAAGACTTGTTAATGTCAAGGCATGGGAAAATACGTTTTTCTAATAATTTTCGATCAAGTTGAATTTCCGAATTACCAGTTCCTTTAAATTCTTCAAAAATAACTTCATCCATTCTCGATCCAGTATCGATAAGTGAAGTAGCAACAATGGTTAATGATCCACCACTTTCAATATTTCGAGCGGCACCAAAGAATCTTTTCGGCTTATGAAGAGCATTTGAATCCACGCCACCAGAAAGGATTTTTCCAGAAGGGGGAACAACGGTATTATAAGCACGGGCAAGTCTGGTAACGGAGTCCAGTAAAATAACAACATCTTTTCCGGCCTCCGTAAGTCGTTTCGCTTTTTCGATAACCATCTCGGCCACTTGTACGTGACGATTTGCAGGTTCATCAAAAGTAGAAGAGATAACTTCCGCTTTAACATTTCTCTTCATATCGGTTACTTCTTCCGGACGCTCATCGATCAAAAGTACAATTAAAACAACATCAGGATGATTAGCGGAAATTGCGTTGGCAATATCTTGAAGTAGAACAGTCTTTCCAGCTTTAGGGGGGGCAACAATCAAACAACGCTGCCCAAACCCCAGCGGAGTAAATAAATCAATAATTCGAGTTGAATAATTTGTAGGATGATATTCTAAATTTATTTTTCTCTCAGGATAAAGTGGAGTTAGGTTATCAAAAAGCACTGTTTTTTTATGTTGATCAGGATTGTGAGTATTTATGCTATCAACTTTTAGAAGGGCAAAGTATCTTTCACCTTCTTTCGGCGGTCTAATTTCACCATCAACAGAATCGCCTTTTCTAAGGCCAAATCTTCGAATCTGACTGGGGCTAACATAAATATCATCGGCACCGGGAAGATAATTATAAAGGGGTGAACGCAAAAACCCAAATCCATCTGGAAGAATTTCCAGGACTCCGCTACCTCGAATAATTTCATCATTTTTTGCAAAAGTCTTAAGGATTGCGAAAATAACCTCGTGGCGCTTCATGGCCCCAGGATTTTCGATCTGCATCTCCTCCGCCATTATCGTTAATTCGTTGATATCCTTCTGCCTAAGAACGTCTAGACTCATCATTGCCATTTTCTCCTTCGTTTTTTTAGTGGGGGGTAATTCATAGATAATTAAATTGAAAGTTTCATTCGATAAAAAGTTAAGTTGATATTAAAATTAATTTCCTCTGATGGCGTCGGCACAAATCCTGAATCGAAGCCCTATTAGTTTTAATATAAAGGGGAAGATCTATAAGGGGAATTTTGGCGACGGCCTTGTTTAATAATAGCGTCTGCCAATTTAAAGTCAAGGGTTATTGTCAAGATTTGCCAGAATCACCTAATTTTGATTAAAAGCTATCATGAATACAGGGCATCGATCGCTTAGGCCTATCTTGGCCATTGATTATGGAACCAAGTACGTTGGAACTGCAATTTTAATAGATAGTCACTTAGATTTTCCAACCCCTTATATGCGGATTGATAACCAAAGTCGAAATCAACTCTTAAACCAACTCTATAAAATTTTACTCAAAGAAAAAATTAAACTGGTAGTTGTAGGCATTCCCCATTTGCTAGATGGACAAAAAACCGATATGGGAAAAATTATCGGGCGCTTTATTGCTGACCTCAAAACTAAATGCACGGCACTTGAACTCACAATTACAGATCAAGATGAAACTCTTACTTCATTTGAAGCAGAAAATAGAATGAAATCTTCAGCTCTTTATAATTTTAGAATTGATAAAAAAAAAATTGATTGCCTTGCAGCGGCGATAATTCTTGAGGAATTCATTAGCCTATCGTAGATCTCAATTATTTAGGTCAAGAAGATTTTTCTTCCTCATTCTAAATTAATTTGAATCATCCGCAAAATTAACAATATCATTTAATAATAGGAATAAATAATGAATAAAAAAATATTGGCCTTTTTCTTTCTTGCACCTATTTTTGCAATTTTTCTTTCCGCCATTCAAATTTATTACTTTGCTTTTGTATGGCGCTACAATGGCCCACAAATAAATTTTGAAATTAAAAGTGGCGAGGGGTTTGCCTCGATCAACTCCAGACTCAAGGAAGAAAAGTTAATTAGCAGTTCAAGACTTTTTTATCGTTACTGCCAATTTAATAATTTAATCACTCAATTTAAGGCCGGGATTTTTGAAATAAATCCCAATCAAAATCTTTCTGAATTGGTTCATTCATTAATCAACGGCAAATCACTACAAAAAAGTATCACCATTCCAGAAGGAAAAAATATTTATGAAATCGCTAAAATCCTAGAGGTAAATGAAATCGTTAAGAGTGATGAGTTTTTAGCTTTAGCAAAGGATCCAAAGTTTACAAATGAATTGGGAATTGAAAATAACCGAGTTGAGGGATATCTTTACCCTGAGACCTACCAATTTACTAAAAATGTACCGGCAAAAAAAGTTATTGAAGCGATGGTTTCCTTGTTTAATAAAAAAATCGCCAAAATTGAATTTCAAAAACAAAATTTGAGCAAAGAAGAAATCATAACCTTGGCCTCAATTGTAGAAAAAGAAACTGGAGCGAAACGTGAAAGACCTATAATTGCCGGAGTTTTTTTAAATCGCATAAATAAAAAAATGCGTCTGCAATCTGACCCAACAACCATTTACGGTATTTATGAAAAATTTAACGGTAATCTTAAAAAATCTGATTTATTAGAACCAACTCCCTACAATACTTACGCCATTAGTAGTTTGCCAATTGGGCCAATATGTAATCCTGGAATTGATTCCATAAAAGCGGTACTCAATCCCACTCAACATAATTTTCTTTATTTTGTCAGCCAAAATGACGGAACTCATATTTTCTCAGAAAAATACAGCGATCATGCAAAAGCAGTGGACACCTTTCAAAAAAATAACAAAAATCGAATTGGAAAAAGTTGGCGAAATTTAAAGCAAAAATAAATTGCTTTATGGAACAATTTTTTGATCTAGAAGCTTGTGGCCCAATGTTCTCCTTGCATAGTCCCTGACTAACATATCCTTATCATCACACAGTCGTTTAAGCGTTTCCACAGAGGTATTTTTATTTTTCGCCACTTCATGCCTGACAGTAATCGAATGATGTCTTGTAAGCCCTTCTAAAACTCTAGGGGTCGCATAAATTGATTTTGCCACCTCTAGTGCTACACCCGGCATATTTTCCCTAATTAAAGAAAATAACTCATCTTCATTTTGGCAAAGCCTTGCGGACTGTAATACCTGATCTATTTTTTGCATTTTGTTTTCCTCTAAAACCTTTCCCTTAATCATGCCCATTCACTTAAAACTTGAAAACTAAAGAAAATTAAAAAAGTCTCGATAAGTACCTATTATTGGGAATAGCTAAAGATACCTTAAGTAAAATTAGGCTATTACGATTATTTTTTGCGTTGAAGGCGATGCTGCTACATGTTAAAATGTTAAATTGCTGCAAGTTTTCGACCTAAGGGGGAAGGCATGAAGAGGCCAGAGTTTAACAAATATCAAGAAATCCTATTAAAGCTCAAATCACAGCTTTTAAATGGCATCCTTCACAACTCTATAGAGGATTTAAGCACCCCTACTGATGACTTACCAGATGAAGCAGATCTTGCTGCCAATATCATCACTCAAGAAGTGACCTTTAGTATGAAGCAAAGAGAATTAGATAAGCTAAAGGCGATAGAAGGGGCCTTAAACAGAATCAAGGAAGGTACCTTTGGATGTTGTGAGGATTGTGGAGAAGCGATCCCGGAAAAACGACTTCAAAATCGCCCGTGGGCCACCCTTTGCATAAGTCATGCAGAAGAAAAAGAAAGAGAAGTACAAAAATTTTCTCGTGTCAGCTGAATTTATTCTTCACTTAGGGTTGAAATACTTTCAATTTTATTTTCACGAAGTCGTCTGGTTTCAGAATCGACGGCCATAGTGAATTTTGCAATTGTCGAATTTAATTTTAAGGGAGAAGAAATATGGCCAATTGCAGTCAATTTTGGTTTGTATCGATCTCCTTTGTATTTTAAAAAAAACTTTTTAGAAATCCCGAAATAAAAAATGGAAAATACAAAAAAAGTTAAAACCCAATAAACGACTGACACTGCTGTTTTTGTTTTCATCATCCCCTCCTTGGGAAATCACGCAACCTCCAAGTCACGTACCAGCACTTCTGCAAATTAAAGGCCAATATTAGACTCATGCAATTTAAAATTATTAGGCCGCAACGGCCAAAAAACGGTATCAATTTGCACTCAAATCGGGGCCTTTGACAGGTGCTTAAAAATCAAACGGCCACGTTAATCCAATCTTATTGGAACTATTTATTTTTGTGTTTATAGAATTTGGCGCAATCCTTGCAGAATAATAGCTAGAGAAATAATTTAGGAGGTGATTTATGAAACGAGTATTATTTTGTATTACGATTCTATTTTCATTTGGGGTGTTAGCAAATGAATGCCAAGAGGCCAGATTGCAAGCGCAAATTGATTATGAGGCCAAGCTTAACTCTGCATATAATCAGACAGGTGGCCTAGGTAAATCTTATAATATTTATTCTTCGGGCAATTACGAGGAAAGTAATATTCATCTTGCAAAATCATTTTTGCTCAAAGTCGTTAATCTTAAAAATATGTTCATGAACCGATTATCCTCTGCAGAAAACGAATTGTTTAAGCTAAATTATAAAAAGGCGCTCCGTGAGGTTGAGACAATCTCAAAGGGATTTGACGAAACCTTGAATGAGAGCAGTGACGAATACTCGAAAACAAACTACCAAAATATCGACAATGACCAAATATGGGTTTGTCGCTATTATAGCGACCCGAAGAAAAATCAGAAAGGATCAGCATTTTGCCTTAAAGTAGGCTTGCCAAATTTTAACATTATTTCTATGTATGAACGGAGCAGTGAAGAATTTATGAAAGAAATGATTTACCTTCCCGATCCTCTAGACCAATCCAAATATGGGAAAAAGAATTACAACGGATTTAATTTTGCTGTGACCAGAGAAGAATTTATAAACAAAGCTTCAAAAAGTTCCTGCGAAGGCGCAGTAACTACAGCAGCGAGAAGTGATTCAACTAAAGTTCAACAAGAATCCTCTGTGGGACAAAGCACTGATAGTTCTCATCAAAAATAAAACTTAAGAATTTGATCTTTAAAAAAAGGCCCGCTTCAATAAGCGGGCCTTTTTTTGTCTAAATTTTGGCCGACCA
>JAHEZZ010000060.1 GCA_023250815.1 Bdellovibrionales bacterium
TTAACACCATAATTAAAAGCTTCGATATAGGCAGTGGTGCCTTTAAAGCTGGGAAGCAATGAAGGGTGAACATTGATAATTCTTGCAGCGTGAATTTTTACATCATAAAAATAATCGATAAACGTTGAGGATAAAATTCTCATATAACCGGCAAGACAAATCAGACTAATCTGGTACTCGCTCAAAATTTCTAACATTTTTTTTTCTTGAAATTCCCTGCTTTCCGCTAATGTAGATTTTTTTTCTACAGGAATAAGCACAACTTTTGTACCCAACATCTCACAGCGTTTAATGACGTAGGCCTCAGGGTTATCACAAAGCACAATGGGCAGTTGATAGAGATGGGGATTTTCTTGGCAGAAGCGAATGATATTTTCTGCATTAGAACCATTCCCTGATGCCAAAATAGCAATCTTGAGCAGCTTCATAAATCCTCCCCAATATTGTTGGCAATGTCTGACCTCATATGTCGTCCTTCAAAATAAATTTCACGAGCTGCTTGGTACGCCAGGGTTCTCGCTTTAAAGTTACTGTTAGCGAGCGCCGTTACCCCAATAATTCTTCCGCCATTTGTAAAAAAATCATTTCCATTTTTTTTCAAAGCACAAGAAAAAATAAAAAGTTCTTGATCACTTTTATTACCTAAATCTAAAAAAATTTCAGGCATTAATATTTTTAAATTTTTAGAATATTCTATTTCGCTATTGGCACCAGCATAATGAGCATGAGTCATCACCACATGCACTGATTTTTTATCTGCCAATTTTATACTATTCCCATACTTTAATATCCATTCCAAAAGCCTACCACTGGCGGCCAAATAAAGTGCTTCTGCAAAATTATCGGGCATTAATGGAATGAGACATTGGGTTTCGGGATCCCCAAAACGACAATTAAACTCAATGACCTTTGGCCCATCTTCAGTGATCATGGCGCCCACAAAAAGTATTCCATTATAGGGCGTTCCTTTTTTCATCATGCCCGCCAAGAGTGGAGCAATCACCTTCGTACTAATAAATTTTTTATTTTCATCTGATAAAATATTCTTTGGTGGAAGATATGCCCCCATGCCACCAGTATTTGGCCCAGTATTTTGATCGCCCCATCTTTTGTAATCACAGGCCGATCCTATTTCAATAAAATTTTCACCTTGGCATAGATAAAAGAGAGAAACTTCAGGGCCAGTTAAACACTCTTCTAAAATAATTTGGGAAGCATCAAAACCCTCTTCATTCTTGGTGCAAAATTCTTTAATCGCAGCGTGAAATTCTATTTTGTTGGCCGGTACGATCACACCTTTACCAGCACAAAGTCCAGAGGCCTTAACCACTGCTGGGCGATTAGAAAAAAGACTTGCCAGATTCTCGATCTGGTCAAAACTTAAGGCCAAAAGTTCTTCTTTTTTAAAAGAGATATACTTTGCCGTAGGAATAGAAAATTCATTCATAAAATTTTTAGAAAAATCTTTAGAAGTCTCAAGCATAGCGGCCGCCTGACTAGGCCCGAGCAGCGGAATTTTTGAATTTTTAACAAAACGATCGACAAAGGCCTGCGATAAGGGAAGCTCACTGCCTACAATTATAAAATCGACTTTATGCTGTTCACAAAAAAGAGAAAATTCTAAAACCTCTTCCGAGATTTTTTTAAGACAGTTAAATTTTGCAAACTTAGCGGAGGTTACAACTTTTGGAGTGATCTCCATACCGTCATTTCCGGGAAAAACAAAAACCTGCTTTGTTTCACTTCTTCTGGCAAAAAAGAAAGCAAGAGCATGCTCACGCCCACCATTGCCCAAGATCATAACATTTTGGATATTCACTGTAATACCTCGCTATTGCTTTTTAAAAAGTTGGCCAATTTATCTAGTCCATAGACTTCACCAAAATCAGTATTATTTTGGTGATTAAAAACCCAAGGCCAGAGGGCCACCACCAGAGTTCGATAAATCATAGAAACGCCACTCAAAAAATTTTCATCTAATTTAGGGGGATATGAATTCAATTCATTTTTACAAATCAAAATCCAATCAACGGTGTTTCCTTTTTTCGCCATTTCTTTAGCAAGTTCCGTATCCCTAAACCATTTATTTTTTCGATATTCAATTCTTAAAATTTCTTTCGACAACTCCACATCTTTATATTTAAGTCTCAGCTCATCTGGGCCAACACTATCGGCCAAAATGAACTGGCGCCCGATACTGCTCTTCTCTTCAGCGAACCCCCATTCAAATTTACCGTCAATTAAATCAACCCCAATCTTTTTAAATAAAAAAGAAATCATTAGGGCACACAGAGCATTTTTCGCCAACAAAATCTTAAATTCTTGATCCGTTAGGCCTGCACATTCTTTTGCCTCTTGATAAGTAAGTGGGCGATCAGTGCTCTCTAATTTGGTAAAAAATTCAATCACCGGGAAGATAAATTTTTCATCACCATTCAGTGAACTCTTATATAACCCCAAACTTTTTAAATATTCCGGGGTAGACCGTTTCAATAAAGACGAATGCTCCGTCAAAGCAAATCTAAAAACCACTTCAAGAGGAACCAGTGTCTCGGTTGGCGCATTTTGATATTCGCTATAGTCATAAGTGCCATTAAATTTAGGACGAATAATTTTGAGTGCCTTGGCACTAAAAGAATGAGGAGGCAAAAACTGTAATAAATGGTGGGCCACACCTTGTGATAAATTTTTATCTAATTCAAGTTGTACTTGATGGTGTATAAATTCTGGAGCAAGAGCAACTTTTTTTCGTAACTCTTTTTCATTTTCTCGCCAAAATTTTGCATCTTCTAAATACTTAAAAAAAAGATAAGCGATCTGCGCTAGGGATTCTCCTTTAAAGGCCAGATGGTCAGGCATCTCTCCCCAATCAAAAACAGAATAACGATTAGAATAATCAAATAGCACCGCTTCAGTCTGACCTATCGTCATGGGCCCTAAAATATCTTTAACTGAGCCGCGATACATAAGAGGAGGAGTCACATTATCTAACATATAATTAACCTCGATGGTTTTCTCGAAGAAGAGCAAAGTCTTCACCGCATTCAATACTGGTGGGATAATTCCCGCTAACACAAGCAGTACATAGGCCAGATTTATTTTTATTGTTATAAATGGATTGATACAAATCATCTTGATCGATAAAAACCACCGAGTCAGCACCTAAAAATTCCGCCAATTCCAAAGCATTCATTTTATTTGCCGCTAAATCTGAACTATTAGGAAAATCTATCCCGTAATAGCAGGCATTTTTTATCGGTGGGCAACTGAGCGCCAAGGTTATTCTTCCGGCCCCATTTTTTTTCAGCAAACTAATAATTTTTTTTGAAGTAGTGCCACGGACAATACTGTCATCGACCAGTAATATATTTTTACCTTCAATTTCTTTTTTTATCGGCGTAAGCTTTAACTCCACTGCCTTTTCTCTTTTATTTTGTTCAGCAAGAATAAAACTTCTTTGCACATATCGATTTTTCATCAGCCCTTCCCGATAGGGGAGTCGAAGCTTTTCCGCCAGCGCAATCGCCGCCGTTCTGCCAGTATCAGGAACGGGGACCACGATATCAGGAGAAATTTTTGAAAGGGCAATCAAGGCGGCCACTTTAATAGCGAGCTTTTCCCCCAAGGCCAATCTTGCACCATAAACAGAACGTCCTTCAAGTGAACTTTCCGCCGCCGCAAAATAAACCCATTCAAACATACAGGAACTTTTAACTGGGGCCTTGGGATAAACCCATGAATGAAACTCTCCTTTTAGCGAGACAAATATTATTTCACCAGGAAGTAAATCCCTTTCAAATTTATAATCTAAAAAATTAAGTGCCACTTCTTCACTGGCAAAACAATAAGCAAAACTTCCATCTTCTTTTAATTTTTTTCCAAAGCACAGTGGTTTGATACCTGAGGGATCGCGAAAAGCAATCACCCCTTGATCGGCAATGATTCCGACAGTAGAGTAAGCGCCCACTAAGGTTTCAAATAAATATTGCAAGGCCTGGGTACAACGGGCAAAAGTAAATGGCCCAATTTTTTTCTCTGAATTTAAATAGGCCTTACCCCACAAACTTAAAATAAGTTCTAAATCATTATGAGAAAGCATTTGAATGTGATGATTGTTCTTGAGCAATTCTTTAAGTTTAAAATAATTGACGATATTCCCATTATGCGCCATCGCTACCCCAAAAGGGTACGAGCTAATCATCGGCTGCAAATCTCTTCGCCCATCGCTGCCGACAGTGGCATAGCGATTATGGCCAATGGCCATTCTTCCCTTAAGAGCGGAGAGATTTTCCTTGTTAAAAACCTGCGAAACTAAGCCCAGGTTTTTTTCTTCATAAAAATGGGAAGAATTAAAATCATAAGAAACAATACCAGCGGCATCTTGTCCCCGATGCTGAAGAGTCAGAAGGGCACGGTAAACCTCCCCCTGCACCTCTCCCTGGTATTGATAGGAAGATATGCTTGGTTCACAGTGAATGATTGCGACAACACCACACACGGTAAACACCTCTTTTTATCAAGCCGTTAATGAACAAATCCATGATGCCCCTCTATGATTAAGTTGACTAGACAAAAATTAGAAATACTTATAAACAAAATTAGAAATTCTAATATAATAATATATTACGACAAGGTAATGCACAGTGTTTTTCTTTTTTTTTAAGTTATTAGCAGTTTATGATAGTTTATAGGGGTGAATTTATTTTTGCTCGGGATAATGGATGACTGAACTTACATTGCTGATTCAAGGAAAAGCTACCCCTTATCAGGAGACCACAAATGATTTGCAAGTGGAAGTTTTTCCCTATTATGTAGAAGAGCAATCTGATGCCTCTCGCAGTTTTTATTTTTTCGCTTATCGAATAAAAATAAGCAACGTAGGAAGTAGCAGGGTTTTGCAATTACTTTCTCGCCACTGGATTATAAGAAATGGCAAAGGCCAAGAAGAAGAAGTAAAAGGCGAAGGAGTTGTCGGACAAAAACCTATCCTTTCTCCCGGTGAATTTTTTGAATACACCAGCTTTTGCCCTCTCAATACACCTACCGGAAATATGCGAGGAAAATTTGAAATGATGGTAGTTAAAAACGCCGGAGTCGATTGCCTGGAAACTTATAGTGCCAACGTTCCCGTTTTCTTTTTTCGTTTACCTCATACAATTCACTAATCGCCAGGAGAAAATATGCATCTAACCAATAAAGAGATTATTGCTAAACCAATCGATCAAGTTTTTAAATTAGTGCGTGATGATTTGGCCAAACTCGTCCCCTATATGCCCAACATAAATAAAATCGACGTTAAATCGAGAAAAGAAAATGGCGATGTCTTAGAACTAGTCAATCATTGGTTTGCTAAAGCAGATATGCCTTCTTTGCTCAAAAAATTTATTAACCCCGATATTTTTTCTTGGAAAGACACTGCAATTTGGCGCAATAAAGATTTTTGTGTGGATTACAAATTAGAATCTTTTCTCGCCAACGATTTATTCGATGCCCATGGCACTAACACTTTTAAAAGTGTTGGTGATAATAAAACAGAATTGGTGGTTTCTTGTCATATTACTATTTACCCGGAGAAAGTTCCCGGTGTACCAAGACTTTTGGCAAAACAAATAACCCCGGCAATCGAGTCATTGCTAGAAAAAATACTCGCACCCAACATGACATCTCTTGGTAAAGGGCTTAACGATTATTTTGGAAAAAATCCTTGAAACAAAAGTTCATAATCTTAAGTCAGGTTTTATTTGTATTTCTACTTTGCTATCTTGGGCCAAACTATCTAGCGACTTTAAGGCCCCATCACTACAAACTGTATTTTGATTTTGAATTGGCCGCTCCTCTTATTCCTTGGGCCATTATCCCCTATTGTTCAGTTTACCTCTCTCCCATTATTTTGTTTTTTAAAAGCGAAATTAATTATGTTTACCGAGTGCGTTTTGCTTTAATCACACAAACTTTAATTGCCCTTTTTTTCTTCCTGCTTTTTCCCGCCGAATTAGGATTTACCAGAGTGATACCTCAAGGTTTTTTTGCCCCTTGGTACAATTCCCTTTTTGCCGTTGATATGCCTCATAATTTACTCCCCTCACTCCACGTCGGTTACGCATTTGAATGGGCCATGGGAATAAGAGAAATTTATGCCAGATGGGCCCCGGTCATTTGGATTTGGTATTTTTTAGTTTGCTTTTCGGTAGTGGCCACTCATCAACATCATATTCTGGATATTGCCACCGGCCTTCCCTTGGCCTTTTTTACTCATCGGTGGGCAAAAAAACGCTATCAAAAATAAGAAGGCACGCCCTAACGATCATCACTGCTACCACCGGAAGAAGGTTCCGGACGAAGTGCCATATTGGTAGCGCCAAAACTTCGGCGAAACATTTTTTTCTTGGCCATATCACTTTGAGCGGTAGTTCGAGTGCTATCGGGAATTTCGTTTTTATCGGCGCAGGAAATACAAATCCAATTGGCCTGCACGGTGGGATTTCGATGTTTAAAATACTCTACATCGGGTTGAGTGCGGTCGCACACTTCGCAAAAATTTCTGGTCGCCTGATGACTGTGAATTTTTTTGGGCACCGGTATGTATTCACGCATGGGCGGGGCAGGAGGAGGTTTAGGTTCATAATTTCGGCCTGAAGAGGGAATTTTTCGAGCAGCGGCCGGGGGAGTTTTCGGCCGCTCATTTTGCGCCTTTGCTGGTTTAAAACCGGCCTTAAGTAGAGCGTCTTTTAAACTACTCACATCTTACTCCTTCCAAAGTTCTGAAAAACACTCGACAATTTTGCCTTGGCCCAGGCCTTCCTGTCCAGTTCATTTTCTGACTCATCTGCTCGGATTAGAAGTGAATAATAAACTTAGTGCATAATTATTAAATCAAAGGCAAAATAGAGTTGAGTTTAAGTCAAATAAACTAGGAAGGTTTATGAAAGCATCACCAAAAAACGATCGTCCCATTTTTCTCAATCTGATAAAATTTGTTATTTTTCTCTGTCTTTTTTTTGAAGCACAGAAAGTTTGGCCATCTGAAGCAGATCTCGCAAAGGTCGAACAAAGCATTGCGCAATCTCGGGCATTAAGAGCGCAAATTGAAAAGGGCCCAAAAAGAGAACTCGCTAGCTTTAATAGGGGAGAAGAAAAATGGGCGGCAGAATTTGAAAAGCTAGAAAAAGACGATAGTGATAAAGATTGGTTTTCAGAGGTTGACAAGGTGATTGAAAACTAAGACTCTGCCGGTCTCTTTAATCTCATAAAGGTTTTATCATGCCCTTATGCAAATACTGCAGCAAAGAAATATTCTGGATGAAAGACGGGCGTCGTAATAAGGCCCACAATATGGATGGTGGTGACCATCGCTGTGAAGAATTAAAACGCACACTAGAAAGTACTAAAAGCATGGCCCCGACTTCTCTCTCTGCTGAAGAAATTGCTAAATATGAAGCAGCAATCAATGCTAAGGCCTTGGGCCAAACTAAAAAAAAGTAATCGATTAAAAAGAAAAATAAGCGCTATCTAAAAAGGACATCTTATCGCCAACCCAATCATAAATTAATAAGGGCGGGGAAATTGAAGATGCTCCATCCAATGCCCAAACATAACCTGAAGTGCTAGATAATGAGTTTGACATCGTCCAATTGGATGATGAAACGCCACTACTGGAAACGGCAAAGACTCCCGCAGTAAGAGAGTAGGACTCTGATCTTACACAACCACTGCCGATGTGCTGCTTATAAATGCTGCTTCCTGTGGGATTGGACCAAGCATTGGTCATTGTCAGTTGGGTATCAGAATTGACGACATCGACAATACGACACTCTCCCACACAAATAATATCTCCCTGTGCAATATTGTCTATAGTTACAAAATGAGTTAGTGCACCGGTGAGTACTAAAACGTTGCCGCTAGAAAAAGTTCCAAGATTGCTTTGAGAACTGTCATGACAAAAATTTTCAGTAGAAGTCCCGTTATTGGTAATAATAGTGCCGCTGTAATTTGTAGGTATGGCACTCATCATAGAATTTGTGCCGTAATAATTATTATAAAAACTTCGGCGAATAGTTTTTGAAGCAGAATTAATATTGGCAAGGCCTGCGATATCTCCATTGAAATTAGTTAAACTTGATCCATGTTTTACGCTGACATCTGAAATGGTTCCATTATTAGTATAGACGATACCAGATATTTTTCCAGCCGCAGCAGTAGTGTTGATAAATTGAATGAACCCTCTTTCTTCAACTTTACTGATAGTTCCGCCAACATCGTTAAAGGCCGCCACTCCGGAATAATAATGATTTAAATTTGAATTATACGTGGCCAGCACAGAGTTATAATGGGAACTAAAATCTGTCCTTGTTGTCGTAATAGTTCCGCTATTATTCTGAGCAACACCAGAAGCATAAAAATTGCCATCACTTCCAGTCAGTAATAGTTTTCCTTCAAAATTATATCCAATGTCACTGCTTTGAATGGTTCCAGTATTATTACAGACAAGCCCCGCCAATGAAAAATTTTTGTCATTTAAATCCACTCCCACTATTCTGATATTATGACCGCTGCTCTCAATATTGGTGACTGTTCCGGCGTTGGAATTGGCCAAGATCGCCACTTCCGAATTGGTGGTCATAACAGAGCTGCCAAAATCAAAATTAAATCCACGAAGTTTTAAATTTTTAATTTCTGATCCGGAGTTTAAGGCATCAAATAGGGACAACTTTGTAGTCGCAGCAACACCTGTAAAAGTAGTCCCTGCGATTTGATGATCGTTGCCATTTAAAAGATATTTACCGGCCGAAAATATTGGGCCAGATTTAGCGTTGGCACTATCGTAATCAATATCATTTTTTAAAATATAATAAGTATTAGGTGACATTGCTTCAAACTGGGTGATGTCGCATACCCAATAAGGTGAAGCGGCAGTCCCCGCACCGACAGTTGTGCCAAAAACTCCAGAGCAGGGCCTTTTTAAATAGGGAATGGTGGCCTCTAGCGCAAGTTCAAATGAAAGCCGGGGATAATCATATCCGTTATCAGCGCTTGAGAGAACCCAGGTTTTTGTTCCATCAGTGGAAATGTTTGTCGAAGACCAGGCCCAAGTACTTAGGTAGTTAGTATAAGTTTTTAATTCCGTTTGCGATTTCTTTGTATTAGCGCAGCCTGAAAAAGTATCGCCATCCCAACTTCCGGAGGTATTATCGTGGCCCCCAGAATAAGAATAAGTCAAAAGACCATTGCAGTTAGTGCCTGTTCCGACTAAACCTCCCGACTGGGCACCACTTTCCTCTTCCCAATCATGATCCACATCTAATCTTTTATAATCCACAAAAACAGAGGGAGCGATCACCCGATTATAGGTGGGAGTACTTCCCATAAATCCAACCATGCCTCCGATACTTGCATTTTTATCATAAGCGAATCCCTTAACCACTCCTATAAAATAACTATCTTCCAATAGGCTTCCACTATCGCCAAAAAATCGGCCAATTATTCCGCCCACCATTTTTATTCCTTGAATCTCCCCTCTCACCGCCATTTTAGTGATAATCATCCGTGAAGATCCCGTATTGTCGCCCAGTACTCCACCAGAAAAAGTTTCAAGATCAGTTTTATCAGGAGTGCTGACAAAGGCCTGGACGGTCGATTCAGTAATGGTATTTGTTCCAGCATCACCAAATCCCACAAAACCGCCTAAATACTGAGTTCCAGAAACCATAACATCGGCATGGGCCTGTGAAATAGTCGTTGATAATGATATTTCTCCAATCAACCCACCAATTTTTTTATATCCAGATATCACCGAATGAACGTAAATATTTTTAAGGATCGACGCCGATGTTCCTCCACTTGCTCCGGCAATTGATCCCACTTTTAAACAGTAAGTACTAGAATCACAATCAATACGCATGCGATCCATCACTAAATTTTTAACCACTCCCGCCGAACCTAACAACCTGACAAATCCCAAATGATTATTTTCTTCGACGTTTAAATAAATATTTGAAATGGTATGATTGGCCCCTTCAAAAATACCAGTATAGCTATGAGCTGCTGCTGTGGGAGTGCCTGTCTCGTGGGCCGTATACGCATCGCCAAGAGGAATAAAAGCATTTTCTTCATTTTGATAATTCAAATTGGAGGCCAGGCGAAAATGTTTATTGTAGTATTGTGAGTTGACAAAATTATCACCGCCAATTTCGTTTAGTTGAGCTTTCGTACAAATGATATAAGCGCGGTCGCTTGATCCCGATCCTCCGGCAAAACCTTGAGCGGCAGTTTTAGCGGCACGAGTGCTGTCAGAACAAACTTCGCTATCTGATACGCTTAGATATATTTGACTGTCATAAAAACCTGTTCCATTTTGTTGTGTAAAAAACTTTGTTCCGCCAATGGGATTGTTAACTCCATTTTTAAAAAAATATTCTTTTGCCCCACCGTTTGTGCTCTCACAGGCAATTTTTCCAAAATACCCTAATATCACGGTGGCCAGAGGGATTTGCGAATTACCCTGAGGAATATTAAGTGCGCTAGTGGCAACAGCATCGTCTGGCGGAGTACTGCTAGTTATCGCCTTACATGCAGAAAGCACTTTAGTACCAATATTATAAAGGCCATCTTTTTGCCAAAACTCACTTATCCCCACCTTAAATGAACCAAAGTGCCCCTTGTTTAAACGGTTAGAGGTGCTAGTGGAACACTCAACTTGCTGGCCATACCCAGTGACCGTGGACAGGCCAATACAATTGACAAAATCAGTGCGAGGAAAAGTATAAATACCGGCAGACAAAGTCATACCGACAGGCGACCACATACCATTGTTGCAATTGGCATTATTAAGAATCAAAGAGACATTAATTTTATTTCCCTCCAAATTGACTTCTCCGCTATGGGCACATCTCACAGTTCCTTCAAATTGATTAGGCCCTTCCCAAGCGATGGCGAAAAATTTCCATTTGCCGTTGGTTAGCGGAAGTATTGGATCAGGGGTATTTGTGCTAATCACCCGTGCGAAAGACTCCGAACCACCAAAGGTTTTTAAACCGTAGAGCATCACTCCACCGGCCCCTTGTGAAACATCGACGATTTTATTTAAATTCAAAGAAAAAGCGGTCTTCGTTTTTTTCTCCATTTTTCCAGCGCAGGAAAAAAGGAATAGCAATCCCAAAGTGATGCTTAACAATTTCCCAAATCGGCCACTGATCTTCATAAAATGGACTCCAAAATACCCTTCACTTCTCGACCTTTTTTATAATTAAATTATAGAGTTGAATAACCTAGGCAAAAAGGGATTTGTATCTGTCTGAAAGAAGGCCAATTTAGACGGACATCATTAGGCCTAGTTAGAAAAAATGAAGTTAGCTTGAGGATAATTGTGGGCGGCCCCCAAACGCTATTTCTGGGAGCTTAATGCTCCGATATAATAGGGCAGAAGCGGGAAGTTTTTGGAGGTGCCCCTATGATTAAATTATTATTTCTAGCGATCGTTTCTGTCTCAAGTCGCACAGTGGATACCGATAATCATTGGGCTTGAGTTTACTCATCAAATAAAAAGCATTATTCCCCCCAGAAAATTTCAAACAAGCAAAAATTGTTTCTTTTTACTCAAGTTAATTAGAGCTTTGGCCTCATTTTTGTAAATAAAGATTTGGAGACCCTATGAAAAAAAGCGAACAACATCTTTTCCAAATTCAAAATATGATTTATCTCATTCGAGGTCATAAGGTTATGCTTGATAGCGATCTTGCGGCCCTTTACGGTCTACAAACAAAAGTTTTAAACCAACAAGTTAAACGAAATATTAAACGCTTTCCTTCTGATTTTTTATTGCAACTCACATCTGAAGAGCACCATTCTTTGAAGTCACAAATTGTGACTTCAAAGAATAAACGGGGTGGCAAACAAAAACGCCCTCTGGCATTTACGGAGAATGGAGTTGCTATGCTTTCCAGTGTTCTTCACAGTGATCGTGCCATTTCTGTCAATATCTCTATTATGCGAATTTTTACAAAATTAAGAAGTTTTCATATTCTTGAAAATGACTTAAGAAAAGAAGTGAAGGGGATAAAGGAAAGTTCAACTAAATTATTTAAAATTGTTTTTGAAAGATTAGATTCTATCAGGGAGGACTTAACTCCAAAACTACCAAGCAATCGCAGAAAAATTGGACTTAAAATAAATTCCTAATGAGTATCGGCCCCTAATACCAATTCCACTAATTAATGGTGGAATTGGTATCTAAACTCTATGATTCTCCATTTGACGAAGGGGGAAAAGGCCTTCTACAATTGAGGCTGGCCTATTTCAAGGATGATAACCGATGAAAAGACTACTTTATCTGGTCATTTTAATAAACGCTTTAAACGCCTCCGCCAACCCCCGCATCGACGCCCACCAAAAAGCGCAGGATGCCCTTTCTAAGCTTACTTTTACAAAAGATGGGCGAGGTATGGTTCTCGCTCCTGACTTTGTTAAAACCTATGAAATGATGGCCAAGTTCTTAGGCCTTTCCCACACTGACCGGCCCAAAATAAATGAAAACCCACTCAAAGCGCTGGCCCCATTTAAATCTCGCTGGGGTCTCATTGATCACGACAATGAAATAAAAGGTTTCTTCAATGTGCCCTATAAAAATATGCAAATTGGGGCCATGGGCTGCATTGTTTGTCATTCGGGAAAAGTAGCGGGGAATTATTATATCGGACTGGGGAATAAAAATGTCGATGTTGGACAGATGGCCACTGACGCTAAATTAGCGCAAGAAATGTGGCACAATATGACGGTATTAATGCCCAGAAGTGCGGAGAAAAAGGAATTGGAAAAAGATTCTTTCGCTTTCTTCTCTCGCTTGGCGGATAAGCGCTATAACAATTTAACTCAAGGGTTAGTGCCCATCTCAATGATTCAGGTGTGGTTTTATGAAAATGTCGGAGGCCGCCCGCTCCCCCTCAACAATGCCCGAGGGCAAGTAAAAGTTCCAAGCTTTTGGGGTTATGGAAAAAAGAAATCAATCGGGCAATTTAGCGACGGCTTTGGCGATGGAAATTTTGCTGGCTGGGGGCTGGCAGTGGAATTTGCCGGGACTCAAACCGCACAAAATATTCTCTCTATGATTCCCGAGATCACCCATGCGGAAGAACTTTTGGGCGATATTCTCCCACCCAAATACCCCTTTGCCATCAAATCCGAATTAGTGCCCCATGGAGAAAAAATTTTTGTAGAGACCTGTGCCTCATGCCACGGGACCTACCAAAAAGACAGCGCAGGACTATCTGTATTTAAAGAACCGGAACACATCCCAATCGAAGAAATTAATACTGACAGGAACCGCTTAGTCAGTGTTAATCAAGAATTTTTTGATTTGGTAGATAGAAATCCCATGGGCCAAGTAGTTCGTCGTACTGGCCTTACTCCAGGGTATTTTGCTCCTCGCCTGGAAGCTATCTGGGCGAGATTCGCTTACCTTCACAATGCTTCAGTACCGACGATCAGCGCACTTCTCACTGAACCCTCAAAGCGCCCCGTAGTCTGGTCTTTAATCGATGCTGGCGAAAGATCCAGATTTGATGAAGTCAATTTAGGTTACACCCTTCCGGCCGCAGGATCTGCCGAAGAAAAAGATTTGCTGGAGAAAGCAAAATCTGGACATCGCAACGTCTATTACACCAAACGGGTGGGACAATCAGCAATCGGCCACTGGTTTAAATCTTTTGAAAAGTTAACCGCACAAGATAAAAAAGATTTAATTGAATATTTGAAGACGCTCTAACGTTCTAGGGATTTTTAAAAATCTTTTATACTTTCTCACAAAAATTATTTGCCACTCCCAGCTGCTTTTTTATCTGCTGATTTTGCGGGAGCATTTATCTTGGCCATATGTTTTCTATAATTACTACAGCCATGAACACAATTATCTTCATCTGGATTAGCACTGTTATCAATCGGAAATTTAACTCTGTCTCGATCAGGCATTTGTATTAAGCAGTGCTTTACGCTGTCCTCATCTTCATCTGAAGGGACGACTAACGTAGATTTACAACTGGCCGATTCAAGGGCCATTTTTCCGGCATCATTTAAAATACCATATCCCACTTCCAAATCCTTTGAACATTGGCAATGTTCTTTAAGATAACCATCACTGGGCTTAGAATAAACTATTTCGGCAATAACCTGAGCTTTTTTCCCTTTAGGATTTGAAATAAATTGACAAGTATATTCAGCTTTACTCTCGTCTTTTACGAATGCGTTGGTAGAACAATTGAAATCTA
>JAHEZZ010000200.1 GCA_023250815.1 Bdellovibrionales bacterium
TTTTTAAAAACTAAAAAGCTCAATATAAAAAGAGATGCAAAAAGAGGCGCAAAGAGAAGTTTTGTGGGAAAAAACAAAAAAGTAAGCCCGTAAATTGTCCAGGATAAAATCCACGGAGACCATTTTTTTGCCGACGAACCATAAGTCATAAGCAGAGCAAAAAAAGAATGAAGGGCACAGCTAGCAAGAATATAAAAAAACAAATTCAAACTAAAATGTGCCAGAATTGAATACACTCCCACAAAAATGGCCTCAAATAACACAGAGATTAAGAGTACGCCCGGCGTATATTTTAAAATAATTTTCTCAGGCCTTATGTTTTTAAAAAGATAGGTATCGTGACCAATCTTAGAGTAGAGTGGCATGCAAGACATTTGCGTCATCCAGGGAATACAGAGGGCCAAAAAAAGCATCACCACTTCTAGCGGCCTCTCATAAACCATTACTCCCTTAAGCCTGGGCATAACGAAAGTAGCAATTATTCCGATAAATCCAACAGGAAAAAGATGAACTATAAATTCAAAAATTTTATTTAATAGTCCTTCCCTTTCTTTTTTTGAAAGTTCTTTTTCTAATTCTTTTTTTGCCACGTACTGCTTTTGCTTTATTTCGATATTCTGCTGAATTGCTTTCACAAGTTGACGGTGAAGCTTGATCCTTATTTCATTTGCTAAAAGTTTTTGATTATGGGTAAGAGGCGCTCTTTTATTTCTAGCAACTGTTGTCCTATTTATCGTCACTTGACGCTTGTTGTAGTTTTCTTGACCAGTTGTACTATTTTGCATGACCAGAATGCCTCTTAAAAATTTAGCTAGGATGATATCATGCGCCATGGATGGCCCGATCAATTTACCGACAATATGAAAGTTTTGCACATGGCGTCAATTTTTTAAGCTTTTTTTTTATACTACGCCATAATAGATCAAGCAAAAATGCACCTACATTATTACCATTTGATTTTATGAAAAATTTTGCTTTAATTTTTTTACTATTTTGTCTGATCCCAAGTAAGAGCAGGGCGACAACTTTTTTTACGGAAGGTGCCAGAAGACAATTTAACCAACAAGCATATAACGACTTGGATATGTCTTCAATCAAGGCAGGGATACTTCACAACGGCGATGGTTTTGGCATTTGGGGTGAGGTTGAGCGTTTTTTTCCAGATAATTATAACACTGCTACAAATAGTGAAATATCGGCGCTTAAAAACCTTGGGCCTTTTAATCTGCTTCTAGGGTTTGGCCATTCCGATGATTTCCATTTTAAACCCTCTCATCTTTATCTAGCAGAAATCCAGGTTCCAACCAGTATTGGACTCACCCCCTATTTTGGGGCCTCCAAAGAGGACTATGAGGCCCCTATAGTCAATAAATTTGTCTATTATAAGGTTGGGGCAGTTAAAACATTAAGTGACGGCTTTTCATTGCTCTTTCAATACCAATTTATCGATAACCAAAACACAAACCGCACAATCAATAAAATAGGTTCCCAATTGGCCAGCTCCCTCACCTATTCCAATCTCAATCAACTTATGCAAATTGGAGCGCAATTTTCTTGCACTGGAAATTCTGCTAGCTGTGATAAATCAAAAAGTCGCGATGAATACTTTGAATCTAATTTCATTTATCGTTGGTGGGTGGATTCACAAATTAAAACTTTTGGCCTGCGCGGACAAGTCACTTATGTCTATCAAAAGTCTTTTTTTATTCGAGAAACTAGTTCAGAAATTGGCCGCAGTTCATGGACATTCCGCCTTGGCCCGCAATTTGAATTCTAAATTTTAAATTTTTTTTCCCATTCATAGGCGGTTTTGACAATAAACTCCAGATCATTATATTTCGGCACCCAACCTAAAATTTTCTTTATTTTATCAGCTTTTGCCACCACTTTTCCGACATCACCTGCTCTTCTCTCTTGTGTGATAACTTTAAAATCTTTGCCATGAATTTTTCTCACCACTTCTATAACTTCTTTAACACTTGCACCTCTACCATAACCACAGTTTAAAAAATGAGATTCTCTTTTTTCCTCTAGAAAAGAAAGCGCATCTAAATGTGCCTGTGCCAGGTCTGTCACGTGAATATAATCTCTGATTCCTGTACCATCTGGAGTTTTCCAGTCAGTTCCAAACACTCCAACCTGTGCTCGTTTTCCAAGCGCCGTTTCACAAGTCACTTTTATAAGATGAGTCGCCCCGGGAAAACATTGGCCAATTTTCCCCTCGGGATCGGCACCAGCGACATTGAAATAGCGAAGCCCGATATAACAAAACTCTTTATTTGAAATAGCAAAATCAGCAAGCATTCTTTCGGTCATCAGTTTCGACATACCATAGGGGTTGGCCGGGACTTGAACTGACTCTTCACTTAAGAGGCCCTTGTCATTGTCCCCATAGGTAGCGGCAGTAGAAGAAAAAATAAAAGAGTTAACTTTATATTTCTGGCACTTTTGGAGAAGTCTCAAACTATTTACAGTATTATTTGAATAATAATAAAGTGGTTTTTCCACGGACTCTGGGACAACTATTTTTCCTGCAAAATGAATAATTGCCCTAATTTTATTTTGCGAAAAAACACTCTCCAAAAATTGATCATCTGCCAAGTCTCCCACCAAAAGCTCACCATATAAAACAGCTTCTTTTCTCCCCGTGCTTAGATTGTCGATAATTAAAATATTTTCCTTGGCCTCTCCCAAAAGTTTTACGACATGTGAGCCAATATAACCTGCCCCACCTGTTACTAAGATTTTACCTTCTCCAGCATGCATTTTTATTCTCCTTCAAATTGGCCAAATCTAAGTATCTTATAAGTAACTAAATTTAGGCAAGGAAGGCCTTAAAATAACCTCCATAATCTTTACACTGCGCAGCGCTGTCAATTGAGGCGCACCTGGTCTTATGATACATCCTTTACCGATAAATCTTAAAGAAGGAGTAATAGATATGAAGGCCACATTATTAGGTCTGATAGGTGCAGTACTTTCAGTAAGCACATTTTCAAATGCATTTGCCAATGATTTTAAAGGGCTTACCTCTTGGGGTTACCAGCTTCATGATTATAAACCTGAACATATATCCAGAATGGAAAATAGCAAAAATACACTTTGGGTTATTGACTACTCAAAAGATGGGACTGACGAACAAAAATTTTCAAAAGAAGAAATCTCAAAATTTAAAAAGAACGGCAACGTTGCTATTTCTTATTTCTGCCTAGGTGAGGCAGAAATGACTCGTTACTATTGGCACCAATTTAATCGCGATGCTTTGATAAAAAGAGATGAAGTAGCAGGGATTGGCTATAAAAATTCACCCCTAAATTTCACTGTAATTGAAGGATCTGAAATTCTTGGCCGTGATAATGCTGAATACGCTGACAATTTTCCAGCAAAATTTTGGCTTCCAGCTTGGCAAAAAACGATGATTGAAGACAGTGCAGAGTCTGGCATCTCATATTTAAATAGAATTATTGCAGCTGGTTTTGATGGTGTCTATCTTGATACAGTAGATGCTTTTGAATATTATAACGAAAAATCAATCGCCACACGTGCAAAACAAATGTACGAATTTGTTATCAAAATTGCGAAGCTTGGCAGAGCTAAAAACCCAAATTTTAAAATAATGATGCAAAATGGAATGAGCATTGCTGGCCACTTAAGCGAGACCGAGAAGGCCACTTTATTTTCTTATGTTAAAGGCTTTGGAGTGGAAGATCTTTTTCACCCAGGAGCTGGTGATAACAATCCAAGAAAATTTAGTAAATCTGGAGAATTTAAAGAAATCAAAGAAATACGTTCAAAATTTAAGGATATAACATTCTTCACCGTTGACTATATCCCTGGACTTTCCCAAGAAGACAAGGCCAGCTACTTTAAAGACGCCCACAAAAAAGACTTAATTCCAGTTATTTCTGACCGCTCACTTTCCGGTAACATGCTTTTATTTCGGCCATAAGAATTTTTTCTCATAAAAAGTATAAGGGTTGGTTGCTTTAACTTTGACAGGCGTGAATTCCCCTGCCTTTATCACCCCATCGATAAAGAGCATGAGATACCGGACATATACTTTACAGTTTTAGTTCTATCTTAAGTTTCCGATAATTCTTCATGGTTCGTGTTCTTTTTTATTCATTTTTTTTGACGCTTTTTTCTCTGCAAAAAGGCTTGGCCTATTTTCAATCTGGAGATTTGATCAAAATTGGTGAAATAGAATAC
>JAHEZZ010000201.1 GCA_023250815.1 Bdellovibrionales bacterium
GAAACGTTTCCCCTTAGATTGCGATCACTCAAAAACTTTAAAGAAAAAATTGTTCTAAAATTTTATTGATTTTTATTTCGCCATATGGTTACATAACCAAAAGGTTAAATATGAACTATGAAAATGTCAGTGCGAAGTTTGCGGCGTTGGGAGACCCTACCAGATTGGCAATTCTCGCTCGTCTGACAAAAGGTGATGCTTCTGTTACAGAATTGGCCGGGCCCTTTCATATGAGTATGCCGGCAATTACCAAACATTTAAAAGTTTTGGAAAATGCAGGACTGATATCCAGGGGAAGAGATGCCCAACGGCGCCCCTGTCGTATTGAAACCAAAGGTTTAACGGCAGTCGTAGATTTGATTGAAGACTTTAAAAAAGTCTGGGAATCAAGGCTAGATCGCCTGGATGAATATTTAAAAGAATTAACAGCAAAAGAAATAAAGGAGAAAAAAAATGTCCGTATCCAAAAAGGAAAACAAAGAAATAAATAGCTCTCGTATTTTTAATGCTTCGAGAGATTTGGTGTGGGAAGTATGGTCTAGGCCAGAGCATTTGGCAAAATGGTGGGGGCCAAAAGGTTTTAAAAATACTTTTAATAAACATGAATTTAAGAATGGCGGAGTTTGGTCATTTGTTATGCACGGCCCAGATGGCACTGATTTTCAGAATGAAATGGTCTATGTGGAAATAATGAAACCTTCTAAAATTATTTTGGATCATGTTACCCAACCTAAATTTAAAACGACGGTAACTTTTGAAGAAATGGGCAAGCGAACCAAAGTAAATTTTAATATGCTTTTTGAGTCTGAACAAATCTGTGATGCTGTTAAAAATGTTGCAATTCTTGGCAATGAAGAAAACTTTGATCGCATGGAAGCTCTGATGTGCGAAATGAACGGGGCGGTTCTTCCTAAGGAATTTATTTTGACTAGGACTTATAATGCTTCAGCTGAGCTGATGTGGAAAATGTGGACTGAACCCACTCATATGGCGAAATGGTGGGGGCCAAAAGAAGTTAAAGTTGGTCAGTATAAAATGGATTTTTGTCGGGGGGGAACCTATCACTACTGCATGATTACTCCTGACGGTGGCGAGATGTGGGGGAAATTTTATTATTTAGATATTGTGAAAAATAAAAGAATGATGTTCATCAATACTTTTTCAGACAAAAATGGCGGTATGACCAGACATCCGATGTCGCCTCAGTGGCCTTTGCAATTGTTAAGTACGATTAGTTTTGAAGAACAATCAAACAAGACCAAATTGACTATTCGCTGGTATCCGATCAATGCCACTGAAGACGAAATAAAACACTTCAATGATGGCCATGCAAGCATGAATCAAGGTTGGGGCGGCTCACTTGAGAGACTGGGAAGTCTTCCGGAATTAACAACCTGCCCGGTGCCAGCCGACTTTTAGTTGAAAGTGGTGTCATTTTTAAATTTTATTATTTTAGGTTGGCCTTGGTTTAAATTATTTTCAGAAAAATTGTCAGAGCAATTTGAATTCAGAGGTTTTCGTCGGTGGGATATCATCCTTGTCATGTCCCAAAATTCCAGAGGTTGTGCCATAAAAAATACTGCAAGTTTCAACTAAAAGTCGGCTGGCACAGGTTAGGGCATTAAATGGCCACAAAAAAGGCCAGGATTGTTCCAATATTCAATCTTTCTGCAATGATCTTTTTCTTGTTGCTAAAAAAATGAAAGCGAGCGATCTCAATAGAGCCTTTTAGTCCATCTGGCGGGGTTTTCATATATTTTACTAAATATAAAAAAATGGAATGAGTAAAAATCAATTCACTGGTTGAAAGATGGGCAAAAGTAATGAGTGTTCTTTTAAAAACATTAAAGGCCACATCCAACTCATCTCGCTCTAGTTGATTGGTGCCGTTTTTATCATATTTTAAAATGAATCCATCGATATTGGAAAGGCTGACAAAAAATCTTCCTAGATCAACTTTATTAATAGGACGATTTATATCGAAAATTTCACGAGCATATTTTTCAACTGCGATAACAAAGTTGTCGGCCTCTTCTTGAGATTGCGTTTTGACATAATTGTAGAGTCCTGGAAATTCTTTTTTGTAGTTGAGATCTTCAAAAAATACTTTGTAAAAATTCTTTCTAAAACAATAAATGTCATAAGTGCGATCTTCTGGTTTTTCGTATGGAGCAGTGGGTGCACAATAGCGAGAGAGTCCGTCAATCACATCGACTCCGTATTCTGCGGATGAAAATATATTACTGACGTATTCTGTCGCTTCGTTGACATCAATTTTTTCATCGCCATTTGAACTAGTTTGGAATAAATCACTAGAGTAAACAGCTTCACCTAAAAATCTTTCTAGAAAAGTTGGCCACAGGCCAAATTCTTCCATCATTGTTTGATAGTCTTTTAACATATTTCTAACTTCGGGTATTTTTGCTCTCTTGCTAGAAATTAAACCGCTATCTAGATTATCTTGATCATCAAAATTTAAATCGGCATCTCTATAATCTTTGCCATAGACATCCATCATTTTGTTAAGACCCCATCTTACCGCTGAGATATTGTTAATGCCGTATTTCGTCCGTTCGTGTCCTGGAGTGTAGGATTGATGGCGAGATTCTCTTTGGAAAAAACGATATTTTTTGACGATATCGTAAAAGTTTGACCAGAGAAATCCGATTTGTTCTTCTCTGATTAGCTTGAGGGAACTATAATCTGGTTTAATAAGTGTTGTAATTGGCCCATCACTTTGCAATTCAACTCGCAGTTTGTCGTAGGTGTAGTCATTAAAATAAAACATTTCAAAAACATCATGGGCCCAACCTAGCATCATACGAACATCGTTAATGGTAAAAGTTTCCGGGTCAGTTTTTAATACTTTCTTTTTAAAGTTATTTATTGATTGCTCAATGTGATAAATATTAAAATCTTTAATTTCAATTTGATTTACGGCATGAAACATTTCGCTTTTTGTGATAATCACGTCGTCATTATTTAAAGGATAAAGCGAGTCGCTTATAATTAAAATCCCCCTGAGAAAGTTTTTATCACGCTCATTAAAGGAAGGTAAAATCTCTTTTGTCGAATGCATGACATCTAAAATTCCAATTGCCAAATCCGGGAGTTTTTTGATGATGCTCTCTAATTCCTCAGTATAAATAATATCTTTATCTCCACCGGCCAACAATTTTTTTATAAATAGAAATGACTCAACTAATTTTAAGTTGAGTTGATTATCGGAAATATCAGAGGCCTCTTTTACTTTCATTATAAAATTCATAATCTCAATTTGTTGTCCGTCCGCTGACCTTTGTATCATTGGCCCTAAAATAGATTTTGAAATGGCAGAAATCGATTCGAAGATTAGGTTTCGATTTTTCCAATAATTATTTTCTCCTTCATCAAAGATATTTTTCATTCTTCTTCCATGATTGTTTATAATTCTAAAAATATTGAATAGATCTTCAAGGTTTGCTTTGGAAATTTTTCCCTTTTGATCTCTTAAAATCATCATATTGAGATCAAAAAGCATAAAAAGAGATTTATTAAGACGATCTCTTTCTTTGGGAAAAAAACGGTGAACAAATTTCAGCAGTTCATGTTGGGCGATGACATTGGGGTCATCTAATTTTACAAAATCAATAAATTGATTGAAATTGCTTTTTAAGCAATCAATGTCTTTGCTGATGTCTTCATCTAGAATTTTTTTAAATCGTTCGGCGTTGAGATTACATGATCCCTTTAATTTTGAAAGATCGTAGACGTCTTGATCGGGAATCGGCGCTTCTCCCACCATGTTGCAAGAGCTGGTTGTCAGCATCAATAGACTAAGGCCTAGCATTTTTAAAAATATATTTCTCATATATCTATTTCGATACAAAATTAAATAAAATGCAATTGATGAGAAAAAATTTAAAGTAACGGATGATTTTGCCCAATATCTGGCAATAGTTGACAGCGGTGGTCTTGTTTAATTTTTTGAGTTTTCACAAAATCACAGGCACACTTGAGAGATGTGCTATTTATACTCATCACGTTTGAGTTTTCCAGTACGGAAAACTCAGTACTACGGGTGGTATACCCGCAGCGGTTTGCTTTTCAAGCAAATTGCGAAGTGTATGTTAATGACCCTCATGCTATTCAGTGGAGAAACTTTCGCTGATACTCTCTATCAATTTGGATATCAATATTACGAACGTCTCAATATTCCGGTT
>JAHEZZ010000202.1 GCA_023250815.1 Bdellovibrionales bacterium
ATCAATTCCTAATACTGTAATCTTTTTCACGGACTCGTCTCCTTTTAAAATTGTGAATGCTTAAACAATTTTGGCCCTTTGAGGTCGTTTATTAAAGGGGCGAGTCCATTACATTAATCCCAACCAAGCCGCCCCACCTCTTATTATAATGAAGGCCTTCGGGCACTTTTAATATAAATTTTTTCAGAAAATTGCGCTATAATTACTGAATGTCTTATTTAAACCGATGTTGGTGGTAGGGGCAAACCCGATAAATGGTTAGGATAATGGAAATTTAGGTCATTTTTAAGATGTGGCCATACGCATTAATACTCCTCTCATTTGAGAGAGATTCTCTCAGGAAAACACTATCAAAAATGAGAGACCAGGAGCGTTAAGCAAAACCAATGCAAACGATTACTAATTAGCCCGACCTCAATCCGACCATCAATATAAAAAGATCCTCTTTTCATATTGATGGTCGGATCGTAAATTGTCCATGGGTTGATTGATCAGCTTGGGTAGGTTCACGGATCGATCCAGAGTATCTTTCGTCCTCCACGGGAGTTCCGTCAGGGATAATACCTTGATGGAAGTTTTAACGAGGATTTATTGCGAGAAGCACAAAGGTGGGTCATAAAATAATGGCCATGAGTGAAATGGGCCCACATCAATTATACCATTTACATAAATTAATTATGGGCCTTTTGTTTCTAATGCTTTATTCTTTTTCTCGATAGAAAAAGATAAGTTTAGTATTTATGATTATATAAATTGGTTCCCTTTGATATTACATTATGGCAAAACTAATAGAATAGCAGTATTTTCTTATGATACGATTTTTGATGTTTTAAATAAAGCACTCGGGAAATGGAACATTGATAGGGAAAATGATGTGAAAAAAATAAAATGTGTTCGAGTTGCCTCGGTTCCTTATGCTTTTGTCCATATCGAAGCCACTATACATTATCTGATTAAAAATGATTACGAAGTTATTTTGGTTTCATCTTGGGATCCTTATATTGATGACTATTTAAAAAAATTTCCGAAAGACTCACTTCAATTTCATGAGATTAAAATTGACCGAGAGATAAGTCCAATATCTGATTTAATTTCTCTTTTTCGCCTTTTTATTTATCTGTTAAAAACTAAACCTGATATTGTCCATTCTTCGACACCAAAGGCTGCCATAGTAACGGCAGTAGCTGCATTTTTTGCACGTGTACCTATTCGCATTCATACTTTCACTGGACAACGTTGGGCCACTTTAACCGGAAAAATGCGTCGCTTTCTTATTTTTTTAGATTGGCTAATTATAAAATTGAATAGTGCAAATTTGGCAGATTCTCCATCTCAAGTAGAATTTCTCAAAGAGCACGGGCTAGCTCCTGTGGGCTGTATTTTAAAAGGCTCATTTGGAGGAGTAGATTTGATGCGATTCTCACCAGAAAGGCGCAAGTCTAATTATTTCGAAATAAGGCAAAAATTAAATATTGAGCCGAATGCGAGAGTGGCTATTTTTTTGGGTCGACTCAACCGTGACAAGGGAATTGATAACCTAATAGAATGCTTTTTGAAAATATCAGAAGACAGCAGGCCATGGTATATTCTTCTTGTCGGCCCCTACGAGAATATAACTAATCCAATTCAACCTCAGAATGAAAAAATACTATTTTCACATCCACGGATTAAATTTGTAGGTATGCAGTTCGATCCAGTTCCCTATATCGCTGCAAGTGATTTTATGATTCTTCCGAGTTTTAGAGAAGGTTTTGGAACATCTGTAATTGAGGCCTCAGGCCTTGAATTGCCAACTATCGGAAGAAGAATTCCAGGCCTTATTGATTCAATTATTCATAACGAAACTGGATTTTTGTTTGACACGCCGGAGCAATTTGTTCAGCAAATGGAACTTCTTTTTACTTCATCTAGTCGTTGTCAGATTTTAGGCCAGCAGGCCAGATCTAGGGCCTTAAAATATTTTGGTTGTGAAGTTTTAGCAAAAGAGCAACACCACTTTTATTGCAATATGCTGGCCTCTGTGAACAGTTTTCAAATTGAATCAAGTGTGGAAAAATCCTGATCCAATTATTGGGATAAAATAAGGGACATGATGCAGTCTATATTACTCTGTGGAGGTAAAGGGGAGAGGCTGAGACCGCTTACTCAAACCATTCCCAAACCCTTAGTCCCAATTAAAAACCGTCCAATAATAGACTATATCGTTAATCATTTGGCCAAATATGATATTAAGGATATTGTTATTGCTGCAGGTTGCAAGTTAGAAAAAATGCGTGAACATTTTTTAACAAAACTCAATGTTCGTGTAGTTGATTCTGGTGATGTTGATATTATAAAGCGTATTTTAGATTGTTCACGTTTAATAGAAAGCGATTTTTTGTTATTTTATGGTGATACACTTTCAGACGTTGATTTAACTTCTTTGATTTCATTTCATAAATGTCATGACTCCTTGGCCATCGTTACAGCATGGCCAATTCGAAGCCAATTTGGAATTATGGATTTAGATAACGATGCACTTGTAACTCAATTCAAGGAAAAGCCAACTCTAGATAAATGGGTTAATATTGGACATTATCTCACTATCGGCGAAAAAGTAGCAAAAAATCCAGCTAAGTATTGCAGTGAAATTTTTAATGCCGGCACTAATACTCCACACTCTATTCGCCAGGTGATAGAGGAAATCTTTACTTTGTGCGGAAATAAGTCAGACCTTGATGAAGTACAAATATTGATGAAAGGCAAAAAAACTACTGGAGAAATTGATACTCAATTTATGGATTATGAAAAAGCACGAGAATATTTTGGATGGTCGCCAAAACATACTTTTACTCAAGGGCTAGTTAAAACGATTGAATGGTTTAAAACATATAATGAATATCGCTATAGAAGTGTTAAATAAAAATGAAGCCCGAAATTACTGTTGTTGTTCCTTATTATAACGAATCAAAAAGCATCGAAATGACTTTGAGTTTGATTGCTGATCAAACTTTAAAACCTAGAATGGCAATTTTAGTTAATTCTTCCTCGACAGATAATTGCTCTGAGATTGTCGATTTATGGATTGAAAAATATCAGGGTCCAATTGGTTTTTTAAATATTTATCAGTCTACAAATACCCCCTCTTCTTCAAAAAATGCTGGAATAAAATTGGCGACAACTCCATGGATTGCTCTAATGGATTGTGGCCAGATTTTTCCCAAAACCTGGCTTGAATCTCAGTGGAGTTTTGTGATGGATAACCCAGGTTTTGATTGGGTCTCTGGCGTCTGTCATTTTATGGGGGAAGGCATTATTGACGAATGTGCTGTCGCCCACACCTATGGATATAACAGGAAAAGACCAACGATGCCTACAAGTCTTATTAAAAAAGAACTCTTTGATAAATATGGATTGTTTTTGGAAAACCGACGTGCCGGTTATGATATGGCTTGGCCTTTGCTTCTTTCACATAATGGAATAAAAAGGGGTATAAATCAGGACGTTGTGATGAGATATGAAAATGTTAATTTTGGTTCAACTCTAGCGGGAATTTTTAAAAAAAGCTTTTATTACAATCTGCCAACTGTAGATATGCCCCATTATTACGTTCCCTATTATTATTTGATTCTTTTAGTTTCGGAAGTATTTGTTTTTTTAATTTTTCCTAAGTTTGGTATTTTTCTTGCCTTGATATTACTTTTGATTAGAAGTTATATTTTGTCCGGAGTTAAATCGAATAATTTTTTGTTACTTAATAAAAACTTTAGATATTGGATTTTTCTTCCAGTTGTAGCAGTGGCCATTGATAGTGGACGAATATGTGGGATTTTGAAAGGTATTTGGAAATATCATTTAAGTCATATTTTTGAATAGCAAGGATTGATGTATGAGTGAAAAATGTGTTGCGGTTATTCCTGTTCGAGAAGGTTCTGGACGAATAAAAGATAAAAATTTTATTCCTTTTGAAGGAATTATCTATTTGTAAAATTTTAGCGATAAAAATTCACAAATCAAAACGATAGGTTTTTGTTATTTGATAAAATTGAATTAATGCTTTTTATACTTTGAATTTTTTAAATTGATTGCTGTCATTTAACAGAAATTTGGTGGACCCGACAGGAATTGAACCTGCGACCCCTTGAATGCCATCCAAGTGCTCTCCCAACTGAGCTACGGGCCCACAAAAATTAATGAGCAGTTACCATAATGAAGCGCTA
>JAHEZZ010000203.1 GCA_023250815.1 Bdellovibrionales bacterium
ATTTTTTCATAATATCTTGTATCAATCTCAGGTTTCACCCATCGCATTTCACCGCCGAGACCAACATACTCTGATGAAAGGCTGATATAGTGCCCACTTGTCGGTTCAAAGGTATTGTCTCGTTTATCGTTAACAACGGCCAAACGAACCGAAGAGGCGAGGCCATTTTCTACTGCAGGGTTAATAGTAACATCGTTAATATCCGCAATTTGAGTGTTTTCAAATTTGTAAGTGGCAAAAAGACGAGTGTACTCAGCAACTGGATGCCCCAACATTAAAGCAAATCCCTTCTTTTCATAACTCAAAGTTCTTCTGCTTTTATCTGTTCGATAAATCTTTCCGCCAGCAGTCCAAAGAGAATCATTAAAATAAGGTTCAGTGAAACTTAATTCATAGTTATTTTCTACTCCTGACAACGAAAGAGAAAATGATAAGTTTTGTCCAAGACCTCTAAAATTATTTTGAGCAATTGAGGCCTGTAAAAAACCTTTCGTCGCTGTTGAATAACCGGCACCAACTGAAATTTGCCCAGTATTTCTTTCTTTCACCAAAATTTCGATATCTAAAACATCATCTCGATCTTTTGCGCTTACGGTATTAAAGACCACACTTCCCTGCTCGAAAAAACCAAGTCGATTTACATTGTCCTTTGAAATCCGAAGATCAGTTCCCGAAAAACGGGCCCCTTCTTTAATCTTCAGTTCCCGACGGACAACCTTGTCACGAGTTTTAGTATTTCCACGAACATAAATTTTCCCAAAGTAAGCGATTTTCCCTTTTTCAAAAGAAAAATCCACATCCACCATATTTTTGCCAGGAACAATATTTAAAGTCCGAAGTACGTTGGCAAAAGCGTAACCCTCATCTTGATACATTTCAGTCAAAGTCTGAATATCCAGTCTCAGCGTTTCTTCAGAGTAGGTTTCCAGGGCCTTAAGCTTCATTTTTTCAGCCATTTTCTCTTCACTAAACAGCAATTCACCCTGAAAATTGATTTTATTAATTGTAAATTTTGGGCCTTCATTCACTTTCATGGTAATGAAAACCCAACGCTTATCTTCTGAAACAGTAATCTCAGGACTTCCAACGTTGACCTGAAGATGCCCTTTGGTTTTATAAAAATATTTTAAGCGTTCAATATCGTTTTGAAAATTGAGCTCTTTAAAATTACCAGCGCCTGAGAGGAATGATATAACTGAATCTTCCCTCGTTTCCATAATATCTTTTAATTCATCGTCATTAAAAGCATCGTTGCCTAAAAATATAATTTTTTTAACTTTAACTTTTTGGTATTCGCGAATTTTATAAATTAATTCAATATTTTCTTTATTAATTTCTTTTACTTGATAATCAATTGAGGCCAAGTAAAAACCTTTTTCTTCGTAATATTTTTGGAGTGCCGAAACGTCTACCTTTGCGGCATTAACATCAAGAATCGAATATTGTTTTATTTTAATTTGTTTTTGCAAATCACTTTCATCTAAATCGTTATTGCCTTCAAACGAGATTTTGGTAATGATCGGCCTTTCTTGCATTTGAAAAATAAGGTCATTCCCTTCCTGATGGGCCTCGACAAAATCGAAATAGTGCATGGAATATATTTTTTCAATATCTTTTTTTAAAAGATAATTATCTAGCATCATTCCCGGTTTTGAATTTATTTTTTCTAAAACTGCTTCCTTCTCAACTTTTTTAATCCCCCGTACTTGAATCTTATCAATTTTAAAAAGATTTTTACGAGGGCCAATGAGCTCCTGTGAATAAGCGAAATCTTGTGCTGTCAAAAAAGAAATGAGAGCAAAAAGTACGAACAAATAGCAGTGATATAATTTATCTGTCTTGGAAACCAAAACTTTTCCTAAATTTAAAATTACAAAAGTAATAGATCAAAAAAGGTAACAGCAATCTTTTGATGTGCAAAGAATTTTATCCAAAGAAATGAACAGATTGTGCTCTGTGAAAAGTCCCTCATTTTAAATAATTTGACCGTCTTTAATGCTGATAGTGCGCTCAAACTGCATTGCAATGGAATCATCGTGAGTTACAAGAACAAGAGTGGCCCCAAACTCTAGGGCCAGCTGCTTCAAAAGAGAAGTCACTTTTTTGCCATTGGCAGAGTCCAAATTGCCAGTGGGCTCATCACATAAAAGCAATTTTGGTTTGAGTACAATGGCCCGAAGAATATTAATTCTTTGTTGTTCTCCGCCAGATAATTGATAAGGAAATTTCGCAAGGCACTGCCCGACTGCCAAAAATGTTGCCAATTCAAAAATAGTTGTTTTGATTTTTTGCAAGTTTAAATTTTTATTTTGTTGAGAAATATAGACAGGCAGCATTATGTTTTCTAAGCAATTCATAGCGGGTAACAAAAAATGAAATTGAAAAACTAAACCAACTGAAGTGTTTCGAAACTCTGAAAGTTTTTGATCCGTCCAACGATTAATTTTCTCACCGTTAATTTCAATTTCACCAGAGGTTGGACGATCCATACCCGCAAGAAGATAAAGCAAAGTAGATTTTCCTGAACCAGATGCTCCCTTTAGCGCCACCTGTTCACCAGAATTTAAAACTAAATGAATTCCACTAAGCGCTGTTTGCTCCCCAAATTTTTTTACAACATTGCTAACTTTAATCAAACTCATGAAAAATTTCCTTAAGCAAATTCTTTTTTTAAACCAATAATGAGGTATTCTGCCCTTACTTTGCGAAGAGCGAAAGCAGAAATTAACAGCAGCCATAAAAGGGCAATACTAAAAACCAAAATATACTGACCACTACTTAAATTAATTGAAAGTCGATCGACATTGTAAATGACCCCAGGCAATTTAAACCAAGGATGATATTGTAGAATCAAATTAAATATTTGAACAAAGACAAATGAAAATAAAATAGCGCTAAACCATAAAATAAAAATGATTTGTCCCCATAAAATAAAAATCTGTTTTTGAGAAACACCGAGAGAGCGAAATAAAAAAAGTTCTTTCGCTTTTTTCTCATTAAGAAAAACAATAAAAGCATTTACATTAAAGACGGCGACAACAACTATGATTTGAAGAATTAAAGTCAAAATTATTTTTTCAACCTTCGCGGCCTCAATTAGGTGAGCGTATTCCTGCCAAGACGCTCTAATCACAAAATCATTGGAAAAAATGGCCTGAAATTTTTCAATAAAATTATTATCATCGGTACTATCCTTAGGTCGCTTTAAAATAACCAGATTATTTTTATTCTTAACATTAAAAATTTTTTCTACCTCCTCTTTTTTAACATAAGCAAGCCGCAAATCTTTTGGATAAATCCCATGAGTAACCACACCACCAACTGTCAAATTGACAATACTCGCAGGAAGACCTTCATTCCCTGCTCGCTCATTATTGGCCACAAGTACACTGACTTGATCACCGATAGAAGCCTCTAGCTGAGATGCAAGTTCTTTGCCTAAAATAATTTCGCCTTGGCGTAAATGAAGATTAATATCCATTATATTTTTAACTTCATTGCCCTCTGCTGAAATACCTCGCAAAAGAATCCCTAGCGACTTTCTTTCCCCTGATTCTTTTTCTTTAGTTATAAAACTCTCGGTTTGTAAAACCTGTACATAATGTTCAATTTCAAGATTCGAAAAATATTGTTTGATATGTTTATCTAACTCAAAAAATTTTTCTTTAGAATAAAAATAGAAGTCGCCACCAGAGCGATTAAGGCCATGCTTTAAAGTATTTTCAAAACCATCCATTATTCCCATGGTCGCCAAAATAACCGCCATAGAAAAGGCCAAGCCTAAAACCACACCAAGCGCAAAACGCAAAAGAAAATCTTCGCCAATAAAGGCCCATATTAATTTAATAAATGGGGGGGAAGATTTTTTAACTAACATCAATCAATACTATTTCACGGAGTGAAAAACTATTCAAGGATATATACCCTTAAATATCTAGATCCTCTTCACCTTCTTTAAAATGAGATTTACCTAGAACCTTCCATCGTAAATAGGCATCACTAAAATGATCTAAATCTCCGTCTAAAACTTTTTCAGCAGTCGATACTCCATATCCAGTGCGATGATCTTTTACTAATTTATAAGGATGAAGAACATAAGAGCGAATTTGCGATCCCCAAGCAACCTCTTTTTTTCCAGCTTCAATAGCATCACTTTTTTTGCGCCTTTTTTCCATTTCGAGTTCGTATAATTTTGAG
>JAHEZZ010000204.1 GCA_023250815.1 Bdellovibrionales bacterium
AGACAAAAAGAAAATTGAAGAATTCAGCGGAGGCGGTGAGTTTTTTCGTCTTAGGAATGAAGATTTGCCGGTCTTTGATTTGAACAAAAAACTCAACGTGACAAGCAAGCGACTAGATCATTCGGTGATTATTGTTGTTCGGGGTTTAAGATATTCTTTTGGAATTTGTATCGACGCAGTTTTAAATCAGCAACAAATTGTGGTTAAAAAATTAGGCAAAGAAATAAAAAACAATTTGGGAATTATGGGTTCGGCGATTATGGGTGATGGCCGCCCAGCGCTTATTTTAGATTTATTTGAACTTTATAGAAATGATTTGAAAGAGAGTGAGGCATTTAAACATCGTCCGTTAAAATCGGCGTAACAGGTGAGTGAGTATGCTTAATCAAAAAGAAAATAAACAAACCCAAAGTGATCAACAGAAATATTTGGAGTTTGATTTGGGGTCGGAAAGTTACGCTATTCCGCTTTTAACAATTAAAGAAGTTATTCCGGTGCCAGAGACCACAATTCTTCCCAATCAGCCAGTTTATTTTATGGGTATTATGAATTTGAGAGGGCAAATTATTTCCATCATCGACCTTAGAGTAAAACTAAAAATTAAACCCAGGGAAAATAAAAAAGAAGAGGCAGTTTTAATTGTCGATATTGCGGGAGTTAGTATGGGGCTTATTGTCGATTCCATTAATAAAGTTTTATGGATAAAAATGGCCTCTGTTGTCGAAGTTCCGGAAATAAAATCGCAAATGAACGCAAAATATATTCAGGGAGTTCATCAAAGCGAGGGAAAATTAACCATTCTGATGGATATTGTAAGGATACTAGATTTGGAAGACATTAAAAGACTGAGCGAAAAGGCCGCATAAATTGCATTGAGGGGTATCTTATGTCTAGCGCATTAAATAAAGTAAGTCCGCCTGAACTTGAAAAATTGGCGGAGTATGTTTCCAAAGTGGTCTCCAAAGAAAGCGGCAACGTTTTGGGACTTGGGCAAAGGTCTATGGTGATTAGCCGAATGACCAAGCGTTTGCTTGATCTCGGAGGATTTTCAGTTGAAGAGTATATGATGTATCTTGAAAAAAACTTTAAAAGTGAGTTGGCGGTTTTAACCGGTTCGCTGACAACTCATCACACTTTTTTCTTTCGGGAATTTTCCCATTTCGAATATCTTTTAAAAAATATCGACCCTATTATTAAGAGGGTACAGGCAAGGGGAGAGAGGACCTTAAATATTTTGAGCGCCGCCTGCAGCCGAGGGCATGAGGTTTATTCTTTAGCGACCTTTTTCAAGCATCATTTAACCATGCTTTACCCGGAAATGAATTTCAAAATAACCGGCATAGACATTGATCAAGAAAGTGTAAAATTTGCCCAAAATGGAGTGTATCCTTTTAGGGAAGTGATAGGCATACCAAAAGTTTATCTCGAGGGAAATTGGCAACGAGGCACCGCCGAGATTGCCGATTATGCCAAAATCAAGTCGCACATTAGAGAGCATTGTCATTTCTTTGATGAAAATTTTTTGACCTCAGATTTATCCAGGCATAATAAGAAGTACGATATTATTTTTTGTAGGAATGTTTTTATTTATTTTGATAATTTGACGATTCAAAATGCCTGCTTGCAATTTAAAAAAATTCTTCACAAAGATGCTCTTTTTATTACGGGAGTGAGTGAATCTTTAAAAGATATAGTGAATTTAAAATTTCATTCTTTTGGCTCAAATATTTATAGTTTCGACCTTCCTGTGAAATTGGTGGATGGGCCATCTGTGGTTGGCACAAAAGGAGCACTCGCTAGGCCAGTGGAGACTAAGAAAAAAGTTATTCGCATGCTTTGTGTGGATGATAGCCCTAGTATTTTAAAAATATTGACAAAAGTTTTTACCTCTGACCCTGATTTTGAATTAGTGGGAACGGCGATGAACGGAATTTTGGCGCAAGAATTTTTAAAAAATAATAAAGTTGATGCCATGACTCTAGATATTCATATGCCGGAAATGGATGGAGTGGAATATTTAAAGAAAAATTTTGGCCCGAATCATCCCCTGGTTGTGATGGTTTCGAGCGCTAGCCGCGAAGACTCTACCTTTGCCCTAAAGGCCTTGCAGCATGGGGCCTCTGACTTCGTAGAAAAACCGGCACTAGATAATATGGCGGAAAGATCTGAAGAAATAAAAATGAAGATCAAGTCGGGGTATTTTTCAAAAGTCATAACGACGACTACTTTTGAAACTGAATTTAAAAACGATTTTAAAATAAAAGAATATGAAAAGAAGGCCCGTATTTTATTTGCCAATTTTAGCGATATCGAGCGAATTAATAAAATTATCGGCGATTTAAAAAGTGATCAACCCCCCTTCTTTATTATCTTTGAGGGCAATGGCAATTTTATGGAAGTTATTTCTAGCAAAGTTTCCACTCATAATAATTTTATAGTTAAAAATTTTGAGCAAGCTAATGGAAATTTTAAAGCAAACTGTATTTATCTTTGTGATTTCAAGAAGGACTTCCCTGGTGTTTCTAAGTTCATTGAATCAAAAGTAGCTTCAGTGAGCGTACTTGGTGGGATTACAAAATTTGCCGAACAAAAAATTATTCAGCTTAAAAATGTGCAACTTCTCTTGGATGATGTCGACTGGCAAAATAAAGATTTAAGAAAGATGTCGACTGATATTTTTCCTTGGACTAGCTTTGGACATGTTGGCACAGAGTATTTGGCGAAAAAATGAAAATTCAGCATATTGAACATACTCACCAAGTTCCAGTGAAAATGATTCTTGAAAAGGATCAAGGTGTTTTATTAATCACCGACAGTGATAGTCGGACTTCTTGTATCCATTTTAACTCTAAAAATATAAGCGAAGTGACCTCTTTAATTCCCAAAAAAGTTTTAGAAGTAAAATATGTCGGTGAAATGAATCTTTTTAAACAAATTTTGGGCCATCGTTCTGATTTAAAGAATTCTATTAAGATAAAATTATATATTGGAGATACTCTTGAGATTTGGTTCTATCCGGATGTGGGAAAACTGCGATTGCCGGCGAATTTTAAACCAAAGGGATTAAAGGCAGAAGCAATTGCTAAAAAAAGAGTGCTAATCATTGATGATAGTTTCGTGATTCAAAAATTACTCAGTAAAATTATTGGAGAATCAAACAATCTTGAAGTGATGGGATGTGCAAAGTGCCCTAGTGAGGCAAAAGCAATGATTGAAAAAAATCCTCCAGATTTAATTACCTTAGATATTTATATGCCTGAAATGACAGGTGTGGCGTTTTTAAAAACCTACCTGAAATTTAAAAATATTCCAGTAATGCTGATCAGTTCAATTAGTTTAAGTGAAGGGCCGCTGGTGATGGAGGCCTTGTCCAATGGCGCCTATACTTTTATTCAAAAGCCTTCGCTAGAAGAAATTTCAGAAGTTGGGCCACAGATTTTGGAAAAATTAGAAAGTATTGTGCTCATGCGAAATATAAAAAACAAAGCAGTGGTAAAGAGCAATTTGCGTTTTGATTCCACCGCCGGTCTGATTGCCATTGGCTCATCCACTGGGGGAACTCAAGCACTAGAAGCACTTTTTACCGCTTTGCCAAGTGATATTCCACCGATTGTAGTGGTTCAACATATTCCCGCAGTATTTTCAAAGGCGCTAGCAGAGCGATTGAATGAACTGTGCCCTTTTACCGTAAAAGAGGCCAGTGATGGTGATGTGCTTTCTCCTAACACCATCTACATTGCTCCTGGTGGCAAGCAGATGAAAGTTTCCCATTCTGGATCTAGTCGAAAAATTTGTCTCAATGATGACCCCCACGTCAACCGATTTAGGCCTTCTGTTGATTATCTTTTTAATTCCCTGGTCGGGCTTCACGACAAGCAATTATTAGCAGTGATTTTAACTGGAATGGGCAATGATGGCGCCGCTGGAATGCTCAATCTTTTTAAAGATGGTATTTATACGATCGCTCAAGATGAAGCAAGTTGTGTGGTTTACGGAATGCCTAGAGAAGCCGTGGAGTTAGGCGGAGTCACTAAGGTTTTGCCCCTGGATAAAATCGTCGACGGCCTAATCACTGAGCACAATCGTCTGGCAAAAAAGAAAAAAGCTTCTTAAGGCTGTTCACTATGAGTGGACTGGTTTGAGCATCGCTTATTGGCGATTTTTTTTCGTCCCAAAACTCTGAAACTTCCGACGGG
>JAHEZZ010000205.1 GCA_023250815.1 Bdellovibrionales bacterium
TCCTTCGAAAACAATGAATCTCACTCAGGAACAACAGATTTTGGGCCTATGTCATGCCTATGCTTTAAAAACAAGTTGTCTTAAAATGAATTATCAAGATGCTTTTAAATCAATTCAGATCGATGAAGTCGGGAATTTTGATTTAAAACTTCTCACTTCATTTAAAGAAATGCTGGTAGATCAAGGTATGAAAGCGTAATCCTCCGGAAAAATTTGCTCAAGGAAAAAATTGCTCCACCGATCAGTACTTGTAGGGATGGCACTAATGCTTTCCCAGGGAATGCTGGCAGTATGCCTATTGATCCTATGGTTAGGTTCAAGTTCTAGGGATAGAGCGATTAACAAGGAGGAATCATGGGTCTTCGTATTGCTACGAATATCACTTCGATGGCGGCCCAGCGATCATTAAGCGTCAACAATCAATCACAGGAAAAAACACTGGAGAAATTAGCTTCAGGTTCCAGGATTGTGCGTGCTGCTGATGATGCTGCAGGATTGGCAATTTCTGAGAAATTAAAAGCTCAGATTAGAGGTACAAAACAAGCTGAACGAAATGCCAACGATGGTATTTCAATGATTCAGACAGCGGAAGGTGGATTAAACGAAATCTCTGGAATCCTAACCAGACTCAGAGAATTGTCAGTCCAGTCTGCTTCAGACACAGTGGGGGATCCAGAGCGATCTTTCACCAATCTTGAATACCAAAATCTCAAACAAGAAGTTGAGAGGATTTCACAGGTGACTGAGTTTAACGGTAAAAAACTGTTAAATGGAGTTGGTGATACTTTGGATTTTCAAATTGGCATCCACAATGATGATTTCAAAGATCGCATTAAATATGATGTCGCTGCAACTAATGCTTCAGTCGTAAGTTTAGGTGTTAATGAAATTGATGTTTCTTCAAAAGGAGGAGCACAAATGTCTTTGGCAGTTCTGGACTCGGCGATTGAAAAAGTATCGGGACAAAGAGCAGGACTTGGCGCTGTTCAAAACAGACTTGGTTCTACAATTCAGAACTTGCAGATAAACAATGAAAACATGAGTGCTGCAAATTCTCGAATTAGAGATACTGATTTTGCTTCAGAAACAGCAGCAAACGTTAAGCTTAATATTTTAACAAATGCTGGAACTTCTGTGTTAGCTCAGTCTAATGCTCAAGGGCAAGTAGCTTTAAAATTGTTAGCTTAATCGCAGGTGACTTTGGCCATTTATTTAAAAGATAAATGGCCAAGTACATTGCAAAAAAAATTAAGGATTAATAAAAGGCCTCGCGAATGTGGGGCCTTTTTTTATGTCCAGGATGGACGGTACATCGACGGAGGCCCGGAAGGCCGGGAGTCGATGCCTTGGCACAAGTGCGAATTTTTATGCTAAAATATTTTCATGAAAAAAATATCAATTCCTGAGAGTGAACTTTATTTTACTTTTAGTCGCAGTGGCGGGGCCGGTGGGCAAAACGTCAATAAAGTGAATTCCAAAGTTTTACTTCGCTGGAATATCCGAGATAGTTTGTCGGTTTCGGAATATGTTAAAATTCGTTTTTTTTCTCTTTATCCCAATGCCATCAACGAAAATGGAGAAGTGGTGATTGTCTCTCAAGAAGAGCGCAGTCAAAAGGACAATGTCAGAAATAGTTTAGAGAAATTAAAAGCAATGCTTGAGAAATGTTCTTTCATTCCCAAAATCAGACGTAAGACTAAACCTAAAAAAAGTTCTGTGGAAAAAAGAATTCAAGGCAAAAAAAAACAAGGTGCCCTTAAAAAAGGTCGCAATCAAAAAAATTGGAATGATTAATTTATGAAAACGACGACAGCGGATGTGGTTATTATCGGCAGTGGAGCAAGTGCCGGGCCTTGTGCCTTTAAACTGGCCCAAAGTGGTTTGAAAGTTACTGTTTTAGAGAAAGGAGACTTTCGCGATCAAGAACTTAATCCCGAAGACGAATTTGCTGAAATTCATTTGGAAAGACATAGGCCTTCGGATTCTCTTGATCCCACTGTTGTTATTTCGGGAGAAAAAATCTCCGCTTCCACTCGGGTTGGGCAATCTTTTTATTTGGTGGGTGGGGGAACAGTGAGATATACCGCCACCTCTTGGCGCCTTCGTGCTAAAGATTTTTTGAAAAAAACTAGTTATGGTTCGGTGGAGGGTTGTTCCATCGAAGATTGGCCGATTACCTATGAAGAACTTGAACCCTATTATACTCAAGCGGAAAAGATGGTTGGTATCTCAGGCCTCTCCGGTGCTGATCCCACCGAACCTTTTCGTTCGCAAAATCATTTGATGCCACCGCTAAAAGAAGATAATTTTCAAAAACTTCTGGTGCCTGCGGCAAAAAAATTGGGGTTAAACCCTTTTCCTATTCCCGTCGCCATTCACTCTGAAGCAAATGCTGCAAGAAATGCCGAACAATGTATGCAATGCGGATGGTGCTCTGGTTTTCCCTGTCGATTTTCGGCGAAGTCTTCCGTCGATGTAGTCATTTATCCTCTGCTCAAAAAAACCAAAGGCTTCACCTTAAAAACTCACGCTTATGCCACTAAGATTGTGTCAAAAGGAAAAAAAATTGAAGGAGTGGAGTATCTCAATTTAAAGAGTTCAAAAAAAGAATTTATCAAAGCCAAATATGTCATCGTCGCTGCCAGTGCAATTCAATCAGCGAGACTTTTACTTCTTTCCAAAATCGCCAATTCATCGGGACTGGTGGGAAAAAATTTGATGTTTCATATTGAGGCCAAGGCCTCTGCCTTATTTCCCACTGAACAATTTCATCAGGCCTATTATAAAAAGACCGGCATTAACGATTTTTATTTCCCGGGTAAAAAAGACGGATTCATTAATCACCGCTCTATTCAATCGGGCAGCAAGGCCCCACCCATTTCTTTTAGTCTTTCACGCAAAGGTTTTGGGGCTGAATTCGCCAAAGGTCTGGCCAAAGATTTTCTTCATGTGCAGGAATTGCAGGCAATGGTGGAAGATTTGCCGCAAGAAAATAATCGCATTACTCTTTCGGCGGATAAAAAAGATCCGTGGGGTCTGCCGGTACCGGAAGTTTATCACACTTATCATGAGCAGGATCGACGAGCGATCATGGCCACCTTGGAGCAAATGAAAAAACTTTTAGAGGCCTCCGGTGGAATAAATATCGAGACCCCAAAAGAGGCGCCTCGCTCAATCGTCGATCGCTATACTTGGCATCTGATGGGCACTGCTCGAATGGGCAATGATCCCACTAAATCAGTCGTTAATAAATTTTGCCAAAGTCATGACCTGGAAAATCTTTTTATTACCGACGGCAGCGTTTTTCCCACTTCTGGGGGACTCAATCCAACACTGACGATGCAAGCACTTTCCCTTCGAACGGCCGATCGTATCTTAGAACTTTTTAAAGGAAAGAAAACATGAGAAAAATAAATCGACGAGAAATTATTCAAGGGGGAGCGCTTTTTGTTACCGCTTCTTTTTTGGAAATGACTCTAAATCCCTTCGATTTAGTTTTTGGTAAAAATCTCACTACCGATTGGAAAACGATCGGCGCTTTTTGCGATACTCTGATGCCCAAAACAGAATTAACTCCCGCAGCAACGGATGTTGGAGTCATTCTTTTTATTAAAAATATCTGCGCTCAAAAATTTGTCGGTTATAAATTAATAAGGCCAAAAAATAAAACCGAAGAACTTTACCGCCAACTAGTCACTCGGCTAAATCTTCTTTCTAAAGAGCATTTTAAAAAGAACTTTATAGAACTTAGGGCAGAAGAAAAAAGGGAAGTGGTGGAGGGTTTAAGCAGCTCTGCTTCAGCGGTAGTTGGTTATAAAGTGGCAGGCATGGAAGATAAAAAGAGTTATAGCGATTTAGAACTTTATTCTCTGGTTCGAACCCATGTACTGCAAGGCCATTTTAGTGATCCTTCTTATGGCGGGAATAAAAATTTTAAAGGCTGGGAAGCGCTTCGCTATACCTGTCATTTTAATTATCCCAAGGCGCAAGATCATTGCCCCGCTCACGATCTCTAATCTTTTAACTGCTTCGATGTGTCTACCGATTGACTTTTATAGTCTTCAACTGCATCCTAGAAAATTATTTAAGCATGGAGACGTGCCAGAGTGGTCCAATGGAACGGTTTGCAAAACCGTACAGTCGGCGGTTCAAATCCGCCCGTCTCCTCCA
>JAHEZZ010000061.1 GCA_023250815.1 Bdellovibrionales bacterium
TTTTTCAGCAAAATTTAGCGAAATTTAAAGATCACTTGGGTGCGCTCTTTAATCCCAATCTCTTCCCATTTTTTTTGGTACATTAAGGCCTCGACACTCATTTTGTGGATTTCATCTTTAGTGGTAGAAAAAACTTCGCCAATTATTTCTCCATTTAAAGGAGAATAAATTTTTATTTTAGGGCCCCTGCCAGAGATAAAATTCCCGCCTTGAAAATTTTTGGCGAGAATCGCCGATTTGGGAAAGCGAATAGCTAAAATCACAAACAATCCCTTGTTTATTTTAAGAGCAAGAATGATAGCAAAGAGAAAGCAGAGAATGGAAGCTGCAAAGCAAAATTCCGGGACAAAAGATTCGCAGGTTTTTCATTAAAAAAGATCAGGGGGTTAAAGGGGTCCTGAGTAGTTACGATGAATCATCATTATCATAGCGCTCTCCTCAATATGAAAACTGGGATCAGTACAAGTATAAATCAAAAAATTTAGAAATTATAAGATAGCGCAAGCCCGCTGGTAATTCCTTTGTCCTGATAAGCAAATGGATTAATATCGAAGCTATCGCCATAATAATGTTTTTCGTAATCCCGTTTAAAAGGCCCACTATATAAAGCGATCAGGGCATTCACCCCCGCTAAAAAAAAGTAGGCATTTTTAAGTCGTCCTGGAGGAGATCCCAGAGTGGCATTGAGAGTGTACTGGGCCGTGAGAAAAGTAGAGCTGTAAAACAGCGCCAAACGTTTTGCTCTTTCTTCTTGGGCGTTAATGCGAATAAGTTCTTTCGCCAATTCTTCTTTTGAAATTGTCGGAGATTGTTTGTTGTTTACCAGTTGATAAAAACCTTTTTTAAGTGAGGGAGATTGGGATTGGTAAATTCCTTTTCCGATGTTGATGATCCCTATGGTTTGAATCCCTGTGTAGACCATTTTAAGGGTTGAGCTTTTTGACGAAAAATAACCAATATTGCCGATGCTAAAGGCGGCAAAACCAGAAATGGCGTTTTCCATAGGGGTAAAAGTGTAGTCCTCTTTTTGGTCTTTATTTTGTTTTAATAAAAAATCCGAGTCCGAGGATGAAGTGGCCATACCCGAGTGAGAAAAAAATAATAAAAAAAGGCCCAGAAAATATTTCATAAAACTATTTCGACTCCAGCATAGACAGAGTTTTCAAATTTGTCTTGTTTGTAAGCGAGGTCTTTTTCTTTGGAATAGGAAATGCCAATATTAAAATTTTCCGATTCAAATAACATCCCAACTCCTCGGTAGTAATTGCTATAATTAGTGAGAAGAGAAAAGAGTTTTATATTATAGCGAAATCCCAGCGTGGTTTGCTCGGAAGTTACTTCCTTAAAAGGGCCGAGAAAGGGAAGCTCTAAGTTGAGATCAATTCCTCCAAAAAATGTTTTATAACTTTTACCCAAAGCAAAGGTGGAATAATTTTCGAAGGCCATAAAACTTTCAAGCTGAAGAGCTGAGTTCGCATTTTGTCGGTTGTATTTTATTTTGCTAAAAAGATTTTTTGTTTTTAGAGCGATATTGGGCGTGAAAACATTGTCGTTTTTAATAAATAAACCTAGGTCGCTAGCGACACCATATTTTGATTTAAAATTGACTAATTGATTGGGCCTTTGGGTGGCCAAATCATAGAGGGAGAAAACAGTGTTTTCGTAGAGATGTTTATAATAAAAAAGACCGGCCCCAAGAGAAATTGAGGAAATATACTGCGAGTCCTGCTTAAATACTTCTAATCCACTGGTGGCCCGCAGGGTTTCTTGATTAACCACGTGTATGGCAATTTCTGGAAATGTCGGATTATAAATGGCCAGATCAGCAAGCAGATAATAGGGTGAGTAAGATAATTCAAACCATTTTGTTTTAAAACTTATATCGCTATTAAAGGTAAAGGAATTATAACTTTTCTTTTTAAAGAGTTCTCTGATCTCTTCTTCGGTAATGGGTTCAAAAATAAGTTTTTTGCCATTTTCAATTGAATCACCCTCGGACTTTCCCACCATACTGAACTGAATATTGTTGCCACTGGCATAGGGAAATAAGGCGGGATTACATTTATAAGAGAAGGGAGAAGAGAACATTGTTGAGCAAGAGTTATTTAACGCCGTAGACTCGAAATTAGAATTGGGGCGAACTTGGTGGGTGACTTCTTTTGCTTCAGTAATGCCTAAAAATAAGAGGAAGATAAAAATGAAATTAACAGCTCTCATTTTTTAACTTATTAAAATAAGATTCAATTTTATCTTGTTCTTCTTGTTCTAATGTTTTTGGCAGTATTTTCATTTGTTTATCCAGCATCTCCAATAATTTTTTATGTTTAATATAAAATTCACTTCCCTCTATGGCCTGGATTAAATGAGTGACGCCATAATAGATGTCCTCATAATGGCGTAGAAAAATTTTGACATTGCTTTTGCAAACAAGATCAAGGGCATTCTTGGCCCCGTTAAAATCGACTGAATTTTTAATTGGCCCCAAGATGAAATGCCCGGCGATTAGTCCTATCTGTTGTTTTGAGTGATTATAAATTTTGCTCTGTGGATCTTCCAGTCTTATGATCTTTTGTAGTCCTGATACTGATTCTTTCAAGTAGTTTTTCTTATTTACTTTGAAATAAGGAATCCTTTTTAAAATTGGTATGGCCTCAAATAAAACAAAAGCAATTTTGAGATATTTTTGCTGTTGGTAATTTTCCTCATATTTTTTTCTTTTATTTTCGATTTTCAAGACCGCAAATTGGCGGATCATTTCTCTTAACTTTGAAGTTTGCAAATCGCTGCCATATTCAATGCTGCAATTTTCTGCGGGAAAATTATATAACCAAATTGCGGTGTGATCGACAAAAAGTTTTGAATCAATCAATAAATTCATAAAACAATAATTATCTTCATTTGTACTCGTGGCCGCCTTGGTATTTTTATAGGACTCTATAATTTGATAATCGATAGCAGAGTTTGGAAGCCTTAAAATACGTGCTGTTTCTCTGTCTAAATCATCCTTTTCCTCATTAGGGTTTGCGACGGAAATAGAATCTCCTAGAATTATACTAGAGGTTTGCTCTCGATTTCTTTCTGAAAACTTTTGCATCTCACCCCACTCACTTATGGCGACATCAAAAAGTTTCATCTTAATAACTGGAAAAAGAGAATAAATATCTAACTCGCCCAATCCCGCAAGCGCCTGTGAATTCCAATAAAGCATTTGGGTGTCGTTAGGATTTCTCGCCAGGGCATCTTGAGACAGGTTGTAGGCCTCTTGATAATCGCCAGAATTAAGGACGGACATAATTCCTTCTATTTCCTGACTTTTAGAATCGGTGGAGCTTCGATGTTTTTGGCAGCTAAAAAAAGCAAAAAGCATACAGCAAAGTGTTAAAGTGGAAATTTTATTTATATTTCTCATAGGCAACCTTAAGAAATTAACAAAAATCAGCAAGTTGTGCTGCTAAAGTGGGCCATTCTCACTTTGTGTATTTACGATGACGCATCATGCCCATTCAAAGTGCTTTTGTCCATCACGATTTTTATTGAGAGAAAAAATTATCCTTTGCCTTTGGTGCCCGTAGCATGGGACTTGGCGTGTAACTACTCAGGACGACATCAAATTTTATCTTGAGCGATGGGCAAATCCAAATTGGCACTAAAAAATTTGGAGGCCATGGACATTTCTAGTTCTGTCTAAAATTTTATTTAGATCAGTCAAAAGTTGGTTGTTTTAATTTTCGATCTAGGTGAAAAGCTTCTCACGATTGTTAAACTTATAAGGAGTTTGTGTGAAAAATTTTATTAAATCTCTCGTTTTCTTATTTTCTGCCAGTTCATTTGCTCAGGGATTTGGTTTCATTCCTGTTTATAAATGTCACGTGGCCCTTAAAAAGTATCAAGAAGTTGTTCAAGTTTTTTTAGGTCTTGATGACCAAAATGATATCGCTTGCCGTGAAGCTTTTAGCGAATGTAATAACGAACTTTTAAGAAAACTAAGTTATGGTGGCCATCATACTCAACATGCTGGTTTATTGTGTCAGAAATTAGAACAAGGTCATTACCGCGAAAAAACTTGTAGCGCTGTGATCAGAGGACAAAATGGTCAAATAGTTGAACGTTATGAAGGACGTGAGTGGGAACAAGCTGCTGCTTGCGGTGAAGCTCAATTTCTTTGTAAAAAAGATTTAAGACAACGTCAAAGAAACGGGCAAAATAAAAAGTCATATTGTGAAATTGAACAAGCCCCAGTTTCTACACCTCCAGTATTAGTAGCTATGATGGTGAGCTGTGAATACCGTTATAACTATAGCGTTTACAGAAATCGTCGTTACTACTCTGAATCTAAAGCGATTAGCGCTGGTGCCAACGATTTAGGTTTCGAAAACGCTAAAGCTCGCGCTTGTTCTTTTGCTAAAGATCTTTGCGCTCAAGACAGCCGCAGAAACAACGGTGGCGCTTGTGTTTACTCAAGAACTTACTAAAAAGTTGATTTTATATTAAGCAAAGGCCCTCAAAAGAGGGCCTTTTTTATTCTTCTGCTGACATGCCTAAAATCTCTTTCATGAATTAATTTCCAGTTGATTGCTTTAGACGTAGTCCAAAGCAATCAAAAAAAAATGAACGGTAAGATCATATCTGTTTCGTTTCGGAAAATACTCAAAGTTCAATTCGAAAAAATAGAACAGGCAAGGCCTAGTTGAGCAGTTTTTATAGATGTCATTTTCAGACCCAAATTACCCACACCGTCCTAAGTAGTTACCAAAGAATCGTCCAGAAGCTAGACACTATAAATTTCACCCATGTAAAGAGCACCCACAAAGGTGCACAAAATTTCAACATCGCCTAATATGCCAAGATGATTTTTAAAATGTTTCTGATATTATTCCTCGCCAGCGCCTGTGGCATCAAGACGAAGGAAGAGCTCACTCTGCACGCTTTTTCTATTACCGGTATAGACAATCGCACCCCCGTTAAAGACAGCACTATCTACCCCTATAATTTAGTAGGTCGAGTCTCTGGACTAGGTGGAGGATCCGGTTCTTTTATCGCTCCCAATATTGTTATTACTGCCGCCCATGTCGCCAAAGAGTATGCTACAGTTTTTTACCCTGGTTACAATCATGAGAAAAAATGGCAGGGAACTTATCGTGTAAAAAAAATTGTTTACCCCGAACTTTATATCAAAAACAATTGTCTTAAAGGCCCAGTGAGCGAAGAAGAAAATCGGATTTGTGAGGCCTATGACTTCGCCTTTTTAATCGTCAAAGGTGAGGATCAAGAGTTTACTAATACAAATTATTTTAAAGTAGAAGCATTCCTAAAGTCCGATGAGTTAACTCATCAGTTGACCAGTATTGGTTATGGACGAGACAACTCAACAGTACAAAAAGAACAAAACAGCAACTGCCAAGGGTATCGACTGTTTACTAAGTTGGCCGATGGATACAGCTATTATATTGCCAATAATCAGGAAACCTTCGAAGAATATCTTCCCATCATAATCAACGACTGTGATGCCAGAGCAGGAGATTCTGGCTCCCCACTGTTAAAAAAAGTCGGCGACAAATTTGTTCTTGTCGGTGTGCAAGTGACTATCGCCAATGACAATACCAATCCTGAATGGAGCACCTTTGGAGAGGCCTTTAACGATAAAAATAATTGGTTTCAAAAAACTAGTGATGCCGGAGTAAGATCAATTGCAGGCCAATTAATATTACAAGAAATAAAAAATAATTTAGAACTTAAAGTATTATTTAAAAACATTTAATCGAGGTTATTATGAAATTTTATGCATTATCCTTCTTCCTTTTGTCTCTTTCTTTATCGCTTAAAGCGGAGACAAATTTTGCCCTACCCCACGCTGAAGTTAAGATCTCAACAGTTGAAATTAAAAAGATTTTTGAGGACTTGGCGAAATCAATGCCTCAAGGTTCCGTTGTTCTAAATGATAATGCCTCTTCTCCTTATTTTTCATTAAATTTAAGCAAATTAAAATTCCCAGTATCTCGACAGTATTTTTCTAAAGACGTTCTTAATATTGAGTTCACTAATCCAAAGTATGTTTTTAATGCCACAGCAACAATTCTTGGAAGCAGCATTTTAGGTGCCTACAATATCGAGACTAACCTTACTCAATGCAAAAAGTTTATTAGTGTAGAAGAATATGGGCCCTGCCATGAATTTCATATGGTAAAACTTCCAGGCGGAGGCATTGCTTTTGATTATCTATCTAACTACAACCAAGATTTAGAAGAAGGGCTAAACGCTTTCAGATTTTCCGCCGATTATAAAAATGGCAAAATTGTCTGGGATATATGGTCCACTTCAATGGATGACGAAAAATATGATTGTATTCGTTGTACTTCCGAGTCCGGTTGTATTATTCCCCCAACTTGCAGCATGTAATAGCAATTTTTCTCAAGTAAAATCAGACATCCAGAGATTTGGAGAAAAATTTTTTGATTTTTTCCGAGAAGAAAAAAATCAAAATGGCAAAGGCCAAAATAATATAAATGCCAGTTTGAATTTCTTTAATAATTTTTTCTAATTTTGAAAGATTATTTCCAAAAACCATTCCCACATAAACCCAGATAGGAACAGAAATAAGAGCGGCAAAAAAATCGACACTGATAAAAGTTAAAAATGATTTTTTCATCAGACCACAATAGAAATACATAGGGGCCCTAAGCCCCGGCATAAAACGGGCAAAGAAAAGTATTTTATTGCCATGTTTTTGAAATGAATGAGTCATTTTCTCTTGTGTTTTATCAGAATAAAAACGGGAGATATATTTTGTTTTTAAAAGTTTCACCCCCCAAATTCTTCCCAGAGTATAGACCATACCATCGCCGACAATAATTCCTGCCATACATAAAATAAGGCCAGGCCAAAAATGTATAACCTTACTGGCGATAAGAATTCCACTGACCACTAATGTAATATCTTCGGGAATCGGCAACCCAAGCCCACAGAAAAAAAGAATTAAAAAAATAATATAATAACTTTGAGTTTCATAGGGCAGTAAAAATTGAAACAGATGATGAAGCATTATGTTACCCTTGAAATAATGCTTTCAAATTATCATTGCAAACAATAATCATCCACAAAATAATAACTTCGAAGATGTTAAAAATACCTCATTAAATTAAAAAAAGCATAATGATCTTGATTGAGATTTTCTAGGCCCGTGGCAATGGTTTCTTTTTTAGGCGCATCAAAATAACGAAATCCCCCTTTTACTTTCCAAAAATCAGAGAGGCGCCTCATAAAAACAAAATTTCCCAAATATTCATGGGGCCTTTCTAAATCGGCAATCAAACTGATAAAAAATTCTGTCCCCATAACATCATTAAGCGCATAACGCAGACCCATCATTCCATCTCTTTGAAATGCATTCATTTCTGATCGCTGAATTTTTGTAGCAGCAAATAAACTTTGCGCCTCCAAAAAAAACTGCAGATTACTACCCCCATCTGTGGTTATGTCGTATTCTAGTCCGAGGGCCAATTCACCGTGATCATCAGGAGTGCGCAGTCCCCTCAAAGTATAAATTGGTTTATGTTCTAAATAGTCTTTAAAAACAGATTCACCCTTTATAATTAAAGATCCTAAAACATGTTGATAAGTAAAACCAAAATCAGCAGTTTTAAAATAATAGGGCCTAAAAGCAACTTCAAGAGGCACAACTCCAGAAGGTGCCACAAGAGTTGAGACATATGAAATACGATCTGTGCCAATCAAAGGATATGTGCGGTCCATGTGAGATAATAAAAACAAGGCGAGATCGCCATCGCCTAAATTTTTTGAATAATGAGCGCCGTACTGTGCCCCCCAACGATTGCCATCATTTCCATGGCCATCTACCCAAACTGGTCTTTCAATATTGATTCCAAGGCCCAAACGATTCTCAGATCCTGGAAGTCTGGGGCGCTCATAGTGAGGGAAAAAATAAAAAGTGAGCTCTCCACCTTTAAATTTTGTTTGCATGCCCGCCGAAAATTCTCCAATTTTTTCTAAATTTTCTAAATCGCTATCAAAGTTTCGAGAATTAACGACATCAGCAGGGTGAAAGGCCTCAGTGGCAGTCCAATTAAAAATTTGCCATCCAGAAAAAAGATTAAATTTTTTTTCTTCGCCAAATGCATAACTTATAAAAGTATCTTCGAAACTAATAATATTTCTGGAAGTGTTTGTTTGGTCAACCCTAGCATAACCTCTGAGTGAGGCCTTTACATTATCCCCTTGATAGGAAGAATCCACTCTACTAAAAAAAGAAAGGGCATAATCGTTAGAAATCTCCACATGGTCATCTTTAAAACGTCTAGATTCTAATATAACTTCTCCACGCTGTGACCAACTCTCAGAATGAGCAAAAGAAGTAGAAAAGATACTATAGCAAAGAAGTAGAATCGAATTCGCTTTCGCTAAATTTAACATTGAAATCCCTTGTATTCCAAATAAACTGTGATTCTTTTTTTGTCTGAATATTTTTCATGACAATCTTATTGGCCTTCCAAACATCTTTCCCATTAATCTTAAAAAGCTTGTAATCAAAAAATTCCGCAATCTTTAACAATTGTTCTTTCCTATCATAATATTCAATTTTAAGAGGGTTCATTTTATTTTGACTCATAAAAATAATTTCTTTGGAATAACTACTTTTTCTTTTGGGAGTCCTCTCTATCACCCAAATATCTTCACCTAAAATCTTTTCATCACGCAACCATTTGTGAACAAATTTTTCCAATTCTTGACTGCCTAGATCTTCAAAGGAAAATTCACTTCCCATAAAAGAGGCCGATTGTCCCGATGAACTAATTCTCTTGACTCGCTTTAATGATGGTAAATAAAGCCATTGATCATCATCATCTTCTTTATGAGACCAGGTAATCATCTTAACTCCCTTAACATCGAGAGGATTTAAAAAAAGACTGATTGATTTGTCGCCATCATTTTTAACTTCAAAAACTTTACCTTCCATTTCCCTTTCTGTTTTAACTCCATAAGCATCAATTAATATCATTTTCATAGATGATTTTTCGCTGCCATACCCCTTATTCAGCAAGCGAACTTTTTGCACAATCTCCAAACCCTTTTCCAAAGGAGTTTGAGCAAAGAGAATGAAGGGGAAAAACAACAATAAGAAGTACTTCATAATTTTGACCGCAGGAATAACCTTGTTTTGACTCTACTGAAGTAAAAGTTTACTCTTAAGTATACTTAAAAGAAAAGGCAAAAATGATTTATATCAACCGCTCCCTCAATTTAAAAAAAATAAAAGCGATTGGTTTAGATATGGATTATACCATTGTTCGCTACAACTCCAAAGCTTACGAGAGCTTTACTTTTCAACAAATTGTAAAAAAATTAATTGAAATAAAAAAATACCCCGCAGAGATATACGACCTTCATTTTGATTATGATCTGGTCATTCAGGGTCTGGTGATTGATACCCATAGAGGAAATCTCTTGAAACTTTCGCGTTTTGGGAAAGTTAAACAGGCCTATCACGGTATGCGCCCGATTCCTTTTAAGGATCAACAACAAATTTATAAAAATATAATCGATTTAAACGACGAGCATATTCAAAGTTTAGATACTGCTTTTTCCGTTTCGAATGGAGTGCTCTATGCACTTTTAATAGAAAAGAAAGAGCAAGGGATGGCCTTGCCCAATTTTCACCAATTGGCCATCGACGTCAGAGAAATGGTTGATCTGGCCCATCGTGACGGCACTCTAAAATTAGAAGTAAAAGAAAACATCGAAAAGTATATTGTTCAAGATCCAGAAATTCCAGCAACGCTGGAAAGACTAAAAAAATATGGAAAAAAAATATTTATCCTCACCAATTCCGATTTTAACTACACCAAACTTTTGATGGACTATGCCTTTAACCCTTTTTTAAAAGAACATAAAACATGGAGTGAATTATTTTTTTGGGTTATCACTGCCTCCCAAAAACCCCATTTTTTTTCTGACCGTGCCAACTTTTTAAAGGTCGATCCTGACACTGCTCTTATGAGTAATCATCAAGGTCATTTGGCCTCTGGAATCTATCAAGGGGGCAATGCTTTAAAGTTACAAACAGATTTGGGACTTCAAGGCGATGAAATTCTCTATCTTGGGGATCATATTTACGGCGACGTTGTTAGCCTAAAAAAAACTTTTAATTGGAGAACTGGACTAGTTTTGGAACCCTTAATAGAAGAACTGGAAGGCATAAACAAAAGTGTAGAATTACAAAATACTATTGTAAAAACCATGATGGAAAAAGAAAAACTAGAAGATGAGCTTAACAAACTCTATGAAGATGAATTTGAAAAAGGGAAAAAAGTTGAAAAGAAAAAGTTAGATAAATTATTTTTAAAAACAGAAGGACTTAACAATACGATATCTAGTACTCTTAAATTATTTCAATCTCATTTTAACCCTCACTGGGGCGAAATTATGCGGGCCGGGCAAGAGGAAAGCCGTTTTGCTGGCCAAGTTGAAAAATATGCCTGTATTTATATGGCAAAAATTTCGGACCTTAAAGAATATTCCCCACGAGCTTATTTTAGGCCGGCAAAAAGAATTCTTCCCCATGAAAGGATGTAAAAAACATCTTAAGGTATACTACTGCCATGAATTTACCCATTATCTATTGCCCCCAATTTGAACTATCTTTAAAAAAATATGGGATTTTTATTCCGCTCCTAAATCAAAGATCTAAACAAGTTGTACATTCTCTTCATAAGGCAAATATTGTTCTCACCCCAACTTTAGATATTCCCCTTCTCACTGCTCAAGATTTAATCTTTGTACATGATAAAAAAATGGTCTCCGATTTATTTAATAAAAAGAAATCACAAGCTCATCTTATGGCAACTTATGAATTAATAGATTCTCTGGGAAATTTTAATCGCTATGACCCCAAACAAAGTCAAAGACCCCTCAGCGATCTTTTTATCAGTATACGAGGACAAGCATCGGCCACTTATTATGCTTTAAAATTGGCGCTAGAAAAAAATTGGAGCTATTTCTTAGGTGGAGGAATGCATCACGCTCATTTTAAAAAAGGCTCCGGTTTTTGCCAAATTCACGATGGCATTGTGGCACTCAAAAAACTTCAAAGAGAAAAAAAGATCAAAAGGGCCTGGATCGTTGATTTAGATGCTCATAAAGGTGACGCCACTGCGGCACTTGCTAAAAATGACCCCAGTATTTTGACTTTGAGTATCCATATGAAAAATTCCTGGCCGACAAATCAAATCAATCGAGACCCACTGACTCCCTGGTGGATAAAAAGCACAGTGGACATCGAAGTAGCTGAAGGCGAAGAAAAAAAATATTTAAAAAAACTTGAGGCCGGCCTAATAAAACTAGAAAAATATTCAACAAAAATTGGCCCTCCCGATGTGGTGTGGGTCATTGATGGGGCCGATGCTTTTTGCCAAGATATTTTGCCCAGTACTGCGCCTTTGCAATTATCTCAATATCAGATGCTGCAAAGATCTTCTTTTGTAGCGAGCTTTTTTGCCGATCGAAAAATTCCCCAAGCTTGGGTGATGGGAGGAGGTTACGGAAGCAAAGTTTACAAAACTCACACTCAAAGTATTCTTTTTCTTTCTTCACTTTTTTCTTAAGCCACCAGGAATATGCGCATTCATTGTCCATTGTCATTCTCTCCGAGAAACGGTTTAATTTTATTAATTTTAACGATGAGGAGTGCACATGCCTGTTGCAAACTATAACGAGTATTGCAAAATGCTCGATTCTGCTTACCAAAATAAATTCGCCTACCCCGCAATAAATGTGACTTCCACCAGTACTGCTAACGCCGCACTTAAGGCCTTCTCCGAAATGAAATGCGACGGCATTATTCAAGTTTCCACTGGCGGGGGAAAATTTGCTTCGGGACAGGCAGTAGGCAGTATGAGTTTAGGGGCCATTTCTATCGCTCAACATATTCATTTAATGGCAGCAAAAATGGACGTCATGATTGCTCTTCACACTGATCACTGTCGTCCTGATGAAGTGGAAAAATTTATGATTCCATTAATTGTTGAAACGGAAAAACGAAGAAGCATAGGACTTCCCAACCTTTTTAACTCCCATATGTTTGACGGCTCAGAACTCCCCCTCAAAGAAAACATCGAAAAATCCAAAGAGCTGCTTATCCGTTGTGCCAAATGTGAAATTATTTTAGAAGTAGAAACTGGAGTAGTTGGCGGCGAAGAAGATGGGCACAACACTGAAAGTGTCGGAAAGGAAAAACTTTATACCACCCCTGAGGAAATGGTAGAAGTGGCACGGGCCCTGCGTCCTATTGGAAAATTTATGTATGCTGCAACTTTTGGAAATGTCCATGGAGTTTATAAACCAGGTAACGTCAAACTTAAACCGGAGATATTAAAAAAGGGGCAAGAGGCAGTAGTCTCTGCATTTGGGCCAAACGCCCGTCATTGGTTAGTTTTTCACGGAGGTTCAGGTTCAGAACTTTCTGAAATTCACGAAACCTTGGATTACGGCGTAGTTAAAATGAATATCGACACTGACACTCAGTATGCTTACACTAGGAGCACAGCAGATTATATGTTGAAAAATTACGATCAAGTTCTAAAAATTGATGGAGAAGTTGGATCAAAAAAATTCTATGACCCCCGTGCTTGGATGAAAGTGGCAGAAAATAATATGAGTGCCCGAATTGTACAAGCAGTGAAAGATTTAAAATCAGAAGGTCGGAGTATCAAAAAATAATTCATGCAAGACACCTCAATAAACCGAGAAAATTACAACAATGATCAAGATCTAAAAGGATCAAATGCATCGGAAAAATTCATTGTCGGTATTTTATTTTGCATCCAATTTGTCAATATTCTCGATGCTATGATGGTTATGCCCTTAGGCCCAGATTTTGCTTTGGCCTTACATCTCCCCAATCATTTATTAGGTTTTATCGGCGGTAGCTATACTGCCTCTGCCTGCCTCTCTTCTCTTTTTCTGGGAAAATTTTTTGATCGCATCGATCGCAAAAAAATGATGCAAACAGTACTTGTGGGACTGACATGTGCCACATGCCTTGGGGCCCTCGCACAAAATTATTGGCAACTTATCTTTACCCGTATTCTCGCCGGGGCCTTTGGTGGCCCAGCAGCGGCACTCACTCTCACGATTGTCAGTGATGTTGTTCCCGCCAGCAGGCGAGGAAAAGCGATGGGCACAATTATGTCTGGTTTTTCTTTGGCATCTATTTTAGGAGTCCCCCTAGGACTTGAGTTAGCAAGAATTCGCGATTGGCGATTTCCCTTTATCTGCGTAGGATTGATTTGTGCTACTGTTTATCTTTTTGCCAGTTGGAAGCTGCCTCATTTTTTGCCAAAGAAGGGCCAGCAAAAAAGTGAAAAATATTGGTTCCTCGAAAAAAATGTCCTTATAGCGCTTTTTATCAATGGCATTGCTACCATTAGCGTGATGTTAATCGTTCCCAATATGTCTGCCTATTTACAAAACAATCTTGCTTGGCCAAGAGAAAAATTAGGACTACTTTATTTGATCGGCGGTTCTATAACCATTTTTAGCAATCCTCTCTCTGGCAGATGGATTGATCGCCAAGGAGTCGCTCCGGCGATCATCACTTCTACTCTTTTTTTTATTATCATTTTGTATTTTGGTTTTATTAATCATCCAAGATGGTTTCCAGTATGGCCTATTTTGCCAGGTTTCATGCTGGCCACCACCATGCGGTTTGTCTGTATATCAACACTCAATTCAAAAGTTCCAAGGCCTGAAGAAAGAGGCCGCTTTATGGGCCTGCAAAATTCCTGGCAACAGGCCATGAGTGCTTGTGGCGCCTTTTTACCGACAATTTTTTTAAGCACAAACAATCTTGGGCATCTAACCGGAATTCACCATGTGGCAATCCTGTCAGCGGCGATCGGATTATGTGTTCCGATTGCTGCCATTATTCTTCAAAAAAAAATGCTTAAAGATTTATAAGTTCCA
>JAHEZZ010000206.1 GCA_023250815.1 Bdellovibrionales bacterium
TGTTTTTTCATTGTTGCGCCTTTTAGTATCGTTTATATCAGGAGAATTTTATGACTCTTGAGGTGAGTGGGAAAGAACATTTTTTCAATCCAGCATCATCTGCGCATTAATCCCCAATGCTTTATGTTATACCATTGTAGATTGGCGAGGTACTGGCCGCTAATATTATAAGATGAAAAAAATAAAAAAAATAAAATCAGGATTTATTGGCCGTCAAATTTTCGCCGCTAAAACTCTTTTTAAAATTCTTCCTGATTTACTTCCTACCAAGTTCAAGGGCCCAGAACAATTAATAAAGAAAATTTTAGGTGACAATATCCAACCTTTTATCGACGAAGTAAGCTCTCTTAAAGGGCCTGCGCTTAAAGCGGCGCAAATGCTCACCATTTACGGCGAATATTATTTACCTAAAGAAGTAAACGAAATCCTAAAACAAATTCAGGCCAACAGTTTTTATCTGGATTGGCATAGTTTGAAAAAAGATATTCCAGAGGCCATTCTTTTAAAGTTTGAAATTGATGAAAGTCCTATGGCCGCGGCCTCCATTGGCCAAGTTCATAAAGCAAAAAATAAATTAACAGGTGAGATTGTCGCTATTAAAATTCAATACCCTAAAATTGATAAAGCGATTGATATTGATTTAAATATTCTAAAGCGCCTGCTTTCTCTTCTTCGTATTCTGCCGGGCAATCTTAATTTGAGTAAAATTTTTGAAGAAATAAAAAATAAACTGATTGATGAAATGAATTACAAAGAAGAGGCGAAAAATCAGCATGAATATAAATTAGCAGCAAAAGATTTAACAGGAGTTTATGTCCCGCAGGTTTTTTTAAAAGATTGTACTTCTAAAATTTTAGTTCAAGAATATATTCACGGGGTGCTTCTTTCCTCAGAAAAAGTACTGGAGAGAGATCAAGATTATCGCAATAAAATTGGCATTAAAATTTTTCAACTTTTTTTTCATGAAATTTATGTCATGGGGTTGGTGCAAAGTGATGCTCATGCGGGAAATTATCTTGTGATAGAAAAGGAAGTGGGCGAGGCAACTGTTGTTCTTGTCGACTTTGGCGCTTGTGTTCATTACAGTAAAAAGACACTTCGGCCTTATTTAGAATTGATTGAAAGTGTTTTTAATAACGATAAGATTAAATACATAAAAACTTTTGCTAAAATTGAAAAAGAATCTCAAGGTCAATATCAAATTGATAGGGATTTACTTTTTGATTATTTTAAATTGTGTGTTTCACCTTTGCATTCCAGTGATTTTGATTGGGGACAGACATCGTTACCGGATCAAGTTTACCAGCTTGGCATAAGTATTTTTAAAAATTCTAAGATCGACAATCCTCCTTATCAATATATTTTTATTGATCGAAAAATTGCCGGGGTATTTTCACTTCTAAAAATGCTTAGAGCTCGGTTTGATGTTTTAGCAGTGGTCTCGCCTTATTTTATCAAAGATTAGTTGAGTGCTCGTGTTTTTATTTTTTCATTCACCCAAGCTAAAAATTCTTCTTTTTTCATTGCTGTTTGCTCTTGTAATCCGTGACGGCGGAGGGTGACTGTTTGGTTATTCACTTCTTGCTCTCCAATAATTAAAATATTGGGAATTTTTTGTTTGGAGTTATTGCGAATTTTTTTATTAAAAGAGTCGCTAGAATCATCCATTTCGGCGCGAATCATATTTTCTCGAAGCATTTCAACTATTTCTCGTCCATAATTTTCAAAAGTTTCACCAACACAAAGAATTATAACTTGAATAGGGGCAAGCCAAGTTGGGAAGGCCCCGCCAAAATGTTCAATTAAAAAAGCGGTGAAACGTTCATGGGTTCCCGCTGGTGCTCGGTGAATGACGTAGGGCCTGTGATTTTGATTGTCGGCGCCGACGTAGGACATATCAAGACGAGAGGGAACGGCAAAATCTAACTGGTTGGTGGAAATTGTTTCTTCTCTCCCGGTCACTGTTTTCATTTGGAAATCAATTTTAGGGCCATAAAAAGCGGCCTCGCCTTTGACTTCTTTGTAGGGTAACCCCGATTTTTCCATCGCCCTGCGGACGATATTTTGGGTGCGCTCCCAAGCTCCCGGATCGTTGACGTATTTGTCTTTGCCTTTTGGATCTTCTGGGTCCCAAGTAGAAAGGCGCATCCAAAAATTTGTCAACCCTAGCATGTTGTATACTTTTTCATGCATCTTCATTACTTTTAAAAATTCATCTTCAATTTGCTCCTCGGTGCAATAAATGTGGGCGTCGTTCATACACATGCCTCGCACCCGCAGAAGCCCCGATAAAGCGCCTGAGTCTTCATAGCGATAGACGTTGCCATATTCCGCCAGTCTCAGAGGGAGTTCTCGGTAGGAGCGCAATCTTGCGGAAAATATTTTGTGATGATGGGGGCAGTTCATTGGGCGAAGGGCATATGATTCCCGCACTTCTTCACCTTTTTCGTTGGTGGTTTCTAACATATCCATAAAGGGAAACATGCCATCTTTGTAGTAAGGAAGATGGCCTGTTTTTTTATATAGGCCAATTTTTGTAAGGGAAGGGGTAGAGACTCTTTTATAGCCATCTCTAAATTCCAATTCTTTCATTAATTTTTCGATTTCATCTCGGATGACTGTTCCATTGGGAAGCCACAGGGGTAGCCCTTTTCCTATTTCTTCATCGACGTGAAAAAGATCGAGTTCTTTGCCCAGTTTTTTGTGGTCGCGAGCGAGGGCCTCTTCGTGTGCTTTAACATGGGCATCTAATTGCTCCTTGGTTTCAAAAGCAAAGGCGTAAATTCTAGTCATCATGTTGTTGCTGGAATTTCCTCGCCAATAGGCCCCGGCAATACTTCGAAGCTTAAAACAGCCTGGATCGATTTCTCCGGTATGTTCGACGTGGGGGCCTTCACACATGTCGACAAATTTTCCGTTAGTGTAAAATGAGAGGTCTTTTAAATTGTGTTTGGCGATTAATTCTTTGGCATATTCTTTTTTGTAGGGTTCGCCCATATTATCAATGCGAGTAAGTGCTAAATCTGGAATCAAGTCCTCCCTTTTAAAGGGTTGCCGTTGTTTGATAATATGTTTCATTTTTTTTTCAATTTCTTTGAAGTCATCTTCCGTGATTGGCGCCAGGAAAATAAAATCGTAGTAAAAACCATCAGAGATGGGTGGCCCAAAACCCAATTTACTTCCGGGGCGGAGCTCGAGTACCGCTTGTGCCAGAATATGTGCTAGGGAGTGGCGTATTTTATAAAGCTTAGTGTTTTCTTGATCTTCATTTTGCATGAGGGCCTTCTTAAAAGTTATGAACGAGGAGTGAGCGCAGTATTTTCACCAAAAGAATTGTTTTTGTCATGGAAATATTATTTTAATGCGGCGTTTTTATAGTTAAAATATTGTAAATTTTTCTCTTTTTCATAGAAAGGAGTTCTATTTGTAGGCAAGCAACCGGCAGTGCTATATTCAAATAAATTGTTTTTTAGGAGTCAAAATGTCTTTTGCTATTAAATCTTTTTTTGTATTGGGACTGTCTTTTTTTTGCGCTTTAAATATAAGAGCAGGAGAAAATGGAACAAATTATTTTAGAGAGCTTTTGGGCCATCAATATAACAGTATAGGGGACGTCGAAAAGGAACTAAAAGAGCTGAATAATTATTTTTTGTCACACAAAATGCATCAGGCCTATTTTAATTCTATTTATACCATTGTCACCAATGGGATTAGAACTCAGATTGATAGTGGAGACTTTGAAAGACCTGATTGTATTGGCAAGATGGTGGTTTCTTTTTCCAAAATGTACCGTGACGCTCTTTTTTCATATTATTTTGGGCAAAAAAATGACACTCCCATGGCCTGGCAGCAGGCCTTTATCGCCAACGATTCAACTCGTGCTAAACCAACTGTGCAAATTATGCTGGGAATGAACGCCCACATAATTCATGATTTATCAGAGACGGTAGATCAAGTGGCCAAGGCCGATTTTTCTTGTAATTTAGAACTTGTTCATGATGATTATTTTAAGTTAAATCAATTTTTTGATCACATTATTGAAATTTTAAATGACGATTTATATAAGACTTATTCTCTTTTGCAGGCAGATAAGAATAAATTGAATTTAAAACCTATAAAAGTTGAGATGGTT
>JAHEZZ010000207.1 GCA_023250815.1 Bdellovibrionales bacterium
TAGGGAAAATTAAAAAAGCTAAAGGCAAAGTGATTGGCAAATTACGAATCAGAGATTGCTTAAAAGAACAGGGACGGCCATCTTCAAGTGAGATAACACAGAAGCCGAGATATTTTTTCCCGAGCGACTGCCCCGCACCGAGAGAATCGCAAATTGAACCATAGGCCACAGCAATAATGACACCGAATGGATAAAAAATAAAGGCCACCGCTAACATTAGAAGAACATCAATTGATTTAGCTATTAACCTAGCGGCTTTGGCCGCTCTAAACGGCGATTTTAGTAAATAATTCCTGTCCATTTGCTCATTTTACACCATTTTTTGCAGGCAGCATTAGAATCTCATTTTATCTAAACTATACTTGATTGGCCCCTGCTGTATCCCTTGAACTTGCGCACTGGTCAGAGTAGATTTGAAGACCGTACTGATAAATAATTTATATAATTGAGCAGATAAGGAGAATATATATGAGCAATGTAACAAAAGTTGACCAAGCTGCCTTTGAAGAAACTGTTATCAATTCTAAGAAACCAGTTCTTGTCGATTTTTGGGCAGAGTGGTGTGGCCCCTGCCGTGCCTTAGCACCGGTCTTAGATCAAGTGGCGCAAGAATTAGGTGAAAGGGCGTCAATAGTTAAAGTTAACGTTGATGAAAATGGCGAACTAGCACAGCAATTTGGAATCCGAGGGATTCCAACTATGATTTTCTTCAAAAATGGTGAAGCCGCTAAAACCTTGGTTGGAATCCAGCCAAAAGAGGAAATCAAAAAAACATTAGAAGAACTTTGCTAATTTTATGAAACAGTATCTCGAGGCCAACTTAAAAGAAGCTATTGATCTTTATCAAAAAGTTCTGAACTCTTCCGAACTCAATACAAAAGTTAATCTGGCAATTAACACTTTTGTTGAATGCTTTAATAATAAACATAAAATTTTTTCTTGTGGCAATGGTGGCTCGATGTGTGACTCTATGCACTTTGCCGAAGAGCTGACGGGAAGATTTTGCAAAGACCGAGCACCTCTGCCGGCCATGGCACTCAACGATCCTTCCTACATGACCTGTGTGATTAATGACTATGGGCCAGACATCATATTTTCTCGCATGATTGAAGCCTGGGGATCCGAAGGCGATGTTTTGTTGGCCATCTCCACTAGCGGTAATTCCAAAAATATTATCGAAGCTGCAAAAATGGCCAAGAGTAAAGGTCTTATCACTGTAGGGCTTTTGGGCAAAGAAGGTGGCCAGCTAAAAAGTATGATTGATGTACCAATAATTATCCCATCATCAGTCACTAGCCGAATTCAAGAGATTCACATTCATTTTATACATACCTTCATTGAAGGAATTGAAAGAGCGCTCTTCCCTAAAAATTACTGACTCTATTTGTTGGTTATACTGAGTTTTCCCTACCGGAAAACTCAAACGTGATGAGTGTTAAGACAAATTTTTTCCTATCTATCACCACATCAAGCAAAATTGATTTAAACTGTACTTATACCCAAAAAATGGAGCGCAAAGATGCAAGGGAACGAACAATCACTATTTCATTTCGTAGTTAATTTTATGGTGGAAGGTGGAGTATTCATGTGGATTATTCTCTTCGTCTGGTCATTTGGAATTGCCATTGCAATCGAAAAGTTTATTAAACTCAGTTTTACTTTTGACGTAGATGGAAGCTCATTTATGAATGAACTCCAACGCTATATTCTTTCGAATGATATTCAAGGTGCAATCAGAGTTTGCTCTGGAAGTAAGGCGGCACTCGCAAAAGTTTTAAAAAGTGGATTAAAAAGAGCAAATCTATCCTTAACCCAAGTGCAAAATGCACTCGATGCAACGGCCCTTGAGGTTATTCCCAAAATTGAAACTAGATTAAATTACATGCAACTAGTAAGCAATCTCTCAACTCTATTTGGACTTCTTGGAACTATTCAAGGCCTGATTCAATCTTTCTCGGCAATCTCTGCGGCTGACCCTGAACAAAAAGCGCAAATTCTTGCCACCGGCATTGCCGTTGCAATGAACACTACATTTCTGGGCCTGATTGCCGCTATTTCCATTATGATTATCCATGCATTTCTAATTGCCAAAGCAGAAAAAATCACCTCAGAGATCGATGAATATGCAGTAAAGCTTGTGGACCTACTAGGAACAAAAAATGAAAAAGAAGTATAAATATCCCCTTAAATAATGAGTATGACAAATGTATAAAGGCCCAGGTCGCTTAAGAAAAAAACTAAGTTTCGAAAAGCCAAATCTTGTCCCCATTCTAGACTGCGTTTTTATTTTCATTTTTTTTCTATTAATGTCGGCCAGCTTTATAAGAATTTTTGAAATTTCATCAGATGCTCCAATTATTAGCGAAGATGAAACCAAAGATAAACCTTTGGCATTAACCTTAAAAGTTGATTCAGACATAATTATCGTTTCAATTGGAGTCCCATCCAAGACGCTCAAAACATTTGGAAAAATGGCCGATGGAAAATACGACTTTCCAGAACTCAAAAAATTTTTAATCGAAATAAAAAAAGAAAACCCTAAAGAAAATACTGCAATTTTAGAACCAATTGCCGATATCACCTATGAAGAGATTGTACAAATCATGGACACCGTACGAATTCTAGAAAAAACGGATCAAGAAATTTATCTCAAAGATGCCCAGGGTCTCGATGTAAAACTAAAAAAACTTTTTGATAATATTGTATTTGCCAATATTCAAAGCTAGGTGAAAAATGGCCAGATCATTTAAGCATAAAATGACACCCAAGAAAGCAATTATCAGTGATATCGATATCACTTCTCTTCTTGATATTATTACAATCCTATTAGTCTTTTTAGTTATGAGCTACAACCCTTCAGGAGTTGAATTTAATATTGATAAAACGCTAGAACTTCCAAAATCTATTGCCAATGATTATGTTCACACTGGGATTGTTCTTCAGGTGGCAAAAAACGCCATTTGGGTAGACAACAAAAAGATTATCGACATGTCAGAAAGTGAAATGAAAGTCGATGAAAATGGAAGACGAATTATTTCACTTTACAATGAGCTTATAAATAAAAAATCCCTCTCAAACCAAGTTATTCAAATGGCGCCCACTTCAGAAAAAATATCCAACAGCGAGACTAAAAAAGGCATGATTAATATCATTGCGGATAAAACAATTAAATATAGCCTCATCAAAAAAATTCTCTTTACGTGTGCGGAAGCTGGATTTGGGAAATACAAATTGTTAGTTCAAAACACACAACAATAAAATTACCTGCCCCGCTCATAATACAGAGTTTCCTAGTTTTGAATGATGAGAACACCAAAAACAAAAACAATAAATGCCAAATTATAACAAAGAATTTTAAATTTTTTGTTTATTAATACATTCTTTGACTGATGATAAATTTCTCTTACTAAAAGGTATGACCAAAAGGTTGAAAGAAAAAAAACAATCCAATCACGGTATAATCCTGGAATATTATCAATCATGATTGATAATATAACCAATGCAAGCAATAAATATAAAAAACGATGATTCTCTCTTCTTGCTTTTTGCATATAGGGCGAAATCCAACGGGGATCATGTTTGCCATTTTTTTTAATAAATTTTACATGTAATAAATTACTTAAATTACTATTTTTAATTTCATTTCCTTGATTGGAGTTAAGATATTTATTATAATAAGAACTATAATTATTCCAATGATTAAGAACCACATCATTGATAAACAAGCAAAAAACCATCAAATGCAAAACATAATCATCAATACTATGATCAATAGAATAAGAGTAAGAACACATTGCAAGCAAAAAAGGAAAAAGCAAAAATATGATAAACCTTACTGGCCCCAATACTAATAAAATTCTCTCAATCGAAAAATCTTGTGATTTCATTATCCACCAACACTATCATTCTACAGGGATTTCGCTTCCCATTTTTAAAAATATTTTAAACAGATCTAATCAAATAGATAGCTGCTTAAAATTAAAAATTCCGAGAAAAGACTCAAGAAAAGCGCCCTATTTTTGGGGCACTAATTAAGAGTGAATTATACTGACCCAGGAATTTTTATAAAAGAAGTCCCCATCCTCTCTGGCAAAATAATAAATTACTTGATTAAATCAAACAAACTTCTA
>JAHEZZ010000208.1 GCA_023250815.1 Bdellovibrionales bacterium
GATATCACCTTGATCGGTTATAAGTAAATTTAGTGCAAGTTCTGGATGGTCTAGTCTACCTTTTGAATTAATCATTGGGCCAATTTCAAAGGTTAATTTTTCTGCTTGGATGGAGTCTAACATCAGATCTTCATGAGAAAAAAAAGTTCTAAGCCCGAGATTGGTGGACTTGGCCATAACTTTAAGTCCATGCCTTACAAGTTTTAAATTGGTAGGTGTTAACTTGGCCATATCACAAAGTGTTCCTAGGGCCACAAATTGTAAAAGAGGATAAAGGCCTGGGACCACTTCCCCTTTTTGTTCTAGTAATCTTTTTATTTTTAGTCCGAGCACAAATGCCACACCAACTCCTGCAAGGGATCCTAGCTCGCAATTGGGAGGTTCATCTTTTCGATTAGGATTAATAACAGCAAAAGCTTCAGGTAAATTTTCAGCAATATCCTTATGATGGTCAGTAATAATAAGATCGATTGATTGTTCTTTCGCATAGGTTGCTGCTGCATGAGAAGTAATTCCACAATCTACGGTAATCAAAACTTTTATTTTTTTAGCTAAGGCATTATCGATTGAGGAAATATGAAGTCCATAGCCTTCTATAAATCTACCAGGCTGAAAGAGTTCCACCTCAATGTTTATTAGTTTAAAAAAATGATAAAGCAAAGCACATGAGGTTGTGCCATCAACATCATAGTCACCATAGATGGCGATTTTTTCTTTGTTGGTCATGGCCTGAATGATACGAATGGCCGCTTTTTCTAAATCGAGGAGATTTTCAAAGTTGGGCAGTGACTTTAAATCTAGTGAAAGCAATTCGCTAATTTCTTGATCGCTAAGGGGTCTTTCTCTAAGCCAATTTACTAATATGGCAGGAAGGCCAAATTGCTTATCAGATATTTCGCAAAAATTATTTGCTTCTTTTAAAGAGATATTTTCTGTCATAAATAGGAAAATATTCTAACAGTAATTTTGGGTATTACCAAAGAACATTTAGGCCTTTGATGAGTTCTGATTCATGAAGCTCTGCACTTGATGAAAATAATGTGTGATATTCTTTTTCTTTCCTGTGCACCTTGGCAAAATAATTTGAGGGTAAAAAACTTTGTGAACATTCAGAACATTTTTCTATTTCCAAGGCCAGCTCCATAATACATCCGCAGTGATGGCATTTCTTTATTAACATTATTTTTTTATTCATAAAAACTTCACTTGGTCTGAAGGATTATTTTACTGCTCAGTGGGTCTATCGGAAATATCGTGATTTTAATTAATACTATGAATACAGATTAAAATACTCGGGCTTGGGGAGTCGCCTCATTACTTTCAAAATGAGGCGGTAAACTGGCAAGAATTTAAATGCTTGTGGGGATGCTGCTAAAGTTAAAGAAGCTGGTATTGCCGATTCCTCGATTATAATTTGGGAAAATTGTTGGTGTGCCTCCTTGGCCCATTCCATTTTGCCCCATACCTTGTCCGCCAAACCCGCCAGAGTAAGGAGCAAAAGGAATTGAGGAACTGTTAATAAAAGGATTTTGCCCGTAGAAATAATTATTTGTCACTGGCGCATTAGATGGCCCGTTCATATTTGGATTCATGCCAAAAAATCCTTGACCAAGTTTATGAGAAAATTGGTCGTTGTAATAATTTCCGTAAGAGTAGTTTTCATTCATTCCGACTGAATAAGGGCGATGAAATGCGTTGTTCATAAGTTGCATTATTTGCATTTTTTGCATTTGAACATTTTGCATTACGTATGACATTTGCGCCATCATTTGCATGTAGGCATTCGATATTTGATCACTTTTAGAATTTATTTCTATTTGTGAATCTTCCTTTTTGTTTTTTCTTGAAATTATTTTGGCGATTTCCTCCTTATCTTTTATATTTTCTTCAACTTCTTTTTCTAATTCTGCAATTTTTCTTTCTTTATCACAAAGTTGTTCTTGTAGAGTTGTTATATTGGCATCTTTTGTGGTTGTTTCTTTCTTTTCATCTTTTACTGTTTCTTTTTTTTCATCTTTTACTGTTTCTTTTTTTTCATCTACAGCGGGGGCAACCTTTTTTACAAGCTTAGATGAAATCCTTTCTAAAAGATTTTCAGCATTCTCAATCAACAAATTTGATTCTGATAATTGGGTAGCAAATATTTCTTTGTCTTTTTTTAAGGCCGCAATCTTTTCAATAAGTTCTTTTTTCTTATCTTCAGACAGAGGCGATAAATTTTGTGTGGATGTTTTTTCAACTTCTGGAAGATGTGGTTTCAAATTGAGCTCATTTTCTAGTTCTACAATTTTTAATTCTTGTTTTCTGGATTTTTCTAAAGTTTCTTCTCGTTCTTTTTTTATCTGATCTTTGATTTTAGTAATTTCAGAAGTTTTTTCTTGGAAAAACTTCTCGTCCTTATTTTTTGATTCAATCTCTAAATCAAGTTGTTCTAAATTTTTATTAATTAATACATATTCTTTAATATTAAATTTGGTATTTTTGAGTGACGCTAATTCTCGACTAAGACATTTTTGTCCCCAATTGTTTAGGCCAATTTTTGAGTGCAGTTGATGATAGGTGATGCTTGAAATTACTGGTAAAGTAACAACGCTTAATAACAAAAAAATTCGATTTGGTTTCATAAAACCCTCCAATAAAGAATAAAAATACTAAATCTATTTTTTGATCTTCAAGAAGTATGCCAAGGATAAAGATCGATCTAATGACGTGAATGTTGAGTGGGGGGGTAAATTTTAGTATTTATGATCTGTCTTTTTTTTAATAAGATGTCAATAAATTGGGCAAATTGGTATTATTTGATGGCCTTGCCAGCTGTATTTAGATGAATAGCAAAACTGGCCTGAAGTTTGTGCATAAGCTGAAGTTCATGTTTCACTCGAATTTGTTCGATTTTTTTTTGAACCATGGCCACATTTTGGGCCTCAAGTTTTTGACGTATTTTTTTAAGCCGTTCAGAGGGGGAAACTCTTTTTTGAGAAAGGGCCCCATCTATATTCATGGGATCGTTTTCAATAAAATCTTGAGAATGAGAATTAAAAGAAACAAGTAAAATAATTATTAAAAGAAGTTTCATAAATTTCCCCCAAAACGATTAAGCATTGGCACTATAGTGCTATTTGATTGGGGATTAAATTGCTTTGTAAAAAAGAAAAAAGGGCCTTTTAGGCCCATTTTCTTTAAAGAGTGAGGGCCTTTTTTAAATTGCTATCAAGAGCATTTAAAAAATCTTCAGTATTGAGATAATGTTCTTTTTCCATGACCTTATTTCCATGAGCACAAACTGCTAAATCTTTGGTCATTTTACCCGACTCAACAGTAGCAATGCATACTTTTTCCAAGGTTTCACAGAATTTTACTAGTTTTTGGTTATTGTCCAGCTTTCCTCTAAATGCCAATCCTCTAGTCCAGGCAAAGATAGAGGCCATTGGGTTTGTAGAAGTTGGTTTGCCTTTTTGGTGCTCTCTGAAATGTCTGGTAACTGTTCCGTGGGCAGCCTCGGCCTCCATCGTTTTACCATCGGGGGTAAGCAAGGTGGAAGTCATAAGCCCAAGTGACCCAAATCCTTGTGCTACGGTGTCTGATTGCACATCTCCATCATAATTTTTACAGGCCCAAATAAAATCGCCGTTCATTTTAAGAGCACTGGCCACCATATCGTCAATTAATCTGTGTTCGTAAACGATACCCAGCGATTCAAATTTTTTCTGGAAATTTTTTTCGTAAATTTCTTGAAAAATATCTTTGAATCTTCCGTCATATTTTTTGAGGATGGTATTTTTTGATGAAAAATAGAGGGGCCATTTTTTGGCCATGGCCATATTAAAACAAGATTGAGCAAAACCTGCAATTGATTCATCGGTATTATACATTGCCATGGCAACGCCATCACCTTTGAAGTTGTAGACCTCATAAGATTGTTTTTGACCATTTTCTCCGTCAAATGTAATGGTCAATTTTCCTTTGCCTTTAACGACGAAGTCGGTGGCCTTATATTGATCTCCGAAAGCATGGCGGGCAATACAAATGGGTTTAGTCCAATTGGAAACAAGTCTGGGAACATTTTTACAGATAATGGGCTCTCTGAAAACTGTTCCGTCTAAAATAT
>JAHEZZ010000062.1 GCA_023250815.1 Bdellovibrionales bacterium
ATTAAGAATAAAATAAGAAAAAAATAGCGCATACCTAACCTTATAGCATTTTATACTAAAAACTTGAAAGATTTTAATGTAGCAGTTGAAAAATGATTGGCAGAATATTTTAAGGCATAAAAATGAAAATCTTTTTTTTGAATTTCTGCTAATTGATTAAAATCTTCAAAATCACAACTCACAACGAAGTTTTTAATTTTGTACTTGGTAATATGAGAAGTAAACAGACCGGCATCTTTCAATAGTTTTTTGAGTTTTTCATCTGACTTGAGATAAGGGTATTGAGTCAGATTTTTATTATCACTTTTTAAAATGAAAGTGGGGACTTCAATTTGCCCTTCTAACCATTGCCCTTTCTTTTTGACATAAGCTAAAACTTCATTGTTTTTTTTGTTGGTAATAAGAAACCTCACCAGCTGTAACCCAACCACTGATTCTTTTTTGCCCCCTTTATTTATTTGAAAATCATTTTTCTTATGGGCCAGGCATATTGTGGAGAGCGGACATTTTTCACAATAAACTTTTTTGGCCAAACAAAAGTTTCTTCCTAAATCCATTAATGACTCATGAATTTCCCTGGGCCTATTATAAAAGATTGGGGGAAATTTTTTTTGATCAAAACGCTTGTGCAATTCTTCTTTTAATTTTTGTCCCCAGGGAAGCTTGAGATTAAAAACTCGACTTAGAACTCTTTCTAAATTAGCATCAAGGGCCAGAGATTTTTGATTGCTTCCTATGGCAATAATAGCGCTTGCAGTATAAGGCCCAATCCCTGGAATCGAAATGAGAGTTTCAAAATTCAGGGGGATTGTGCCCTTATGATGATCGACAATAAATTTCGCTCCATTTAATAAGTTTCTTGCTCGACGATAATAACCAAGCCCACTCCAATGCAAAGTAACTTTCTCTTCGCTGGAATTTCCTAGAGATTCTAGTGTGGGGAAAATAGCAATGAATTTATCAAAATGGTTAAGGACAGTAGAAACTGTTGTTTGCTGAAGCATTATTTCAGAAACTAAAGTATGATAAAGAGACCGCTTCATTCGCCAAGGCAGAGAATTAAACTCTCCATTAGACCAATCAATCAATTTTTTCCAGGCATTCATTTGCAACAGTTTACAAAATACGCCCCCATCGTCAAGAAGGAATTATTTTTTTTGAGCGCATTTACTTTTGACTTCCGCTAAATGCGAATCTAAATCTCGAGCATAAAATGGTTTAGTCCCAATACCTTTAATTTGAGCGCCAATCGAATTGAGGTAGACCTCAAGTTTGTCGTTATATTCGCTGACATCTGTAATCATAATAAGTTCTTTTGCTTCAGAATTTGAAATCCAGCGAATAATTCTCATCGTGTCGTTGCCCCCGACATTATTACAAATGACACTTAAATCTGAAATAGGTTTAATTGAAGTGTTAAAAGAAGAAAATGAAACTCTTCCTTCGCAAGCATTCCGCAATTTTTCGGCAAATGACTGACGATAACAAATGTCCCCAGGCCTTGGAAGATCGATGCTTTTAAAACTTCCGCTATTATCGACCCATAATTCCATTCCCTCTTTTTGAACAACATGTGAAAGGGCCTTCCCACAATATAAATCAAAATAATAATTCTTATCGCAATTCATAACTTCAGTTTCTAGTGAATTAATTGTTTTTACCTTTGATTCATGGGGCCCCTCAATCCCCCCATACGAATTGTCGGCCTCCATCATTCCATATTGAGGGTGAAAACAACCTTCTCCCATTGGAATACAATTAGAATCAAAAGAATTTTGAACGTACTGATCAAAAAAAATAAAATAACGAGGGTCTGGCAGCCAGGAAGACTTAACGGAAGTTTCCGATAAAAACCAGACTTCAACTTTACCTGGTGTCGCAGATAATTTTTGAGAATAAAAAAATAAAATTATAAGGCATAAAATTAAAAATTTATTCCAAACCTTTCTGACGAATATAGCGGATAACATTATTTCCAACATCGACAATTAAATCCTTTCCATCATGGTCCAAGTCAAAAAAATCTTTTATGTACAATCTCTGTTTGGCACTTAACGACTCAAAATTTTCAGAGATTAAACTGGGCCCAATAACCTTTTCATTTTCTCCCCCAAAAGGAATATTTCTCATACGTCCAGGGCCAGTTTGAATTTGCGCCACTATTTTTTCTGTCTTCCCCTCCCCCATTCGATGCTGAGTACCAGGACTTGTTTCAGACAAAACAGCTTGATCAATTTCCCCATTTTGAGTGCTCGATTCTTCCTTGTAAAAAAGCACTAATCTCTTAAACTTATCGGTAAATTCCTCATCGACAAAATCAATTACTTCGTGCAGTGGAACATTGAGAACCGCCACTATTTTTGCAATCATCTGCGAGTTTAGATCATTGGTTTTTTGATTGAGAAAACGACTCATTGTAGAATCTCCATATCCACTGAGTTCCGAAAGCTGTTTTTGGCTCATACTTCCACGGACTTGCATATATTTGCGGACAATTCCTAGAAATTCATTGATTTTTTCTCTGCGAAATTCCGACATGAGATGTTTCCTGCAATTTTTTGGGCCCTTAAATACTCTATTTTGCTTATCGGAGCAATTGTTTTATTGCTTAGCGAAATTTCATTGTTGACAATTTGCATCATGTATTGCATACTGCAATTAGGGAATACGCAAGAACAGGGGGTCCGCGTTATGAAAACTCTGACAGACACAACCATCAATCCACTCTCTCTCCGGATGACGGAAGAGTCTTATGAAGTGATTGAAAACGAGTCAATCGTCAACAGTAATTTCAAAAGCTTAACTATCTCCGGTTCACTCTTCTCTCTAACAACTTTCAAAAACGTGACCTTCGATTCTTGCGTGTTCTTCGCCACCAGAATGGAAAATTGCGAATTTATAAAGTGCAATTTTATCAACTGCCAATTTCAATTTTCAAATATTACCCATTGTGACTTGCATTTTGCAAAGTTTGACCATTGTACTTGGAGTTTTTCAACACTCAAGCACAACATTATCGTGGAATGCTGGTTAGACTGCCAAATTCGCCATGCCCTGACAAAGGTGACAAGTAACCGCATCGTAAATTCCTTTGATGTAGATGGATGGTCACTCGAACATTCCAGCAAATTCTCAAAAATAGCATAAAGGACTTGCAGAAAAAGATATAGCGCCCAACCGCTTCATGGATAATATCAGCAAGGACTCATTTCATTTATATGCTGAGGCGGCCAACCAAAACTCCTGGACCTCCCAACGGATTGGGAACTAGGCCCTTTCGCGAGAAATCGCCATCCCACCTAAAGACCCCTGAGATTTATCTTGGGGGTCTGTCATTTTAGTCAAGCGAATAAATGATAAGACCCGCACCTCCTGTTGCCGCCACTCCTGCCCCAATCTTTATACCAATCTCTAAATTTCTTCTGCTTGAAACAGCGTCTTTAGAGCTTTCCTTTAAATAAACCGCCGAGACTGCATCCGATTTATAGGCCTCATTGGCAATATAAACAGCTTGAGATGCGGAAGAACTTGAACAGAAACTTACAGGAGAAAATTTGGTGACGCCACTTTTGTTTAAAACGCTCGAAGCAAACAAAGCACAATTAAGATCTCCGGTAATTTCTGTTGCGTGAAGATTAAATTGATGTTTCGTCGACATCATCTTCTCAATTTCTTGCTTAAAATTTTTTATTTGCTCAGGAGTTGCCTTAAATTCAGCGGCAAAAAAATGACTATAAGAACTCGGGCTCCACTCAAGAATCCAATCTTGATATTTAATTTTGCGAATAAAACCACTATTTACCATTTCGTAAACAAAGCCATCATAATATAGTCCGGAATGAATCTTATTGGTAATCAGAAATATCTTATCTTTAGAATCTTTTAGTCGGAGATCAAATTCAATATTTTCTTTTATAACGACTGTTTTTTTAGAGTTCTCTAAAAATTGAAGCCTTTCATTTTCATATTTTTTTAATTTTTCCACTGAAATCACTTCCTCCAATTTAAACAAACGCTCGTCACGAACATCGATAAAATATTTTTTACCATCTATTGTTAAAAGGTGTCTGGCCGCATCGATGGATTCAATCTTTTCTGTCCTCCTGAGAACTAAATTATTATAGGTTCTCGTGTTATATTTTAATTTTTTCCTGGAATTATTCCAAAACCATTCTTTTGAAGCAGCGCTGGGGTTTTCAGAAAAAAGATCAAAATATTTTAAATAATCGCTCTCAGCAGAAAGAGAGGAAGATAATAATGTCAAATCAAAAAATGGAGAGCTTATAATGGTCGCCATCTTTTCTGCTCCCAACATTGAAATTCCATTTAGAATTTTAAGATTCAACTGCGATGAATGTTTAAAAACAAAAACTCTTTCCAAAAAAGTTAACAATTTGTCGGGATTTTCTTTTGCCAAATAATTGGCCATAGAAATAAAATTTTCTTTCATTTCACCGGACACAGAAAGTAATGATTCTACAAATTGCTGAGCGGACATTTCTTTCAAAATAACTTTAAGAACCTCCTCATCCAATTTTTTATAAATATCGATTAGATGCTCAGGATTAGCGACCATTTCAGAATAAAAAACGGCCATCCTTTCTTTGTTATAAGGGCCGGCCATCTCCATTATTTTTTTAAGTAATTTTGCTATCGATTCAGGGTCAACAGTATTTGCCAATATTTTTATTGCCGGATTAGGTAAATCATATTTTGCAACCAGTGAAAGAATTTCTGGGCCTCTCACTTTTCCCAATTTCAAATAGTCGGCCATGCCCACTTGTTTGGAAAACTTGGCCACTAATTCTCGAAGTTTATTTAATTTATCTTCCACACTTATTTTGTCGTTAAAAAGAAATAACTTTAACTCAAGATCAAAATCAGTTCGCGCTATTTTCAATCGTCCAATAAATTCCTCATACTTTTTTTTCTCAAGCATTAAAATAAGAGGGTGATTTTCCCATTCCATGAGGGGGTATAAGAAGCGCGATGCCTTTGAATTAAGAGGCATGTCACCTGGTACTTTTTCTGCCAATCGTAAAAGTTCAATCCGATGTCCCTGTGAAACTTTATTAAGCAAATCACTGTTAATCATATCTCCAACTTGATCAAGCCCAAGAGCTGGAGCTTCATTAACTTTTTCAATCGCCATGCTTATTTCTCGAAGTTCTTTTTGTAAACAATCAACTCTTATATGACAATTTCTCACCTCAAAACCGACTTTCTTTTTTCCGTATAGATCGGGGCGATATGAAGTCCCATATACTCTTTTTGATCTGATATCCTTTCCTAATTTAGCATTTTTTTTTAAACGTTCTTCCATTAAATAAAGTGCTCCATAATCCATTGGAGGAAGATAAGCGTGAACAAAATTTGCCGCCGGAACTTTGCCATTTTTTTGTGAAGAAAGATAAGACATCTCTAAACTCTCAGCTTGGGCAATGTCTGCTTGGAATTTAATTTCACTAAAAAGACCTGAAATTGAATTTTCTTTTTCAATATTAAAAACAGCATGCCCCTGAAGTGACCCTTTTCCAATATTTGTTTGCACCCAATTTACATATTCTTCGATCTCATTTAGGTCAGTAGTTATTTTGTTGGCCGCTAATTCCAAATTATTTCCCTCCGCAGTTATCGCAAAATCAGCGAGAAAATCGGGGGCCATTTTTGTTTTTTGTAATATTTTTGATCTCGGGATTAGTTTTGATTTAATTTTTTCTTGAATTAATTCCACTCTTTTTTGAAGTGGAAGATTAAACCAATCTCTGTCAGAGTATCCAATTAGTTTGTAATATTCGCCAAGCTTAGGTGATTGGCGCATCTCAAACTCAACCTCAAAACCAAAAGAAATAGGATTGTTTTTATTGCCAAAAGCAAAGTATCTTCCAACCTCATTTCTTGGAGCATTAATTACATCAAGAGATTTAAATGATTTTTTAATCTCATCAGAAACTGAGAGGCATGTCCCAAGGGTATTGTTAAAAAAAACAATGAATATGCTAAATACAAAAAATATCTTTATAAATCGATTGGCCATCGAAATCTTTTCGGATTTATATTCTTTGTGAATGAGTCGAGCAGGCCGACTAATCTTGTCGGAAAAAACAGCCTATTGATTTTTGGTTACGGCGTGAAGCGGCCAGAACCATTTGCCCAACTTCCACAGCGTTTCGAAGGCCAATAAGCTCATCGCGAAGTTCAGCATTTTTATAAAATTTTTGAATTTCAATTCCAAGCTCTCGAAGCATTGCTTCTGCTCGTGCTAATCGTTGAGAATTGCGAGTTAGTCCAACATAATTCCACATTGTATGTTTGAGCGCCAAATGATCTTGCTCAATCAAGGCCGGTTCACTTGGCCATGCTCCCTGCTCCCAATCCTTAATCGATTCATACTTAACTTCATCAAAGTTTTTAATTTTTTGAGCAATATCTTCAGCGGCCAAATGGCCAAAAGTTAGACCTTCCAAAAGAGAAGTGGAAGCTAAACGATTGGCCCCATGTAATCCGGTACAAGCAACTTCACCAACAGCATAAAGACCCTTGAGATTTGTTTGTCCCACCAGATCTGTTTTTACTCCACCACAAGTATAATGAGCAGCAGGGACTACCGGAATTTTTTCTTTAGTAATATCAATTCCATTTTCTAAACAATGTTTAAAAATAGTTGGAAATCGCTCTTGTACCCAATCAGCACCTTTATGAGTTATGTCAAGATAAACGCAGTCCTGTTTGGTGAGAATCATTTCTGCAACAATGGCCCTAGCAACCACGTCTCGTGGGGCAAGCTCAAGATCAGCATGATAGCGCCCCATAAATCTCTCACCGGCGGCATTGCTTAAGATACCGCCTTCACCTCTCACAGCTTCAGAAATTAAAAATCTTCGATGGGATGATCCTTGAAAAAAAGTAGTCGGATGAAATTGAATGAATTCCATATCAATAAGAATAGCTCCCGCCCGCTTGGCCATCGCATGGCCATCGCCTCTTGCACCTTCTGAATTGGTGTGATGCAAATAAATAGCACCAATACCACCAGTGGCCAAAATGGTAATTTTAGAAAGTATTTTGATAACTTTTTTAATTTCCTGATCAAAAACATAGGCCCCGACAACTCTAGTTTCCTCGTAACGTTGTTGCAGTAATGTTCCATGATGAAGAGGAGTCAAAAGATCAATAGCGGTATGAGAAGTTAAAATTGTCACTTCGGGAAATCTTTTTTTATCGTTTAAATAATTAAGCAAAGAAATTTCAATTTCTTTCCCGGTAAAATCACCTTTGTATAAAATCCGAGGTCTAGAATGGGCCGCCTCTTTAGTGAACATCAATTCACCTTCTAAAGATCTTTCAAATTGTGTTTTGGCCTTCTCAATAAGCATCTCTTGTAAAATTGCACCGGATTTATTGGCCAAAGTTTTAGCGGCAGGAAGATAGCTGGTATTTGAACTGGCCTTAAAAATATCTTCGACAATTTCTTCTTTTTCATTGTCTAAATAAATAATCCCACCCTGCGCCCAATAGGTATTACTTTCTTTGGGATCTTTGGCCCTCGTAACTACACAAACTCGAAGATTTTTTTCTGCCAATTTAATGGCCGAAGTTAGTCCAGAAACTCCGGTGCCAATAACTAAAACATCAAAATGAAGATACCCATTTTTCATAAATTATTTTTCGATCTTAAGTGAAATATCAACAGCAGTAGCAGCGTAAGTTAGACTTCCAATACTAATTGCATCAACCCCGTCTATTAAATATTTTTTTATATTATCTAAATTTACTCCCCCTGAAACTTCAATAAGGCAGCCTTCGGGTTTTTGACTTACTACTTTCTTTATCAGCTCCGGAGAAAAATTATCCAACATGATATATTTGATTCCAAGTTCCATCGACTCCTCAAACTCTTCTAGAGAATGAACTTCCACTTCAATTGAATTATAAAATGAGTGTTGAGATTTAAAAAAATCCACAGCAGATTCAATGCCGCCAAAGAAATTTTTATGGTTATCTTTAACCATCCACATTTGTGTTTGTCCAAAGCGATGATTATGGCCACCACCCATTTTCACCGCATATTTTTCCAAAAATCGCAAACCGGGAGTTGTTTTCCTGGTATCTAAAATTGCTATATTTTTATCGGCATCTTCAACCGCACGAACAAATTTTTGCGTAGTAGTGGTAATGCTACTTGATTTTTGCAAAAGATTGAGGGCAATGCGCTCACCGGTCAATGCAACATTAAATGGCAACTTAAAAGAAATTTCTTTTTTCTCAAAATATTTTCCTTCAAGCGATTGTAAAATTTCTAAATCATCATCGGTAAAACAATCTTCTTTTAAAAAACGAAAGGCCTCAATAAAAAAGGGCATGCCTGAAATAATTTGCGGTGATTTTATTTTTAAAAGACAAGTGACATAATCTTGCGGCAAGGTAACAGTGTAGTGAAAATTTGTAAGAAGATCGTCTTCTTTATAAAAAAGCTCAAAATGAGATCTCAAAGCTGCTTGACTCAAATTTAAATTCATGACTGTTGAGTTTTTTTGAAATAAGGCGGTACTTTTTTTAATTTTATTTTTCATTCTTCAATCTTTTTAAATAGATATAAGCCGCTTAGGTACCATATCTTTGAAACTCCTGCAAAAATGCAGCTTATAAATAAAGATCGATTCACTGGGCCTTTTATGCTCTTTCCTCTTTTTTTTATATCTCTCATTTTGATGTTTATAACGCTACACAGACGCTTCGATCATAAAAGATTGTTCTATCGTCAAGGCCTTGAATTTACAGATCAGTATAGACTTAAATTAAATGAAGCTTTGAGACAAAATAAACCACAAGATGAGATCGAAATAATTTTGGGATATGCTTTTGGTGATTATCGGTTTATGACAAAAGAATTAAAAGAAATTCATAATAAATTTAATTTGAATCATTTATTCACTCCTTCGGCCTTTCATTTTAGTTGTTTGATAAATTTCCTTAAACCTCTGCTCTCCAGTTTTCCCTTCTTGGAAACTGCTGTTGTCATTATTTTAAGTCTTTTTTTTCTTGTATGGTCTCCCTTTGCAGAATGTTTTGCCCTTCAGAGAATTTGTTATCTTAAAATAATTTCTGAATTTTTAGTTAAAGCAAATAAAGTAGTACCCCAATCAATTTTATTCTTTGCTATTTTTTTTCTCGACTTAATTTTCGGTAGTTTTTATAAATCACCTCTGAGTTTTGTCTATAGTTTTTTATTTTATGGAACAGTTTTACTGCTTTCCAAAAACAAATGGTACGAACTTTTATTGGGAATTTTTTTAGGACAATGGTTTCTAACTTCTCTCTCTCATAAATCTTTTTTCCCTATTAATACAATTTTGGGATTTGCTTTAACTGCAATTATCGGAATATTTTTACCCCTTATTATGGCAAGCTTTTTTTGCAAAATTAATTTTCTTCTTACCTTATCTTTAAAATTAACCTCAATTGAAATTTGGTTACTAAAAGCGGTGGCCACTCTGCCTACCTCTGTGGAAATTTATTTCCCCACGATCTCGCTTATATTAATTTTTGTTATTCTCATTTTATGGGCAGACTATTTTTCAATACGAAAGAAGCTTGCGAAGGGAATCCATCACATTTTCTACCTGGGGCAACAGTACTTCCTCAAGAGTCGGACAATAAGCGATATAACAATCCTTTGAAGTTACCCTAAGAATGGGCGCATCCAAAAATTCAAAGGCCTCTTCATTCACTCTGGCAGCAATTTCACCTGCAAAACCTGAAGTTTTTTGTTCTTCATGGGCAATCAATAAACGTCCCGTTTTTTTAAGAGATTTAATGACTGCCGGCATATCAAGCGGGGCCAATGTTCGAAGATCGATAACCTCAACAGATTTACCTTCTTCCTCTAGTCTTTTTGCCGCCTCAGTTGATTTTTGAACTAAGGCACCCCAAGTTACAATAGTGGCGTCAGATCCTTCACGCACCACTTTGGCCTTGCCAAAAGGAATCATAAAATCGTCACCAGGATCGGCAGTGCGGTTGTAACCTTGATAATAAAGATGCTTGTGCTCAAAAAACATTACAGGATCATCGCAGCGGATAGCGGTTCGAAGAAGTCCGGCAGCATCTAGCGCATTCGAGGGATAAACAACATGAATACCAGGAATATGAGTAAAAAGAGATTCTCCCGTTTGTGAATGATAAATCGAACCGCCCTTAAGATAACCACCAATTGGCACCCGAACAACCATTGGGCATTTAAAATCTCCACCTGATCGATAACGGGTGGTCGCCATTTCATTTTTAAGTTGCATGTAAGCAGTCCAGATATAATCAAAAAATTGAATTTCCACAACCGGACGAAGCCCGCGCATTGCCATGCCAATCGCTCTGCCAATAATATTGGCCTCTGCCAAGGGAGAATTAAAAACTTGATTTTTTCGAGCAACTCTTTGCACGCCACTAGTAATTTTAAAAACACCACCTTTGCCTTTTAAATCTGTTTTTTCAAATTTAAATTCATCAGAAAAATCAGCGACATCTTCCCCAAAAATTCTAATCAGAGGATTTTTTATCACCTCGCTCTTTAAAACTTTATTGATGGTCAAGGCCATAGGCACATCATCTTTGCCTGTGAAATGAGGAGATGTATTAAAAAGATCAGAGGTCGGATCAATGTCTGATGAATAGAGATGTTCCATCGCATTTGAGGCTTCAAAAGTTTTTGTTTCACAGGCCCTATTCATCGCCTCACGCACTTCCTTCGTAATCTCTTCTGTTAGTTGAATAATTTCTTTTTCTAAAAAAAATCCTTCGTTAATTAAAAACTTGGGAAAAGAATTAAATACATCTTTATCTTTTTCATTTTTTAATTCTTCTGCTGTTCGATACATGCTGTGATCATCTGAGAGAGAATGGGAGTACGGGCGAGTAACATGAGCGTGAATGAGGACAGGCCCAGATTTTGCCCGCAAATATTCTTCTGCGTCTTTAACAACATCAAAACTTTCAATCGGACAGCAGCCGTCTACTTCAAAAATTTTGAGCCCGGGGAAATTATTAAGCGCCTTAGAAATTGATCCACCGGGAGTTTGCACGCTGACGGGAACAGAAATAGCATAACCATTATCTTCAACCAAAAACATAACTGGAAGTTTATTTACACTAGCAGTTGTTAGTGCTTCCCAAAACTCTCCTTGTGAAGTTGTACCATCACCCGTGGAACAATAAATAATTTCATCATGATGAGAAACAAGAGGGCCGATCTCTGTTCCCATTTTTTTTATTTGCTCAAGATAAATTCCCGCTTCTGCTAAACCACAAGATTGCAAAAACTGGGTTCCGGTACATGAAGACTTGCTAACGATATTAAGCTTTACATTTCCCCAATGGGCCGGCATTTGCCTTCCATGAGAAGCAGTATCTCCGGTATTGCCATTGGCTTGGCAAAGCATCTCATAAGGAGTTACTCCAAGGCCCAAACATAAAGCACGGTCTCTGTAATAACCAATAAAATAATCATATTTGGGTTTTAAAATCATAGAAACGGCAGTCAAAATTCCTTCATGGCCTGCACCAGAAATTTGAAAGAAGGCCTTATTTTGTTTCTTCATGGTAATTTCAGCATCATCAACTTTTCTTGAAGTAAGAATATTTCGCAACATTTGCAACAATTCTTTTTTTGCCAATTTATGTTTTGCAATAATTTTTAATTTTTTTGATTCACCCTTTTTCATGGGAATTGCTTCCTTGGTAAGAGGTCTTTTTATCACTTCGTTCGAAATAGTTTCAGTTTGCATAATCTCTCTCAAATTTTTTATAATTTAACAGAAAAAATGTCTAAAGGGAATATACTGGTTCCAGCTAAAAGCCAGATGAGATATTAAGAGAAAAACGACGGTCTTCTTTGCCTCGAAATTCATTTGCCGTCCTATCAACTGCGTAGGTTGTGAGGTCTACTTCCATTTTTTGAGTTTTAATTCCTAGTCCCCCTGAACCAAACCCATCACCATATCCAAATCTAATAAAAAATAATCGCCCAAAATCAAATTCCATTCCAAGCATACTTTTTCTGGATGTTCCAACAGATGCAAATGCTCCGCCAAAATCTTTGTAATTATATTCAATGTGCAAGATAGAATTTTTGGCAATTTTTGGGCTTAATGAAAAACCAACATCCATTGACTTCGGAACAATCGCCGGAGCAGCAGGGCCACCGTCATGAGAAAATGCCCCGGAAGAAAAATTATGAATGACCGCTGAGAACGTGGGAAGAAATGCAATTGGCAGAGTCATTTTTCCACCTGCCGTAATGTAGAGCATATGGCCTTTATTGGTATTATCATCGTCAAGTACAAAACTTGCAGTCCTGGCAATTTCTCCAATCGCTTCATTTCTTTTTACCAAAGCTCCTGATGCTCCAAATTTAAATACACCTCCAAAAAGCGATATATTTAAGGATGCATAAGGGCCATGATCGAGACGGTAAGCATATTCAAATTTAGCATTTGTTTGTAGCCCCATTGTCGCTTTAGTCCGCCTCGACAGAAAATAACCAATACTAAAAAAACGGGCCGTAAAATTGGGCATCACCTGAACACGACTGGAAGAAGTCTTCCCACGATTTGTTAAAAGTAACTGACGAGTCCCATCCAATCCAAAACTTTTACCAATACCAGTCCCTACTGCTGAAATGTTTCCGCCTGCACCCAAATCAACCGCTCCCTTGTTTGTTTCTAAATACAAATTTGAAAGATGAAAATGTTTATTTCTAACTGTACCGAGCCCTGAAGGGTTGTAAAAAGTTGAAGAGCTATCATCGACCTTGCCAATGTAAGCATTCCCCATCGCCAAAGCACGGCCGGAAGTGGCAAGTTCGGGGAATGTTGCATCTTCAAAAGATATTAAAGCATTTGCGTTTGTTAAAGAAAAAAAAATAAAAGTAAAAAGAGTTAAGGCAAAAGCCATTATAATCTCCACAGGATATTATAGTTCCTGAGAGATTGAATTTTAAGATAGTAGCTTTTACCCCTATAAAAATAAAACTGACTAGAGGACTCTTCTTTTGCGGCCAGGAAAGCGATGCCCAAGGTTTTCGAGATATGCCCCTTTAATTTTTTTGATCGAATCTATTCGTGTTTCCGCCATGATATCTGTGGCCAAATTAACGGCGATATTTTGCGCATCGGAAAGCTTAAATACTTCAAGAGTTCGTTCAAAAATAGTATCCACCATTCGAACAGCTTTATCATCCGACCAGCCCTCAAATTCAATACTCACATTCATGAGTCCGCCGGCATTTATCAAGTAATCAGGAGCATAAAGAATGCCTTTTTCTTTTAGAATTTTTCCGTGACGAGATTCTGCCAGCTGATTATTAGCGGCACCTGCCACAATTTTACATTTTAATTTATCGATTGATTTGTCATTAATAGTTGCCCCAAGCGCACAGGGAGCATAAATATCAACTGCGATGCTGCAAATTTCATCAACTGAAACTTGTTCAGCAGAAGGGGCAATTTCTTTAAATTTTTTAACGTTGCCTTCATTGATATCGGCAAAAAATATTTTAGCACCTTGCTTAGAAAGTATTTCCCCTAAATGTCTTCCCACTGCTCCCGCCCCTTGAAGAGCGACACTTTTGCCCTTGAGTGAACGATCGCCAAAAATTTTAACTAAACAGGCCTCCATCCCTCTGTAGACACCGCGAGCGGTATAGGGAGCTGGATTTCCTGAGCCGCCATTAATTTGCGCTACACCGCTGACATTATTTGTTTCGACAAAAATTTGTTCAAT
>JAHEZZ010000063.1 GCA_023250815.1 Bdellovibrionales bacterium
ATCAATTCCTAATACTGTAATCTTTTTCACGGACTCGTCTCCTTTTAAAATTGTGAATGCTTAAACAATTTTGGCCCTTTGAGGTCGTTTATTAAAGGGGCGAGTCCATTACATTAATCCTATTTTTTTATTAATTGCGAAGTGAACGGTGTTATAGCAGTGAGACCTTTGCTGACTTTGGTGAGGGCCTCTTTTTTGATTATATCTGTCACCCAGATTGGAATGGTGATAACTCCTAGCATAAAAATAATCGCCGTAATAATTTCGAAAACTGGGATTGGACATCGTGATCACTGCCGATATTCCCCTGGCCGCCTTAGTTGTGGAAAAAAAGGCCACCGCTTTAAATGTGCGAGGTGAAATTTACACCGAAGAAAATGTACAAGAAAGATTATCGATGAGAAATTTTATGAAAGATTTAAGAGATAGCGGTATCAATTCCGGTGGCCCTCCGGCATTTGGGCCTAAAGACAAAGAGCGCTTCGCCAACGCTTTTAATAAAATTCTTAATTCTCTACGCTAAATTATTTCAACGCTTTCTGTGCAAATAACATCGGGTTCAAAATTTGGGGTTAAATATAAAAATTGCTCAACCAGCGGTCTTCTCGGTTCGCAGTCTTACTTTTACCCATAAGTCATTTTGTGATATTTATTTTCTTAATATCCTATAACGATATTTAAAATTGTGAATACAATCTTAGCAATTTTATAAAATATTTTTTCCCCGCGAACTTATTGGCCGATAAACATTTCTCAAACGCTGCAAGATAATAATATCCATCTTGGCCTTTTGGTAGGATTGCAAACATCCAAGAAAAGCCGATCCCTTGCTGGTCTTCAATAGTTCTTTGGAGCGGCAATAAAAGGGGGCCAGTCGCAATTTTTTTCGCCTATTTGTCGGAGGCCTTCATCGCTTGCAGATTGATGAAGGGAGTTGCTCCACTGGAAACTTGCGGGAGAACCCCATTCCATTTGTCGATCGCTTTACTCTGGATCAGATTATTGCTCAAAGTTGATTGTAAGAGACGATTGGCCTCAGCTTGGGCCTTCGAGCGCACTAAAATAGACTGCGCTTCACCTTCTGCCTTGGCCACTTCTGCTTTCGCCAGCATTTGTTGTTTTTGGAGTTCGTATTCCGCTTGTTGGGCCTCTTGTTGGGCGGCCATTTTTTGTTGCATTTGCACTTCCAGCGATTGCGGTAAATGACTGGCGCCCAAATTGACTTTATCTAAATGAAAGCCCATTTTTTCCAGTTCGATCGAAAGATTGCTTTGAATATGGTCTTGCAGTTCATTTCTTTTAGCGGAAATAACTTCTGAAAGAGACATTTGTCCGGCAGTGTTTTGCGCTACTGTAATGATTGTTCGCCGGATAAACGTTGCCTCGATATCTTCGATATCTGCACCACGGAAGGCCTTAAAAACTTTGTCTGCTTGATTTTCTGAAGTATTAAAAGTGACCGAAATATCTTGAGTGATATGTTGTCCTTCACGAGTCGGAAGATCTATGCTGTCGTCGCCTTGAGAACTACCCTCAGCACTTCTTCTAACCATAGTATAAGTTCGAAGTGCGGTAGGATAACTTTGCACTTGGGTGATGAAGGGAAGCCGCCAGGCGATTCCTTGGGGCACAGTTCTAAGCGAGCCGGTCCACACATTAAAAATAACTCCGGTATTCCCGGGAGAAATGACTGAATAAGAACCGAGAAAAAGAAGTACAACCAGCAAGGCCGCTGCACCCATAATTACTTGGCTGTAAAATTTTGCTTTAAATTCGGGAGCATTAAAATCGAAGTTCGCCATTTTGCTAGTCCTTTTTTTTATAATCGGTAATATTCACAACTCTGCTTGGGCCGGCTTTATTGCCTCGAAAAAATCGGTATAATCGATGCTCTATTTTTTTGCGCAAAGGCCCCATTAATTTATAAATGGCAGCGGCAACTAAAATAAAAACAACCCATTCTACTAATTCCATGGATTCAGAATCTAACACATGTTATTTGACATTACACTTCTGCTGCAAATGAAAGCGCATCGCGCATTAATGCCTAAAATCATTTCTTAAAGCTGGATACTTTGTTTATCAGAAAGCACTATTTTTTTGAGTTCTTTTTTTTCTCTTTTATAAATGCTGCCAGCTTTAATTTTCAAGTCTGTTTTTATATCTAAAAAACTTTCTTCAGAGAGAGAAGTTCCCCAAGGAAGCACGATATTTTCCTGGGACAATACATTCTTGTGTACTTATGCGAAATGAACAGATAAACGATCTTTTTATTGATTTGTTTAGGAGTAATTATGAAGGATCTTCAAGCTTTAAATAACTGGAATGATAAGCAACTGAGAACAATTCGCAATAATCTTAACAACCGACTTGAATCATTTAAGAAAGAAGGGGCGACGAGACCACTTCAGGCCTCAAATGTGCTCTTTGATAAAAATGCCAAAGAATGTGCTGATCTTTTGGCACAAGTAAAAACTCTTATGAATAGTAGGGCCTCGAAGGTCTTGTAAGATCTTAAATAATTTGGAGTTCTCCCATATAAAACTCATGAATAAAAATAATATCCCCAGTTTTATCTATGGAACCGCTTGGAAAAAAGATGCTACCACCGATTTAGTCAAACTTGCTTTGAAGGCGGGATTTGTGGCCATCGATACCGCCAATCAACTTAAACATTATTCTGAAGAACTAGTGGGCCAAGCTATTTTGGGTCGGGCGAGAACGGAGCTTTGGCTGCAAAGTAAATTTACTTCAATCAATGGCCAAGATCAGCGTCTCCCGTACGATCCAAAAGCAGCGCTCAAAGATCAAGTGAAGCAATCCTTCGCCAGTTCACTCTCTCATCTTCACAGCGATTACTTAGATTCATATCTGCTTCACGGGCCTTACAACTTTCCTTCGCTCGGCAAAGAAGATTTTGAAGTGTGGGGAGCGATAGAGGAGATTTATATTTCCGGCCAGGCGAAATCAATTGGCATTAGCAATGTCAATTTGGAGCAATTAGAACTTTTGTGTAAAAAGGCCAAGGTCAAACCGATGATGGTACAAAATCGCTGCTACGCTAATCGCAATTGGGACAGGGGCGTACGTCTTTTTTGTAAACAGAATGATATCCATTATCAAGGGTTTTCACTTCTAACCGCCAATCCGCAAGTTGTGGAGCATGCCAAGGTTGCTCTTATCGCAAAGAAATATAAAATATTGCCGGAACAAATTGTTTTTCGTTTTGCTACTCAAGTTGGCATAATTCCCCTGACAGGAACCAGTAATATTGAACATATGAAATTGGATTTATCTATAAATAGTTTTGAACTTTCAGATCTTGAAATGGATTTGATTGGGACTCTATAGCAAATTATTTACAGCAGCGAAATCCCTGTTGATAAAAAGAGTGTCCTTCACTTTTAGACATATATTTTAATCCATATTTTAAAAATATTAAAATTGAAAACATTAACATGTCAGATGGACACAAGATAACATCACAATTGAAGGCGAAAGGAAAAAATCTAAAGGGTATTAATATGGTTTTAGTCCTACTAAAAGGAATATTGAATAATATCTTGGGGGGCGACCTCGTTGGGATTTTGTATAAAGATAGTGCTAATTCAGTCCTTTAAAAACAATTAGATAACATCATAAAAATCATATTAACAAAATAATGTTATTATGACGACAAATGTGTTAGAATAGAGGCCATGAAGGGTATGGCCATAAAAACAATTAAGAAATATCTGCCACATCTCAATGTACGGCAGGGTGAAACAAAAAGCGGATTGCGTCTTCCCGCTATTTATTCTTCCCTCTATAGATTTGAAGAACTGATCATTAACAAGAATCCCTATTTGGTGATTAATGTAAAGGCCCGAAATTTAGGGCCTAGGCAATTTAAGAAACACGCAAAAATAATTAAAGAGAAAGTAGATTACCCGCAAATTTGGTTTGTGCACGATCTACATTTCCATAAAGTTCAGAGGATGATTGAAAATGGCCTTGATTTTATCGTCGAGAATAAACAGGTCTATTTACCATCACTGAATATTGCAATTAAACCAGAAAAGGCGATCATAAAAGCAGAGCATAAAAATCCTAATGGATTAACGATAAACATACTTATAAGACAAATCATTAAGGGCGACCTTGAGGGAAAAAATAAACAAGAAATTGCAGAAATATTTAAAGTTAATCAAATGACAATAGGAAGGGCCATTGCACCTCTTATAAGTTTAGAACTTTGCGATGAATCTAAAGTTGGAGTTGCTAAAATACTTCGCTTTAAAGGTAAAAGTGAGCTGTGGCATTTTTTGAAAAGTGATATTAAAACTCCAATAATACGAACTGTTTTTTTAAAAAAGTGTCCCAAGAAAATAGTTTTTTCTGGGATCACTGCGCTATCTCAGGCCGGAATGCTCTCTGATGATCAAATTCCAACTTATGCAATTTATAAAAAGAATTACAATACAAATTTTACTCAAGATGAATTGGCCCTAGAGGACGATGCACAAGCAAAACTTGAAGTTTGGGATAGAGAAGCTATTCTAACCGATGGAAAAAGAATTAATCCTGTTGACTGCTATCTTGTTTTAAAAAAAGAAGATGATGAACGGGTTAAGATTGAGCTTGAAGCATTGCTAAAAAAAATTGGACTAAAATATGATTAGAGGACTCTCACATTTCAAAGAAAATTTCAAAAAATTTACCGACGACTATATTCTAGTTGGTGGAGTTGCTACCTATCTCCAACTCGAAGAAGTTGGCGCAGAAAGAATAAGGCCTACTAAGGATTTAGACATTGTTCTCATTATGAAGCCACGGACAGAATTTTTGAGTGCGCTGAAGGATTATGTAAAGGCCGGTGGTTATGAAATCCAAAAAGGTAAAAACGATCAGGCCAATTTCTACCGTTTTCTAAAACCAGCGAAAGATGAATTTCCAATAATGATTGAATTGTTTGCGGGCTTGGAAGGCGACTTAAAACTTTTTGATGGTCAGCATATTATACCAATTAGCAAATCGTCAGATGTCGGTTCGTTCTCGGCCATATTACTCGACGAAGAGTATTATGCGCTTATTAAGAGAAATGCTGTTTTAAAAGATGGAATCAATCTTTTAAATTCCTTTGCTTTAATACCATTCAAAGCAAAGGCCTATCTTGAGATTAAGGATCGAAAAGAAGATTCTAAGAACTGGAAAAAGCATCGTGGAGACATCATTAATTTAGCAGTGAATTTTCTTACTGAAGCGACAAGGGAAAGTCTTACTGGCAAAGTTCGCAATCATTTTATTAAATTTATGGAACAGATTAAAACAGAGATTGATGATGAGGTCGTAAAAGGGGCCTGTAACCAAAAAGTTAAAAGTGCTGTGGTTATCGAGATGTTGGAGAAGACGTTCCTATGAAAAATAAATCTTTGAAAATCGTGAGGCTTGGACCGATCAAGAAAAAACCAATTTTTGTTAAAATAATAACAAAGAAAAATCTATGATTGGAAACATCCCTGAAAAAAATGAATTTTTACAATTTGGCTTTGAATATATTCATTTAGCGTATGAAGGTGTTCTAAATCTTGTTCATGCTTTGCGAGAATATGATCCTGATGGTGAATATCTAGATGTTACTGAGCAAGAAGAGTATTGGAAGAATGCGAAAGGTAAATTAATCTCATCAAGGGATAGATTTTGTTCTTAAATCAAAAGTTACAGATGTAGGCCCATTCCTTAAATTTAGAAAAATATATTTTAATCACTGAGGCTCCCTTTCGGAGATGCAGGTCTCTTTTCTATGCTGCTTTTTGAACAATGTCGTTTGCTATTTTTCCTGTGCGGACTTGTTCAATCACCGCTTGAACTGCAGCGATATCAAGTCCCATTCTTTTTCCAAACGAATTGAGAAAAGAAACTTCTTTGATGGATAAAAATCCATCGGACATTGCCAGGCAAACCAAAGAAATAAGATCTTCACGAGTAGAAATAACATTCTTATTTGATTCACTTTTTTGAGCGTCGGCAAATAATAGCTTCATATTTTCTTTGCTGATCCCGTATTTAAAACCCATTTTTATAATATATTGCTTTTCTTTTTCGTCACATTTTCCATCTGCAACCGCCAATCTTACTAAACATTTAAAACGTTCCTCAGGACTTACGGAAATCTTTGATGAAAGTTCTTGAGTCATTACTGATTGAACATTTACCTTAGTCTTTTTGGCATTGGATTTTAAATTGTATATTAAATATGCGATGGCACTAACAATTGTCGCTGCAACAAGTGGATGAGCATATAGTGCGCCAAAGATGATTGTACCTAAGGATAAAAATCCTCCGACGAAGATGCTTAAAAGGCCCACTCCTGCTTCGACCACTCTTCCGATATAAGGTATCGCCATAAAAATATACAAAAATCCCGAAAAGAGCATATTAAATCCTAGAATGACTGCAAGTGTACCACCGATTCGAACAATCCATTTTAATTTGCTAAAATGATTCTCAAATTTGACCAATGCTTCATGATGTTTGCCAATCACAAGATGATGTAGAATTCCATCATTTTGAATAAGATTGGAAATTAAACTTGCTTTGAATTCAAATTGTTTGGCAATTCCACGCCCGGTATAAATTTGTCCGAAGTAAGTTGCAATCGCCCCATTGGGAATACCTTCGTAACTGATACGTTCATCACCTAGATTATTGTCAGTCGCTTTATTCGATTTTTTATAAAAATATTTTCCTTGAGCTTCGAGTCTCAAAGATTTTGCCGACTCTGAAAGTGTCAGTTTATCAGTATCTATATCGCGAAATTCATCTATAAAATGAATGTTGCTAGCATTAATTTTAAGATTTCCAATTTTATATTCTGCTGGATATACCGGCCCAGAATTCAATGTCTGAGAGATACCTTGATTACGGGTATTATTATCTAATCCCGTATTCCAACTTAATTCCCAGTTAGTATTATGATTTTTGTCTTCACTTTTTGTCCAAGAATAAATTTCTGCAAATCGATTTAGTTTTAAAAATCCATTAACCGGCAAAATATAATTGTCTTTAAGGGAAATGGAATTATCTTGCTCACCGGTAAATGCAATCGTGTCAATTGCATCTCCCTTCTCTAGCGAAGTAATGACCTTGGCATTTTTGGCGGCCTTGGAATAGTCAAATCTATTTTCATTTTCCCAGAGGGACATAAGCCCAGCATAGATAAACAAGGCGGAAAATATTAGGGAAGAAAATAAACTATTCTCTTTTTTGTCTATATTCATTGAAATTCCTCAAATAAATTAAATCTTGACTAAAGTATCGGAAAATCGAACCTAAACTTAAATAAAAATGGGAAAAATTCCATCTATACCCTTCGTAATACTGAGTTTTCCGTACCGGAAAACTCAAACGTGATGAGTATAATCGGGCCTTCGGCCCATTTTATAGCGGCAAATGGAGTTTTGATTTACAATGAGGATGTTGGTGTTCATATAATTAAAGGAAGTCTTATGAGCTTGAAGAAAGCTGGAAAAAAAGTTGTCATTCGGCCTTATCACCTTTCAGATTACCAATCTTGGAAAACAGCTTACTTATTCATAAAAGATAAAAAGAGAAATAACTGGGATATTTCACCACGAAAAGAAAGTGAATTAGCTCTCTCTGAATTTAAGAAATTATTAAAACTTCAAAACAAAAATCGTGAAGATGATTATTTTTATGATTTTGGCATTTTTTTAAAAGATGGAACTCTCGTTGGAGGAGTTTCACTTATGGATATTTCTAGGCAAGTTTTTCAAAATGCTTATTTAGGTTACAGAGTCTTCAATAATCATTGGGGAATGGGATACGGTAAGGAAGCTGTCGGATTGGCCATTCAAATGGCCTTTAAGACATTGAAGCTTCATCGAGTTGAAGCAGGGATTGATCCTGGAAATAAAAGGTCACAAGCTCTCGCAAGATCACTTAAAATGAGAAGAGAAAGTTTGAGCAAAAAAAGAATATTTCTTGGTGGGAAATGGCTGGATTTGGAGTTGTATGTAATGACGAGTGAAGATTATGGCATTAAGTGGAAACCTGGAAAGAAAAAGATTGCACATCGATTTTAACAGGAAAATAAGTTATACCCTTCGGAAAAATACTTTAAAAGATTTTTAGTTGAGCAGTTTTTATATTTAAATTCAAATTTTGAAAAATATATTTTAATGACTGAGGCCCCCTTCATGACCGCTTCTGTGTTATTCGGCATTATTTATCAGGATGATAAATAATACCACCTCCCAAAGTCGGCCTTTGGGCCTTCGCAGATTGGGATTCGTCTGAGTCAGTTGCTTAGCTTTCTTTTTATATGTGAAACGAGAAGAGCGGTTAATCAGTTTTTTTAAAAATTTCCATTAGTTCATTAATTTTGTGTTTAATATCTTTGTTGTCTTTTGAATTAAAGGCATCGGTCACACAGTGCTCGATATGTTTTTCTAGAATAGTAGTATCAAGAGATTTTAAGGCGGAACGTATGGCCTTTGTTTGAATTAAAATATCTGGACAGTAGGCCCGACCAGTAATCATTTTTTTTATCCCTTCAATTTGTCCGGCAATCCGATTAAGCCGATTAAGTTCTTTGCTATAGTCAGGATTTAAGTGCTGGACCCCAGATTCAATACACGAATCGCACTGTTTCTTATGGACTATCTTTTTTTTCTTTAAACTCATTTAATCGCCTCATTTGTTATGGACACCAAACAATTCAAATACTATAATACCCCTAATGGGTATTGAGGGCAATGCCTTTATTGAAGTTTGAAGAGGCCATAGTGTTAGATTCCATGATTCGATTCTCCTTAAAAAATCGCTTGGCGGTTATCCTCATGGGGATTTTTATCTTTATCTATGGTGGATACATTGCCACAAAACTTCCGGTCGATGTCTTTCCTGATTTGAATAGGCCAGTGGTGACCGTTATGACTGAAGGTCATGGTCTGGCCCCTGAAGAAGTGGAAACACTTATTTCACTTCCACTAGAAACCGCACTAAACGGGATTCCAGGAGTAGAGCGAATTCGTTCTTCTAGCGGAATTGGTCTCTCTGTTATTTATGTAGAATTTGGTTGGGGTACGGATATTTATCGAAATCGTCAGTTTGTGGCAGAAAGATTACAAGTCGCCAAAGAAAGTTTGCCTGATGATGTACTGCCGATCATGGCACCAACGTCTTCAATCATGGGTGAAATTCAATTCATTGGAATTCGCTCACAAAATAATGAATTAAGTCCCATGGAACTTCGAACATTGGCCGATTGGACGATAAGACCGAGGCTCATGACTATTTCTGGATTAAGTCAGATCATCATTATGGGCGGGGACGTAAAGCAATATCAGATTCTAGTTTCCAGTGATAAGTTGCAACGAACTGGAATTTCGCTTGAAGATTTAAAACACGCTTTATCTGAAATCAGTGAAAATTCTTCAGGCGGCTTCATTGACGTAGATAAACAGGAATATTTAATTCGACCGATTGGACGATTGCAATCTGTTGAGGAAATTGAAAATTCACTGGTGGGTTTACATCTTGGAAAAGCAATTTATGTTAAAGATATTGCAGAAGTTAAAATTGGCGCTCGAATTAAGAGAGGAAAAAGTAGTATCGATGGTAATCCGGCAATTATTTTATCCATTCAAAAACAACCTGGCGCTAGCACTATTGAATTAACTGAAAATATAGAAAAAGAAATTATCGAATTACAAAAGACTATGCCAAAAGGTGTGGTGCTTGAAAAAGACTTGTTTAAGCAAGCGCATTTTATTAACAACTCAATATATAATGTCAAAGAGGCGATGGTGGAAGGCTCAGTCCTGGTGGCCTTAATTTTGTTTGCCTTTTTGGTCAATTTTAGAACAACCGCAATTACCTTAACTGCTATCCCCCTTTCATTTTTGACCACCGTAATTATTTTTAAATTTATGGGCCTCAACGTAAACACCATGACCCTAGGTGGATTGGCGATCGCTATCGGTGAGGTTATTGATGATGCCACAGTGGATGTCGAAAATGTTTTTAGGCGACTTAAGGAAAATAAAAAATTAGCAAACCCGCTTTCTTCACTTAAGGTCATCTATCTTGCATCTTCGGAAGTCAGAAATTCCATTGTTTTTTCCACCATTGTTGTTGCCTTGGTCTTTATTCCGCTTCTTGCTCTCGACGGGATAGAAGGCAAAATGTTTGCACCACTGGGCATGGCCTATATTATTTCTTTATTTGCCTCGTTGTTTATTTCCTTAACGGTTACTCCAGCAATGCGCAGCTATCTTTTGCCAAATGATAGGGCCACGCATGAAGGCAGCGACAGCAAAATGGTAAAATTGATAAAAAAATATGCTGAAAGAGTGGTCAGAAAATCTTTGCAACATCACCAGATAGCGATTGCCGGGGCGATATTTTTATTAGTTGGCGCACTTTCTCTTTTGCCACTTATGGGAAAAAACTTTTTACCGGACTTTAACGAAGGAACCGCCACCATTTCATTTACTCTACCGCCTGGAATTTCGCTTAACGAATCTGATAGGATTGGAGCAATAGTTGAAAAAAGTATTTTAACTGTGCCTGAGGTAAAAAATACGGTGAGAAGAACCGGTCGGGCGGAATTAGATGAACATGCGGAAGGAGTGAACTCAAGCGAAATTGATGTGGACTTTAAATCAGGCGGCCGAAAAAAAGAAGAGGTCATTAAAGAAATCAGAAATAAAATGAAGGAAGCTGCCCCTGAAGCTTTTATTAACATTGGACAACCTATCAGCCACAGGCTTGATCATCTTCTTTCGGGTGTACGAGCGCAAATCGCCATTAAGGTGTTTGGCCCAGACTTGGCGGAATTAAGAAGACTTGCGAATGAAATAAATAATACCTTAAAAGACACTCATGGACTTGTAGATTTGCAAGTTGAACCGCTAGTGCAAATTCCGCAACTAAAAATTAATATTGACCGTGAGCAAAGTGGAAAAAATAAAATGAGAGCTGGCGATTTGGCCAAAGATTTAGAAACAGCACTTAACGGCAATGTGGTTGGCCAAATTATTGAGAAACAACGTCTCTTCGATATCTACGTCAGACTTGATGATAACTCACGGGAAACTCCCGAAAAAATTGAAAATACCCCGATTAGAATTTTACCTTCAGGAGATTTAATTAAATTAAAAGATATTGCCGATGTCTACCGTGGCACCGGGCCAAACTTAATCAACCGAGAAAACATGCAACGACGTATTGTCATTCAGGCCAATTCCAGCGGACGTGATTTGGAATCACTGGTCAAAGAAATTCAGAGCAAAATTAAACAAGAAATTAAATTACCCGAAGGTTATTATATTAAATACGGTGGCCAATTTGAGAGTCAACAAAATGCTTCAAAAAGATTGTTGATCTTAGGCATGCTTTCTCTACTAGCGATATTTTTTGTCTTATACATTCATTTTAGATCAAGTATTTTGACTCTTCAAATAATGTTAAATGTACCAATGGCCCTAATCGGAAGTATTGTGGCGATTTATTTAACCGAAAGAGTTTTATCCGTGGCCACCCTTGTCGCCTTTATAACCCTATGTGGAATCGCCAGTCGAAATGGGATTATGATGCTTAGTCATTATCTTCATTTAATGAAAGAAGAAAAAGAAAAATTTACTGAAGAGATGGTTATCAGAGGAACTTTGGAAAGATTGATCCCGGTTTTTATGACGGCAATACCATCAATCTTAGCAGTTATTCCTTTGGCGCTATCTAGAGGAGAACCGGGAAAAGAAATTCTTTATCCGGTGGGCGTAGTTATTATTGGCGGTCTGATTTCATCCACACTTTTAGATGTTTTGATAACACCAACTGTGTATTTTCACTTCGGTAAAAAATCTTCGGAGAAATGGTTAAAATCGCACGAACAACAACAAGAGGAGTTATAGATGAAAAGAGTATTGGTTTTATTTCTAATGATATTTAGTTTTAAACAATTTGCTCACGAAGGACACGGCGAGGCGCCTAAAGACCCTTCTCGTTTTGGAGGACAACTTTCAAATATTGTTGATTCCAAAAAATTAACTACTAAAAATAACCCGTCTCTTTTTAAGTCTGAACTTATCAGGTCTGAAGATGGGACAGTTAGGTTTTATATTTTTGATTTAAAAATGAAAGACCTGGATCTTGCTACCTTTTCCCAAAAGATTGAAGCAAAAATTGAAAATCACAAAAACAAAATAAATATTAATTTTGAGCTTACAAAAGAGGGCGATCATTACACAGGCAAAATGCCAAAAATTAACAAAAGACCATTTAATTTATTTTTTAAATTACAAAAAGAAAAACAAGAACTTTTTGCAGGTTATGATAATTTGGATTAATTATGAGATTTTACGCTCTATTTTTATTTATTCTTTTTTCTGTTTGTTCTTTTGCGGACGAAATTGAACTCGGGTTTGATGATATTTCAAAATATGTCACCTCCCAAAATTATGATTATAAAGGAAGCTTATTTGAGCGGGACTCACAAGAGAGACTCACTGGATATTTGGGAAGATCCTTTATTCCTAATCTTAAACTGGAGATGGGAACTGCCAACACCGCAAGAAAATTAAATCAAAATACCCAGAACTACAATTATCTTGCGACTGATTTAGATATGAATATTTTCAAGGGAGGAAGGGATATGCTGGAAGAAAATGCCAGGCAATCTTCACTTCGAATATCGGATATCAAATCAGAGCAGATTAAATATGAAGTTTTAAGTAATGCAAGAAAGCTTTATTGGGAATTGGTTTATCAAAAAGAAGTTATCAAAATTTTAGACCTAGCGATTTCAACGATAAAGGAAAACCAAAAGTCCGCTCAAAAAAGAATCTCAGGAGGAATTGCAACTAGCACTGATAAAATTGACTTCGAACAATCTGAGCTTCAGTATCAACTAGATTATCAAAAAGCTAAAATCTTATACCAAAATTTGCAAAGAGATTTAGTCGCTCACTTGGTTTTTCCTCCTGGCACAACTTTAAATACTCAAGAATATATTCCAAATAATCACGATCATGCTAAAAGTGAATTTGCAGAAAACACTTTTAGTCCTGAAATGCACCGAGACTTTCAATTATATGATCAGCGAACCCAATTATTTACATTTCAAAAAACAAAACTTTCAAGATGGTGGACACCCCATCTTGATTTATACGCCGGTTATACCAAGAGAACGGAAGATATTGGCCAGGAAAATGCCTATACAATAGTTCAGGAAAATGGCCTCATTGGCGGCATAAGAATGACCTTGGAGTTTGATGGTTTTGACAACCAGTCGATGTCCACCTCAGAGCATTATCAGGCAATGGCAAATGATAATTATAAGATGCAAAAAAGAATTGAACTAGATACTGAATATATTAATGCCACCAAGCTTTTTAATTTGAATCATGATCTAGTTCATGCTTCTGAAGAAAATATTAAAAAGTCCGAGCATTATCTGAAAAATACTAGAGAGGAATATTTGCGTGGAATAAAAAATTCGCCGGACGTTTTACAAGCATCACAACGGCTTATTACAGCGCAAATTAGATATGCGGAAGTCAAAAAAGACTATCAACTGGCCAAGGTCGCTATTTTGGGACTTCTCGGAAAGTAATTTTTAATTAGCAGTACAGTGAATAAGCTCACCATGCTTGGCGCAGCTGAAGTTATAATCCATACTCATCCCGTCATGGAGCACATAGACCTTAACTTTTGCATCAGTGCCCGACTTCCAGCTTTTAAAACCGGTGAAGTGCTCGA